>CAZMIB010000091.1:0-13007 GCA_964566245.1 uncultured Elusimicrobia bacterium | reverse complement strand
CATCGCCGCGCAGCTGGCCCTGGCGCGAGAGAGCTTCCGCGCCGCCTTCGGCGCGCCCCCGGCGGGCCTCGCGCCGGCGGGCGGCGCCCTGTCTCCGGAGCTGCTGCCGTTGACGCGCGGGCTGGGGTTTTCCTGGGTCGCCTCCGGCGCCTACCAAGTCCCCGGCTCGACGCGGGGCTGGGCCGGCGCGGACGGCCTGACGGTCGTCCCCTTCGCCCTATACGGGTCCACCGCCCCGACGGCGGACGGCTCTCCGGTCGTCGTCGACGAAACGTTGACCTCCACCGGAGCCTTCGAGGCCTCGCTGAGCGCGCTCAAGAAGACCCGTCCCTCCGGCTGGCGCACCGTCTCCGAGGCGGCCCGAGCGGCCTCGACCGGCCCGGCGGAGGGCGCGCTCGCCGGCTGGGCCGGCGACCTGTCGCGCTGGTACGCCGTCCCGGCGCAGGAGTCGGCCTGGAGCCTGCTGGCCGACGCCTCCCAGGCCCTGCAGCGCTACCAGAACTCCGGACGGGCCGGCCTGAAGACGCTGGACGACGCGGCTCAGTCCCTTTATCGCGCCGAGGCCGGCGGGATCTTCCTGGAGTACGGCCGTCAGCCCTCGGGACCGCGCCTGCCGCAGCTCGACCGCGACTTCCGCGGCTCGCTGGCGCGCGTCTTCAAGCTTTCGGGAGAGCCCGTCCCCGAGGATTTGCTCGCCCCGCTGGGACCGGCCGCCGGCGTCGCGACGTCGACCGCTCCGGCCCAGCCGTTCGTCAGGACCGGCCCCGGCTGGATCGAGTTCCGGAACAAAGCCGGCTCCGCGTTGTCTATACCCGAGGTCGCCGACAGGCCGCCCCCATGGGAGCTCAAGGGATTCAAGGTCGCGTGGAACGAGGAGCGGATCACGTTCTCCGTCTCGCTGGCCAACCTCAAGAAGGACATCTCGGCCGCGCGCGGCTTCGGCGGGACGATCGTCGACCTGTACATCGACCAGAACCACCGCGCGGGCTCCGGCTCGCGCGCCTTGCTGCCGGGACGCGGGGGCTACGTCGAACCGCGCGACGCGTGGGAGTACGCGCTCACCCTCTCGGGCGACGAGTCGGCGCTCTATCAGTCGCGGCCGACCGGGCCGGAGAAGGTCCTCGACCTCGAACCGGAGGCGGACTTCCAAGCGGGCGAGCTGAGGGTGGCCGTCGACCGCTCGCTGCTGCGCGGCAACCCGCTGTTCTGGGGCTATCTTTGCGCGTCGATGTACCCCGAGCCCGGCGGCTCGCCGCCCCGTCCCCGCGCCGGGGACCCCGTGCTGCTGGACGTCGTCAGCCCCGAGGAAGCCTCGACCGCGTCCGGCTCCTACCGCGCCGTGCGCGTCCCGCGCCCTCGGCCCTGAGCCCCGGCGCCGCTCCCGACGTCGAAAGATCGGACTCCAAGGAGAAGAACCGATGACCTCACGACTCGCCCGTCTTTCGGTCGCCGCCGTCCTGCTGGCCGGCCTCGCGCCGCGGCCGGCCGGCGCGGCCCTGCCCGCCCAGCAGCTCGAGGACGCCTTCGTCGAGACGATCGCCGCGGCCAAGCCGGCGGTCGTCAACATCAAGGTCACGCAGGAGCACAAGGTCCGCGTCGCCCCTCAGTTCTACTTCGGCGACCCGGAGGAGATGTTCGAGCACTTCTTCTACGGCACCCCGCCGCGCCGCCGCGGCCCGGAGACCTACCGCTATCGCACCGAGGGCACCGGCTCCGGCTTCGTCATCGACCCCTCCGGCCTCGTGCTGACGAACGAGCACGTCGTGCGCGGCGCCGACAAGATCGAGATCACGCTTTACCGCCCGGGCCAGTCGGACCTGAAGCTGCCCGGACGCGTGGTCGGCAAGGACCCCTCGCTCGACCTCGCGGTGGTCAGGATCGAGGCCAAGGGCCCCTTCCCGGCGCTGAAGCTCGGCGACTCGAGCAAGGTGCGCGTCGGGCAGTGGGTGATCGCGATCGGCTCGCCGTTCGAGCTCCAGCAGACGGTCACCGCCGGCATCCTGAGCGCCGTGCGGCAGTCGGTCACGATCGAGGACCGCGTCTATCCGAACCTGCTTCAGACCGACGCGGCGATCAACCGCGGCAACTCGGGCGGGCCGCTGATCAACATCCGCGGCGAGGTGATCGGCATCAACACCGCGATCTACTCGCCGGCCGGGGTGTTCGCCGGGATCGGCTTCGCGATACCGGCCGACGAGGCGCGCGCGACGCTCGGCCTGCTGGAGCAGGGCAAGACGATCAAACGCGGCTGGCTCGGGGTCGGGCTGATGCCGGTCGACGACGTCATCCGCCAGCGCTTCGGCCTGCCGGAGGCCGCGGGCGCCTTGGTCAACAAGATCTTCAAGGGCTCCCCCGCCGAGAAGGCCGGCCTCAAGCGCGGGGACGTGATCGTCCAGGTGAACGGCAAGAAGGTCGAGAAGGTCGAGGACTTGATGGGCGCGGCCGCGCTGTCGGCGCCGGGGACGACGCTGGAGCTCAAGGCCCTGAGGCAGGGCCGCCCGCAGGCGTTCTCGCTGCGCCTCGCCGAGCGCCCGGCATGGGCCGCCGAGGGGCAAACCCCGCCGGAGCAAGAGGAGGAGGGCGCGCCCGAGGAGGAAACCCCGGCCGCCCCCGAGCCCGAGACGCGCGCGCCGCAGCCGCAGGGCCGGGCGTTCGTCTGGGAAGGCGTCGAGTTCGTCGAGGCCAAGGACGGCGTCCAGGTCCGCGGGGTGGACCGGACCTCCAAGCTCGCAGGCTACCTGCGCGAGGGCGACGTCGTGCAGGGCTTGAACCAGCAGCCGATCCGCGACGCCAAGGAGCTGGAGAAGGCCGCCAAGGGCGCGAAACTGTCGGAGGGAGTCGTTTTCGACGTGCTGCGCGACGGCCGCCCGCTCTACGTCAGCGTGCAGTCGAGCTAATCCTTTTTACCGTAGGGAGCGGGGAGCGAGGGAGGGATCAAGCCGGTTTCATCCTTCCCCCCGTTCATGGCCGGGACGTCCCTCTCGGTGAGGTGCTTCGACAGCGTGAAATAGAAGTGCGAGCCGGCCTCGGGCTCCGACTCCACCCAGATACGCCCGCGATGCAGCTCGACGATGAACTTGCAGATCGCGAGCCCCAGGCCGGTCCCCCCCGCGCGCTGGCCCCCGACCTGGGCGAAGCGCTCGAAGATCTTGGACCGGTACTCCGCGGGAATGCCGTGGCCGGTGTCCTCGACCGAGCACCGCACCTCGTTGCCGTCGTCCCGGACCGAGATCAATATCTTGCCGTCCTCGGGGGTGAACTTGATCGCGTTGCCGACCAGGTTCGTGAACACCCGCTCCAGAAGGTCGGGGTCGGCCTTGATCTTCCCGCCCGGGTCGCCGTTGAAGACCAGGTCGATGCCCTTCCGCCGCGCCAGCGGCCCCATGGTCTCCAGCACGCGCTCGACGACCTCGTTGATCGCGGTCCCGATGAGCTGAAGATCCATCCTGCCGGAGCGCATCTTCGCCATGTCGAGGATGTTGTTGATCATCCCGAGCAGCCGGAAGCTGGCCTTGTCCATCGAGTCGAGCATCTTCTGCTGAACCGGGGTCAGCGGCCCCGGCTCGCCCTTCAGCAGTATCTCGACGAAGCCGCGGATCGACGCGATCGGGCTGCGGAGGTCGTGCGTCATCGACTGCACGAAGTCCTCCTTCATCTTCTCCAGCTCCTTCTCCAGCGTCACGTCGTGGAGGGCCGTGACGATCCCCAGCGGCGTCCCCTTGCCGGGCGCGATGACCGGCTGCGCGCTGACGCGGAAGATGCGCCGATACATGTCGGTCGACAGGTCCAGCTCGCGGTGAAGGTTCTCCTGCGGGCTGGTCGAGACCTCCTCGAGGACCCCGCGTATCGCGGGGTCGGGCATCAGCTCCTGCAGGCGCCTCCCCTCCAGGTCCTCGGTCGGCGAGAGCCCCAGCACCGAGCGCGCCATGCGGTTCGCGAGCTGGATGCGCCCGTCGTAGTCGGTCATAAGGATGCCGTCCGCGATCGAGAACAGGATCGCCTCGGTCTTGCGCTCCTCGAGGATGATCCTGTCGACCTGCATCTCGTGGTACTTCCGGAGCTGGGTCGTCATGTGGTTGAAGGTCGCCGCGAGGTCCCTGAGCTCGTCGTCGGACTCGATCTCGACGAGCTTCGAGAAGTCGCCGCGCGCGACCGAGGCCGCGACGTCGGTCACGCGCAGGATCGGCAGCGAGATCTGGCGCGCGGTCCACATCGAGATCACCAGCGCCAGCACGCCGAAGACGACCAGCACCATCAGGGCCTGCAGCCGCATGCGGTACGCGACCGCGAACGCCTCGCGCTGGGGCTGGATGATGACCACGGCCCCGCCGATGTCCTTGAGCGGGGCGTAGGAGCCGACCATCCGGCGCCCCGCCGCGTCGGTGAAAGACAGCGAGCCGAGAACCGCCGAGGCCACCCCGCGCTTGACCGCCGCGAGCTCCCGCAGCGATCCGGGCTCCAGTCCCGCGTCGCGGGGGTAAAGGATCGGCGTCCCGTCCTTGGCCGCCAGAACGGCGATTCCCGTGCCGCCGATGCGCTCGGTCTCGAAGCGCTGCCAGGACCCCGTGAGAAACATCGACAGATAGCAAGCCCGGCCGTCGCGCATCGGATAGAAGGCCCGCAGGCGGGGCCTGGAGGCCGGCATCAGCTCGAGCTGGCGCCGCCCGGTGGCGCGCATGGCCGCGTAGCCGCGCTCCCTCGAGCGGTCCTGAGGGCCCGTGCCCCCCGCGCCGCGGGCCGCGGCCCGCAGGCTCTCCTTGCCGGAGGGGTCCAATAGGGCGATCTCGGCGGCTCCCTCCTGAGAGTCCAGGAAAGCCTTCAGCAGGCGGTCTTTTTCGGCGGCGGGCAGGGGCTGATCCAGCGCCAGCAGGGCGAAGCGGGCCTTCTCATCGGTCGCCTTGACGGATTGGCCGACCCCTTGGGCCAGTTTCTCGGCCAGCTTGGTCTGCAGCTCCATGATGGAGCTTTGCAGGCCCTCCTGGCTCATCGCGATGAGCTGAAAGCCGGCGAACCCGACGGGGATGACCGCCAGGGACACCATCAGCAGGATCGTCTTGGGATAGAGCCCGAAGCGCAAGCGGCCTCCGTCCCCTAATGATAAAGGGCGGACCCGCCAAAATCAAGGAGTCCTATGGAAAATAGGCCCAGAGGTCCCTTGCCTCGCGCGGGACCCGATGATACGCTCGACGGCGTAAGCCGAAGGCCCAGGCTCGTCCTGGGTCCTATGGTCCCCGTTTTCTTGACAGCCGGGGGTCATTTGGGTACGATCCGTCGTCGAAGTCGAACCTCAGGAGGCTGGCATGAAGAGGCTTGTGCCGTGGCTCGCGCTGCTCGGCGCGCTGACGTCCCCGCTCGTCGCTCAACTCAGCGTCCCCGAGAGCGGACCGACCGCGCTGAACCCGCGCGTGCAGGACTTCCTGAGGGAACGGGGACGGAAATACGGGCTGGCGCTCGCCGCGGACGGCGGCCTCGTCTACGAGAAGGCCGACGTCGGAGCCGGACGGACCGAGGCCAAGCCCCTCGAGGCCGACGTCGCGCGCAAGGTGCTCCAGCTCATCGCGCGGCTGCCGGCGGACGACGTCGACGCCGCGATGGCCGCGGCGCTGCGGACCTACATCGCCTCGCGGCCCGAGGCCGCGGCGATGGAGAGCCGCCTGTTCGAGAAAGCCGCCGACGGCCGCGAGGTCCTCACGGCCCTGGGCCGCAACGTGCTGATGGACATCCTGACGGCCGAGGACGGCAAGGGCTACAAGCCCCGCGCCGGCGGGCTGGGCCCGCGCGCCGTCGCGCCGCCGAACCCGCTGGCCAAGCTCTCGCAACCGGGCCTCGGAGGCTGGGGCACCGGGACTCCGTTCGACGGCTCGACGCCCGGCATGCTCCAGCTCTCGGGCTTCGACTGGTCCGCCCTCGGCTCGCTCGCCGCGTCCGGCGTGGACCTGTCGGGCTTCGCGGTCGACAAGGACCGCGGCTCGGTCCGGCTCTTGATCGCGGCCCCGCGCGCCGTCGCGAAGGACCGCTTGACGGTCGAGGACCCGTCCGGCGAGGCGCCGGCCATCTACAACGAGGCCGGCCTCGATCCCGCGCTGATGGCGCGCCACGAGGCCCGCGTGGTCCGCGCGGTCGACAACCTGATCGCGGTGGACCTGCCGTTGTCCCGGGCGACCGAGTTGGGCCGCGGGCTTGCGTCCCTGGGCGTCGACAGCCGGCCCGCGCGCGTCATACAGCAGGCGGCCTCGCTCGCCGCCGACGCCGCGCTGCGCGGCCCGGCCTGGCCCGACCCGCTCTACAACGTGCTTCCGCTCGCGTTCCGGCCGCACGAGGCCGGGACCGCGGACGTCTCTCCGGCCAACGCCGCGAGCCGCGACATCATGTCGATCGCGTCGCTGTGGGGCCGCGGCATGACCGGCAAGGGCGCCATCGTCGGCATCATCGACTCCGGGCTGGACGTGAAGCATCCCGACTTCAAGGGCCGCGTGCTTTCGTACGTCGACCTGTCGGGCTCCGGCCTTAAGGATACCGTCGCCCACGGGACCCACGTCGCCGGCTCGGTCGGCGGCGACGGGGCCGCCTCGAGCGGGAAGTACAAGGGCATGGCTCCCGACACGCGCTTCGTGATCGTGAAGGTTTTCGGCGACACCGGCCGCACCAGCGAGGACACCGTCCTGGCCGGCATGAAGGCGATGCGCTCCCTGCCCGCGGAGATCCGGCCTCAGGTCGTCAACATGAGCCTGGGCGGGCCCGGCGACGCGGACAAGGATCCGATCAGCCAGCTCGCGAACGAGATGATGGTGAAGGACAACATCCTGATGGCGATCGCGGCCGGCAACAGCGGCCCGAACAAAGGCACCGTCGCGGCTCCCGGCAACGCGCGCTACGTGCTGACGGTGACCGGCGTGAACAAGGACAAGAAGTTCTCGTTCTTCCCCTCGCGCGGCCCGGTGACGACCTCGGAGGGCGAGACGTTCAACAAGCCCGACATCGCGACGGTCGCCGGGGACGTATCGTCGGCCGCGCGGCGCAAGGCGTTCTGGAGCCGCGTGATACATCCGTTCGGCCTGGATGAGCCGCCGGCCAACCCGAGCGACCCGGGCTGCTTCTACGGCCCGGGCGTGATCAGCGCGCGCAGCTCGGATGACAAGGACACCGGCTGCGCGCTGGCCGGCAACCCGAGCTACCGCTTCATGACCGGGACCTCGATGGCGACCCCGATGGCCGCCGGCATCGCGGCCGACGCGATCGGCTACATGAAGGAGAAGGGGCACGTCTATAAGGCGTCCGAGGTGAAGGCGCTGATGATGGAGACGGCCACCGACCTGCATCAGCCGGCCGAGGTGCAGGGCTCCGGGCTTATCGACGGAGAGAAGCTCTCGCGGACGCTCGCCGAGCGCGTGCAGAAGGGCCTGCCGGCCGGCAACATCGCCTACATGCTGACCACGCGCCTTAGCCGCTGGGACGAGTTCAACATGAAGCAGGACGCGCGCTTCGAGAAAACGGCGATCGGGCTCGTCGACGCGAAGACGAGCCACCTGGTGAACACGGACGTGGACTACGACCAGGCGGTCGGCGCGACGCGAAAGGCTTACGACAACCTGCCCTGGTACACTCGGGCGTCGCGCCGCTTCAGGTACTGGTGGAACGGCTGAACGGCTAACGGACCTTTGTAGGAACTGGGCCCCGGGGCTGCCGGCCGTGCCGCTCCGCAAAACGCGCTCGCGCTCGGTGATCGCTCGCTCCGCAGAGCCGCCCTCGTGCTGAGCCTCGGGCGTCTCACGGGTTTTGCTCCGGGCACGGCCACCACCCCCAGGGCCCAGTTCCTGACCAGACCCGTAAGGTGCACGACGGAGCGACCGTTACGAGGAAAGGCGTCCCGCCTACCTTTTAGCGCTCGGACTTGTAGTCGCGGCCTTCGGTGGGGGATAGGTCTTTCGTCGCGACTCCTCGCTTCTGCAGAAGACGGCGCAACGAAAGGACGCGGACCTTGGCGGCGCGGAAGGTGGTCGAGGCGGCGTCCAGGGATTTGCGCGACGGCAGTTCCAACAGCTGATAGGAGCCGGAGTCGCGGCCTTCGGCGATGGCTTGGCGGCGGGCGGCGCCGGCTTCGGTCATGAAGGCGCCTTCGGCCTGGGCGCGCCGGGCTTGGGCGGCGGCCAGGTCCTCGACGGCTTCGGCCAGCATCAACTTCGCCTCGCCAACAGAGGTCAGCGAAACCTTCACGAGCTCCGGCGCAGGTCCCATCGGGGCGACCGGGGCTTGGGGGCCCCGCGGGGCGTGGCGGCGGCCCACGTTCCGGGCGGACTCGTCTTCCAACAACGGCAGTAGATTCTCGGCGCTCGCGCCGAGTTCCTCGATGACGGGTTCGACCAAGACGACCTTCCTGTCGCCCCAGTTCTCTCGGATCACCAGCATGGTCCGGCCGTAGGATTCCTCCAAAGTCATCGGCGCGGTTCGCTGGGCGCGCGACGGCGAGACAAGAACGGCGACGGCTGGAAGGATTAAGGCGACCAGAGTAAAACGGTTCATGGAATATTCTCCGAGGGAGATGAGGCAACCGGCCCCCCACCTCCATCCTCCCCCACGTTGGGGGGAGGAGCTGAAACAGCGGGCGCGGCTTCAGGGGCCGCGTTTCGCCGCGCTTTGCGGCGCTTGATCAGGTCGCTCAGCAAGGTGAAGACGGTCGACATCACCAGGCCGAACGAGACGGTCAGCAGGACGTACTTGAACAGAGAATGGCGGCGCGTCGTCACGGGCGGCGGCAGGCCGGGCTCGTCGGGAGGCTGGGGCACCGGGGGGCCGGTGTGGGGCGGCGGCTCCGAGGGGTCGGGCAGAAGCGGGGGCGGCTTGCCGGCGGAGGAGCCCTTCAGCCTTCGCTCGAGCTCGGACCGGTAGAAGCGCTCCAGGTCCAGCGCGCGGCGCAGCTTCGCGACACGCTCCTTGAGGAAGGTCTCCTCGGCCAGGCGCGCCTGCTCACGGCCTAGCCGCCAAGCCAAAGAGTGAGCCTTCGCGGAGGTTTCCCCCTCGCGCTTTCCGGAACGGGCGTAGGCGTCGCGGGCCTCCTCCAGCTCCTTCTCGTAGCCGCGCAGCGCCTCTTCCAGGCCGGGGCCGGCCTGGGCGATCCGCTTGCGCAGGCCCGCGACGACGGCGGGGTAGCTCTTCAGATTGTCGGCGGCGACGTCGTACTGGCGCGCTCCGAGCCTGGCCCGCACGTCAGCCTGGACTCCCAGGGTCTCCATGTTGCGCGGGGTCTCGGTCACCACGCGGCGGCCCTCGGCGTCGCCGAGCAAGCCGCTCTCGGCGGCTTCCAGGATCGCCCCGGTGCCCGAGCGCGCGCGGACCTCGGAGTCGATGAAGGTTCCCCCCTTCCAGTCGGCGCCGCGGCCGCGCCGCGTCTCCACCAGCACGGCCTCGGTGCCGCCCTCGAACGGCAGGCGGGCCTCCTCGCGGGCCTTCTCGAGATCCTCGTGCGCCTCCTTCACCGCGCGCTTGAGGCCCGCGCGGCCGAAATGAATGTCCTTCCCGCCGGCGCGCGCGCCCTTTTGGAACACCTGATCCCGCGGCGACAGCGTCCCGTCGACGCGCACGCGGTCCGGGAACTGGCTGGGATCGTAATAACGGTCGACGTGGTCCGGGATGAGGTCGAGGACGTCGAGGAAACGGACGATCTTTCCGGCCGCCGACTCGTGCTCGGTCGCGCCGCCCTCGGTCTTGTACATGTAGACGCGGCCCAGGTAGTGCTCCTGGTTCGGATCGACGCCGGAGAATACCTCGACCGGCGTCTGCAACAGGCCGCGCGGCGTCTCGAGCAGGATGTTGCCCCAGTTCCACGGCATGTACGCCCAGCGCTGGACCTTGCCGAGCTCCCCTTCCGCCTTGCGCAGGCGCTCGGCCAGCACGCGCTGGCTCAGCAGCACCTGTCGGCCCTGCCGGTCGACGTAGCGCCGCATGCGCAGCGTGGGCTTGAGCTCCTTGTCGGAAAGCTTCCACAACCGCGGCCGGCCGGCCGCGTCCATCGCCGCGTCCTCGAGGTAGAACTCCCTCGCGGCCTGGCGCAGCTCCTCCGGGGTCTTCAGCACCGAGCGCACGCGTCCGTCGGCCTCGAGCACAGCGGCCTCGACCGGACCGGAGATCGTCCGCGCGGCCACGTCCCTTGAAAGCTGATAATCGAGCGCCAACCCGCCCGCGACCGGCCGCGCGCGGACGGCGACCAAGGAGCCGTCGGCCGCCAGCGACCACTCGATGTCCTCGGAGCGGAAAAAGCTCTCCTCCTTGGCCTTCTGGACGAGCTGCCGCGCGCGCGCCAGCCGCTGGTCGGCCTCGCGATAGGCGGTATTCGCCTTCGTCGCGGCGCGGTTCGCGGCGTCGGCCTTCGACTTCAGGCCGGCCAACTCTTTCTGCGCCGCCTTGACGTCCTTATGCGCCTTCACCGCCGCGGTCTCGCGGGCCTTCGACGCCGCGACCGCCGCGTCGGCGGCGTCCCGCGCGCCCTTCAGGCGGTCGGACTCGGCCTTGAGGCCCGCGACCCGCGCCGGGAGCGCGGCGACGAGGCCCGGCGCGGCCGAGAGCTCCTTCATGACGACGTTCCACTCGCCGGGGGTCACGAAGACGTCGCGCAGGTTACCCTGCGCATCGACCGTGAAGCCCTGGCTGTAAAGCTTCAGCGTGAGCCAGCCCGAGCGGCGCAACGCGAGGGCCTTCCGGCGCGCGGCGGCGGTCAAATCCGCGGCGCCCTTCTCGCCGACGCGCACCTCGCGGAAAGCGCCGGCCTCGTCCGAGGCGCGCAGGGCCTCCAAGGTCGGCAGCTCGTCGTGGGCCAGCGGCTTCGTGCCCTCGTAGACGTAAAGCTGATAATTCTCCGGGCTCATCGTCTGCGCCAAAAGCGGATGGATGCGCTTTCTCAAGCCCGTGCTCCGGTCGGGCTGGGACGCGAAGTAGAACAGCCGGCCCCGGGCGGCCAAGCCCGTCTCCGGCGCGAAGAGCCGGGCCATCGAGAGCGGCTTGGCGCCGTCGGGGCCGACGGCCGCGAAATCCGCCGCGCGCAGGACTTTCAGCAGCGCGGCCTCGCGGCGGTTCGCCTCGACCTCGGCGCGCGTCGCCTCGGCCTTGGCCTCGGCGGCGTCCACGCCGCCCACGACCTCGGAGGCCCCGGCCGCCAGCGCCTCGGCGACGGTCGAGGCCCGCTTGCCGGGAGGCATCAGGAAGGTCGCGTCGCCGACGCGCGAGAGGCGCCCCTCCTTGTCGAGCGCCGCGAGGTCCTCGGGCGTCAGCCAGCCGTCGACCGTCCACAGCCGCCTGCCGTGCGCGTCGAGCTGGGTGACCGCGTACAGCGGCGCAAGCTCGCTCGGGTCCTTCTGCCACTTGGCCCGCAGATCCCTCAGGCGGCCGACCGTCTCGGCGGCGCGCTGCGTCTCGACCGGGGAGGCCTGCTCCCAGCCGAGCGCCGAGAGCTTCGCCTCGCCCAAGCCGATCAGGGCGTCCAAGGCCGCCATGCCGCGCCCGTGCCGCAGCAGAAGGCGCTGGCGCTCGGCGCTGGGCTTGAGCCCGTACAGCACGCTCAGATCCCGCGCCAGCGCCGCGTCGCCCTTGACCTCCGGCGACGCGAAGGTCCGGACGACCTCCTGGTCGTAGGCGTCGAGGGCTTTCAGGTAGCCGTCCAAGGAAATGTCGCGCGTGACGAACTCGCCCGGGGCGCCGGAGCCGGCCAGGTAGCTCTCGAGCAGCGCCTGCCAACGCTGGTCGCGGTCGGCTTTCAGTTTTTCGAGCCTCTGCCGCGCGCCCTCGGCCGCCCAGGCCGCAGGGCTGCCCTCGTGCCTCGAGGCCTTCCAGTAGGCGCCGCGCATCGCGTCCAGTACCTCGCGCTGGTTCGATAGATCCAGCGCCGCGCCCTTGGCCTGGACCTCCAGGTCTCGCCGGAACGACTCGACCAGCTTGCCCCACGCGGGGTTGGTCTTGGGATCCCGGGCGTCGAGCTTGGCCAGCGCGTCGGCGAGAGCCCCGCGCGCCGCCTGCCGCCGGCCCTCGCGGTCGGTCGCCGCGAGCCGCGCCAGCCGCTCCGCCTCGCCCATCTCCTCGACGCCCAGCAGGCGCGCGGCCGACTCCATCTCGCGATAGTCGTCCTCGGCCGCCTTCAGCGCCGACAGCGACGCCTCCGGCAGGCCGGCCTCCTTCAGAAGCGCCAGATTGGCGGACGCGAAAACGGGATCGAGGGACCGCCTCGTCCAATAGTCCAGCAAAGCGTCGTCGGGAGTCTCCGCGCCGAGCCTCGCGGCGGCGGGCGCGGGCTTCGTCACCGGCGCCGCGTAGCCGTCCTTCGCGGCGTAGCCGACCGCCTGCAGCTCGGCGACCAGCTCGATGAACTGCAGCTTCAGGGCCAGCAGATTGTCGACGTGGCTTTCCCAGGCCGCGTCCAGCGCGCGCTGAGCGGCCTCGAACTCCGCGACCGGCAGCGTCCCGGCCTCGAGCTGAACCAGCTTGCCGAAGTAGCTCTCCTCGGAGGCCTCGACGAGCGCCTGCCGGCGTTCGGCGAGGGCGGCCTTGTCCTGGACCCCGACCATCAGGGAATGGAGCTTGAGCGTGATCGCCTGCATCTGCCCCTTGGCCTCGAGATCCTTGCGCAGCGCGTCGCCGAGCACGTCCGAGAGCCCCTTCTCGATCGCGCGCGGGTCCGGAGCCTCGAGGAACGCCCCCCCGACCGGGATGTCGCGGAACACGCCGAACGCGACCACCGGGGTGAAGCCCTTGTAGCTCATCCGCTGCGCGATCACGTCGGCGCGGACCTGGTGGATTAAATCGTCGTCCGCCGCGACCGGGCCGGGCAGGCCCTGGTCGAACACGGTGTTGCGCAGCGTCTCCAGGCGCAGCGCGCGCGCCTCGCCGCGGAACTCGGCCGCGATGCGCGACAGGTCCGCGTCGCCCCCGGAGGCCGCCTCGGGCACCAGCTCCATCAGCCGCGCGGCGGTCGCGTCCTCGCCGAGGTTCAGCGCGGCGCGGATCGCCGCGGCCTCGGCCGCGAC
>CAZMIB010000090.1:0-13104 GCA_964566245.1 uncultured Elusimicrobia bacterium | reverse complement strand
CCCGGCTTGGCTTGCCAAGCCCGCGGCCGCCTTCAAGGACAAATCCGCCGCGCGGCGCATCCGGGCCGCGAACGCGGACAGCCGCCGGGCGCGGCTCGGCCTCGAGCGCCGCTGGAGCCCGCGCCGCGGCGCCCCGCCGATGCGCGAGCGCCGCAAGACGTCCCGGCGCTGACGTTCCCTCCCGAACGGTCACGCGGCGTCACGCCGCGCTTTTAATGTAGACTTCCTCCGTGATGACCCAGCCCCGTCAGGAAGAATGGGCGTACCAGTGGGCCCGCCTCGAGGATCGAGAGGAGTGGCTCTTCAGGGAATGGATTTCGCCGAACCGGCCCGAGGACTTCGCCGGGAAGACGATTCTCGACGCGGGCTGCGGGCCGGGGCATCACGCCCGCCTGGCCGCGCGGACGGCCAAGCGCGTCGTGGCGATGGACCTGAACGCGGCCGCGATCGCCCGCGAGAAGCTGGCCGACCTCCGCAACGTCGAGGTGCTCGACGGCGACATCGCGACTTGGGACTCGGGGGAGCGCTTTGACGTCGTGTACAGCGTCGGCGTCGTCCATCATACCGCGGACCCGGACCGCACGGTCGCGCATCTGCGCGAGTTGCTGAAGCCCGGCGGCCGCCTGATCCTCTGGGTCTATGCGCTCGAGGGCAACGCGCTCAACAAATGGCTGCTCGAGCCCGCGAAGTCGGCGGTGATCGGCCGCTTGCCGCGGCCGATCGTGATGGCCTTGTCTCACGCGCTGACCGCGGCCCTCTACCCTATCGTGTACAGCCTCTATCTGCTGCCGCTGCGCGGGCTGCCGTTCTACGAGTACTTCGGGAACTTCAGGAAGCTGACCTACAAGCGGAACCAGGCGAACGTCTTCGACAAGCTGAACGCCCCCACGACGCACTTCATCTCGCGCGAGCAGGGCGCCCGCTGGCTGAACGGCCTCGCGGACGTCCACCAAAGCCAATACGTCGGGGTTTCCTGGCGGCTTTCGGGAACCAAGCCCGCCTGACTTACAGCCGCCGACGGCCCAGGTAGAGGCGTATCAGGAACACGCCTGCGAGGAAGCCGCCGACGTGGGCCCACCAGGCCACGCCGCCGAAGCGGCCGGCCCCGGCGACCACGGTCATCGTCCCCGAGTAGACCTGCGACCATATCCACAGGCCCAGAAACAGGAAGGCGGGCAGCTCGATCGTCTGCCAGAAGATGAAGATCGGCACCAAGGTGACGACCTTCGCGTACGGGTAGAGCAGGAAGTAGGCGCCCATCACCCCCGCGATGGCCCCCGAGGCACCGATCGTCGGGACCGGCGAGCCCCAGCCGACGACGAGTTGGAACAGCGAGGCCGCCAGGCCGGCGAGCAGGTAGAAGGTCAGGTACCGCATATGGCCCAGGCGGTCCTCGACGTTGTCGCCGAAGATGTACAGCACCCACATGTTCGAGAGGAGATGCATCCAGCCGCCGTGCAGGAACATCGAGGTCAGGAACGGGGCCGCGAAATCTCCGACGGCCAGCTCCGGGAAGCGCCACGGCGCGGCGTATTTCAGCGGGACGACGCCGTACAGGCTCAGGAAGGGCTCGAGCCGGGGCCCGAGCGAGAGCTCGTAAACGAAGATCGCCGCGTTGGCGGCGATCAGGGAAAGATTGACCAGCGGGACGGAGCGCGAGGGGACGTTGTCCCGCAGCGGGATCACTTAGCGTTTTACCGCTTGCCGGCGAGCTGACCCTCGATGACCGCCTTGGCCTTCTCCATGTCGCTGACCGCGAACAACAGGCGGCACGCCGAGCCCCCGACCGCCGCGCCGTAGACGGTCGTGATGTTCACGCGCGCCTCGGCCAGCACGCGCGTCAGCTCGGTCAGCGCCCCGGCGCGGTCCGGAAGCTCGACCGACAAAAGCGGCGTCTCGACCACCGGGAAGCCGGCGGCGATCAGGACGTCGGCGCCGTCGACACCTTCCTCGACCGCGAGCCTGACGACGCCCGAGTCGTCGCGGACCTCGGAGGCGAGACCGATCAAGTTGATGCCCTTGTCCGAGAACAGCCTGACGAGCCGGCTCAGCGCCCCGGGCTTGTTCTCGAGGAAGACGCTGTATTGGGTGACCGCGCCGACCTTCATCACGCCCCCGCCCCGTGGCACTTCTTGAGCTTCTTGCCGCTGCCGCAGTGGCAGGGCTCGTTGCGCCCGACCTCGGGCTCGGCCCGGACGAAGGTCTCGGCGCGCGGGGCGCCTTCGCCGCCGCCCAGCTCGCTCTTGTGCTTCTCGACCCACTCCTCGACCGCCTTCCGGTCGGTGACTTTCACGCCGTCCTTCTGCATGCGCTCGACGAGCGCCTCGAACTGCTTGCGGATCTTCGGGTCGCGCATCAGCTTCATGATCTGGCCCATGCCGCCGCGCAGGCCCTTCAGCGACGCCAGCATCGAGGCCTCGTCGGCCGGAGCCTCGGCGGTCGTCGCGGCCGCCGGCTTCTGCTCCGGGGGCGGCTCGGTTCCCTTGTCCTTGCCCGTCAGTTTCTTCCAAAAATCCCAGGCCACGTTTCCTCCACGGCTCCGTCGGGAGCCGATCCGATTGTACCAATTACTGCATCTTGATCCTCGCGAGGCCGCGCGAGAACAGCAGCAGCTCGCCGAGGATGACGATGTAGATCCAGACCGCCCAGGGTGCGCTGACCACGGTCACCAGCCAGGCGCAGACGGAAAGCAGCAGGGAGCCGGCCGCGGTCAGGAACACGATCCGCCCGCGGTCCAGCCCGAGGGCCTCCAGGCGCAGCGCGAAATGGTCGCGCGAGCCCATGAACGGCGACATCCCCCGCTTCATCCTGAGGTACATCACGAACAAGGTGTCGTAGATCGGCACGGCCAGGATCAGCAGCGGGGCATAGACCCCGAGCGGGTTCACCTCGGAGTAGCGCGTGCCCATCGCCAGCGCCGACAGGACGAACCCGACCGACAAGCTGCCCGAGTCGCCCATGAAGATCTTGTAGCCGGAGGAAAGGTTCCACGGCAGGAAGCCCAGGCACGCGCCCAAGAGCGCCGCGGCCCCGAAGTTGACGTAGATCTCCTCCGAGGGCAAGGCGATCCAAAGGAAGGCGAGGCCGGCGATCGCGGCCTGGCTCGCCGCGAGGCCGTCCATGATGTCGATGATGTTGAAGGCGTTGGTGACGCCGACGACCCACAGAATCGTAACGAGCAGGCCGAGATGCTCGGGCTTCAGGAACTGGATCCTCAGGCCGTAGGCGGCGCAAAGCCCCGCGGCCGCGATCTGCACCGCGAATTTGAGCGGCACGCCGAGGCCGACCGGCTTGCGCAGGTCGTCGACCAGGCCGAGCGCGAACAGAAGCCCTCCCCCGGCCAGGATGCCGCGCAGGCTGCGCAAGGTGCCGGTCGGGAAGCTGGTCGTGAACCGGGCCCAGACCAGGGCCGACGACAACGCGATCCAGATCGCGACCCCGCCCAAGGCCGGCGTCGGGACCTTATGCGTCTTGATGCCGGCGTGGGCGACGTCGTAACGGCCGAGCCGCACGGCGATCCAACGCACCAGCGGCGTCATGACCGCGGCTATCACGAAGGCCAGAAGGACCGTGCGCAGGTACAGATCGAGCGGATAGATCATGGAGCGAGACGGAGCAGCGCGCAGCCGGGAGCGGCGTAGGCGACGGGCAGGCTCTTGATGAAGCCGTCCCAGACCGGCTGCTTGGGCCCAAGGTCCAGGACGCCGTAGCCCTTGAGACGCTCGGCCTCTCCGGGGACCCATAGCAGCCAGGTGAAGCCGAGGCCGCGCAGCCGCCGGGCGAGGTCGTCCGGGCTCGCGGCCGCCCGCGCCTCCGTATCGAAGAGATTGGTCTGAAACACGCTCGTCGCGAAGCGCTCGGCGCGCAGGTAATAGGAGCGCTGCTCGCCGACGAGCAGAATCCTATCATTTTTGCCGAGAACCTCCGTCGCGCGGCGCGCGCACGGGTAGTAGGCGAGCTTGCGCGAGAGGAACTCGTCGCGCGACTCCAGGCCGAGCACGACCGACGGGGTCTCGAAGACCGCGTGCACGTAGGCGAACAGCAGCAGGCGTCCGGCCAAGAACGCCGCCAGGGCCGCGGCGAGCGCCGGCCTCAAGCGGGGCCTTTCCGTCCAAAGGCCGTGCAGCGAGACGCCGGCCAGGCACGCGAAGAGCGCCGCGACGACGGTGAAAAAGCGCAGCACGACGCCGGTCGCGAACCAGGCGAGGAAGTGGCAGACCAGGTAGGCGGCCAGGAAGCGCGCCCACGGGCTCCTGCGCGCCGCGACGACGAACAGCGGCGCGGCCGCGAACGGCAAGGTCCAGCCGAGATCGCCCAGCACGTCCATCCCGCCGCCGAAGCGCGTCGCGCGCGTGAACAACACGACCGGGAAGCGCAGCAGATCCCCCCAGAGGCTCGCGTGGCCGTACTCGGTCAGCACGTGGAAGTAGCGCCGCGCGCTTTCGGCCGTCCAGGCCACGTCGTGCAGCGCGAAGCGGTCGTACAGGAACGGGAACACCGGGTCGCCGACCCTCAACCAGTTCTTCAGCAGCCACGGCGCCGCCGGGACGACGGCCGCGCCGGCGAACAGCGCCAGCGAGGACGCCGAGAGGCGCGGCTCGCGCGCCGTCCTGAGCAGCGCGAACAGCGCGAGGATCCCCGGGGCCAGCCCCGCGTAGTACTTCGTCCCGAACGCGACGCCGCAAAACAGGCCCGACAGCGCGAGCCAGCCGCGCGCCGAGGCGAGCTCGAGAGGGGCGTCCCACCAGCGGTGGAAGGCGTAGACGGCCGCGACGAGCCAAAGCCCGACCAGCGGCTCGACGTAGGTCGTCGACGCCAGCAGCAGCACCGCCGTGTGCGAGAGATAGAGGACGACCGCGAGCGCACCGGCCGCCCTCGGAGCCTGGCCGCGCGCGCACAGCAGCCACACCGCGAGCGCCGAGAGCGCGGTCGCGAGCACGCCGAAAAGCTGGGCGGTCACGTCCGAGCCGAGGACCAGCCCCAGCGCGAACAGCATCTCCCCGTTCTGCGGGAAATGGCTGTAGAGCAGGTCCGGCGACGCGGCCAGGCGGCCGGTGCGCGCGTAGCCGTCGGCCAGAGGGAGGTGATAAACCAAGGAGTCGTACTGATGCGGCGGAGCCCAGGCCGCGAGCCACGCGGCGCCGAGCAGAGCCGCCGCCGCGAGCCCCCAGCCCGTCGGGACGTCCCTCAGCTCGTCGCGCAGCGACTCCCAAAGAGCGCGATAGTGGCCGTGCCCCAGAACGGCCAGCAGCGCGACCAAGCCGATGACCGGTCCGAGAGAGAGCAGGCCCGGGGCCGCGAGGGCCAGCGCGCCGTAGGACAGCCCCGCGAGGCCGAGCGCGGCGCCGAGGAAGGTCCTCTCGCCCGGCGACGCGCCGCGCAGCTTGAACAGCGCCGCGCGCCCCGCGGCGGCCGCCGGAACGGCGACTCCCAGGAGCAACGCGCTGGACCACAGGCCCCAAAGGACCGCCCATGGGGCGGCCTGGGAGAAGGAATGGAGACCGGCGGCGAGGAAGAGAGCGGCGAAGAGCGCGGGAAAGACGGCGGCGTTCAAGCCGCGGGCCCCTTGGCCTGGAACAAGCGGGAGCGCCAGCCGAGGCGGTGCAGAGCGTAGCGCGCCAGCACGCCGAGGGTCGACAGGCCGTAGACGATGCTGCGGCGCAGGCCTATCGAGGAGGCCTCGGGGAAATAGCGCGCCGGGACCGGCACGTCGCCGAGCCTGAAGCCCAGCGCGGCGGCCTGGACCAGGAACTGCTGGTCGAAGACGAAATCGTCGGAGTTCTCCTCCCAGCGCAGCGTCTCGAGGACCTCGCGGGAGTAGGCTCGCAGGCCGCTGTGCCACTCGCCGAGGTTCTGGCCGAGGCAGAGGTTCTCGAACACCGTGAGCCCGCGGTTCGCGATGTACTTCCAGGCCGGCATGCCGCCGGCCAAGGCCTCGGCGCGCGTGCGTATGCGGTTGCCGAGCACGACGTCGCAGAGCCCGTCCTTGATCAGGCCCGCGAGGTACGGCGCGAGGCGCGCGTCGTACTGGTAGTCGGGATGGATCATGATCACGACGTCCGCGCCGCGGCGCAACGCCTCGGCGTAGCAGGTCTTCTGGTTCCCGCCGTAGCCGCGGTTCTCGGGATGGACGATCGTCGCCAGGCCTAGGCGGCGCGAGAGGGCCGCGGTCCCGTCGCGGCTGCAGTCGTCGACCAGGACGATCTCGTCGACGGCCCCGGGCGGGATGTCCTTGATCGTGCGCTCCAAGGTCCGCTCGGCGTTGTAGGCCGGAAGGACGGCGACGACCTTGGGGGCTTTCACAGCGGGCCGAGGCGGTGGCGCAGCATGGCCCACAGCACCGCGAAGGTGTGCATGAAGCGGATCTTCTTCCCCTCGGCGTAGGTGCGGCCGTGGTAGCGTATCGGGACCTCGTAGAAACGCGCCCCGCGACGGGCCAGCTTGACCGTCAGCTCGGGCTCGACGTCGAAGCCGCGGCTCTTGAGGTCGATGCCCTTCAGAGACTCGGCGCGGATGACCTTGAAGCCGGTCATCATGTCGGTCAGGTCGATGTTCGTCAGGAAGTTGGAGCAGACGGTCAGCATCCAGTTCGCGATGCGGTGCCAGAACAGAAGCCGCCGCGTGGGCCCGCTGCCGAGGAAGCGCGAACCGTAGACCACGTCCGCCTCGCCGCCGCTCACGGCCTCGAGCAAGGCGGGATAATCCTGCGGGTCGTACTCGAGGTCGGCGTCCTGGATCAGCAGCACGTCGCCGGTCGCGGCCTCGAAAGCCGTCTTGAGCGCGGCGCCCTTGCCGCGATTGCGCTCGTGGGTCAGCACGCGGAAGCCGTCCTTGCCGGCCCAGCGCTTGAGTATCTCCGCGGAGGCGTCGACCGAGCCGTCGTCGACGGCGACGACCTCGCTTGGACAGCTCAACGACCGGCGCGCCTTGTCGACGCGCGAGAGCAGCGTCTCCAGGGTCGAGGCCTCGTTGCAGACCGGGATGACGATGGAGAGCTTCACGCTGAGTAGAAGCTCCGTATCGCGGCCGCGACGCGGCGTACGGCGGCCAGCGGCAGCTCGGGATAGAGAGGCAGCGCGATCACCTCGCGCGCGGCCTTCTCGGCGTTCGGAAACTGGCCCGCGCGGAAGCCCAGGTCCTTGTACGCGGGCTGCAGGTGCAGCGGGATCGGGTAGTAGATCGCCGTGGAGACGCCCGCCGCGGCCAAATGCTTCTGCAGGCGATCGCGCTCCTGCGAGCGCAGCACGAAGAGATGGTAGGTGTGGACGTGCGGCCCGTCGGCCGGCGGCAGCTCGAGCGGCAGGTCCGCCAGCAGCTCGCGGTACAGCGCGGCGCGCTCGCGGCGCAGGCGCGTCCACTCGGCCAGGTGCTTGAGCTTCACGCGCAGCACCGCCGCCTGAAGCTCGTCGAGGCGCGCGTTGTAGCCCTTCAGCAGGTGCTCGTACTTGGCCTTCGGGTTGGAGCCGTTGTTCCGCAGCACGCGCAGGCGCTCGTCGATCTTGGCGTCGCGCGTCACGCAGGCGCCCGCGTCGCCCGCCGCGCCGAGGTTCTTCGTCACGTAGAAGCTGAGGCAGCCCACGTCGCCGATCCCGCCGACGGTCGCGCCGTTGAACGTCGTCAGGTGCGACTGCGCGCAGTCCTCGACGACGCGCAGGCCCTTGCGCCGCGCGACCTTGAGCATCCCGTCCATGTCGGCCGGATAGCCGAAAAGGTGGACCGGCAGCAGGGCGCGCGTGTTGGGCCGCACGCGAGACGCGGCCTCGTCCGGGGAGAGGTTCAGCGTGACGGGATCGATATCCGCGAACTGGATCTCGGCGCCGGCGGCGAGCACGCCGATCGTCGTCCCGATGAAGGTGAACGGGGAGGTCAAAACGCCGTCGCCGGGTCCGACCCCGACGGCCTGCAGAGCCAGGTGCAGGGCGCTGGTCCCGGAGGAGACGCCGATCGCGTGCGGCACGCCGAACCGCGCCGCGAGCTCCTCCTCGAAAAGGCGGCCCTCCTCGCCGAGCACGAAGCTGCACGAGTCCAGCGTTTTTTGGACGGCGCGCCTCAGCTCGCCCTTGAGCTTGGCGTGCTGCGCGCGGATGTCGAAAAGAGGAATCTGGGAAGGAGCGGCCACTCTGCCTCCTAAGTTCCGAACGCGGCCAGTATACAAAAATTGCCTCCGACGCCCGGCCGCGCGAGTTGGCGAGCGCGTAGCCAGGATGTGACTTGCATTTTTCAATCAGTTAGGTAAGATATTTACATGGAAACTTTCTCTGAGTTCGCCCGACGATGGTGGCACGAGGGTCCGGGAAAAGGTTCCGTCTACGCCGACCCCGAGGTCAACGGGGCTTGGCGCGAGGCGTTACAAGAGCGCGAACAAATCGTCATCCGCCAGGCACTGGCGGGCTTCAAGATCCTGCAGCGCCTGGGCTTCGAGTCCCCCGCCGTACCGTACCTCCGCAATCCGGTCAATCGATAGGCGGCGAGCCTTATATATAAGGAAGGCGCGCCCGGACGTCGTCTGGTCCGGGCGCGCCTTGCCGCTTTCGGGTTATTGAGTATAATGGCCTGAATCTCAAAACGCCGTTTTCGAGGTCCCCGATGCCACGATCCTTCGAAGAAGTCTCGCCCGCCCGCCCCGCCGCCGCGTCCGTTTCCTCCGGGGGCCGCCAAAGCGCCGAGCTCTTCCTGATAAGCTTCCTGGTCCTGTTCCTCGAGCTGGCGTGCATACGCTGGTTCGCGGCCTACGTCGTCTATCTGACCTTCTTCACGAACTGGATCCTCGTGGCGACCTTCGTCGGCATGAGCGTCGGCTGCCTCGCGGCGCGGCGCCCCGGCTCCTTGCTGCGGGCGACGCCGGCCCTGCTGGCCTCGGCCTGCGGCCTCGCGTTGACGATCTTCCTCGCTTTCAAGCGCCTGAAGCTGTTCGTGATCGACGTCGGCCACTACGCGAACTGGCAGCAGGTGTTCTTCAACGCCGAGCCCGAGCCGGCGCGCACGCGTCTCCCGCACGTCCCGATCGAGCTCGTCGCCGCCGCCTTCTTCGCGCTGGTCGTCGCCGCGTTCGCGGGGCTCGGCCAGGTCCTGGGCCGCAAGCTGAACGAGATCCAGGGGCGCCTGCGCGCCTATACGCTGAACATCGGGGGCAGCCTCGCGGGCATCGCGGGCTTCGCGCTGCTGTCCCAGCTCCAGGCCCCGGCCGCCGTCTGGTTCGCGATTTCGCTGGCCTGCGTCGGATACTTCCTGTGGCGCGACCGCGACCTGACGCCCGCGCGCGGCGCCTTGCTCGCGGCCTGCCTCGTCCTGGTCGGAGCCAGCGACCGCCTCGGTTCGATCGCGGGCAAGCTCGGCGACGTCGACTATTACGGCGCGACGAGCGGCGGCTACCGCGACTACTGGTCCCCCTACTACCGCATCGCCTACCGGCCCTCCAAGCGGGTCATCACGGTCAACGGCCTGTCGCACCAGCAGATGTTCGAGGTCGACAAGTCGCCGACCTACTCCCTGGCCTACTGGCTCGCGCGCGACGCGGGCCGCCCCTCGTTCGACGACGTGCTTGTGATCGGCGCCGGCTCGGGCAACGACGTCGCGCACGCGCTGCGCAACGGCGCGAAGAGAATCGACGCGGTCGAGATCGATCCGGTAATCGCCCGCATCGGCCGGGAGGAGCACCCGAACAAGCCTTACGCCGACCCGCGCGTCCACCTGACGATCGACGACGGGCGCGCGTTCGTGCAGCGCTCCGGCGGCTCCTACGACATGGCCGTCTACGCGCTGGTCGACTCGCTGACCCTTCAAAGCGCCTACTCCAGCCTCCGGCTCGAGAGCTTCCTGTTCACGCGCGAGGCGATCGCGGGCGTGAAATCGCGCCTCAAGGAGCACGGCGTGTTCGTGATCTACAACTATTTCCGCGAGGGCTGGGTGCTGACGCGGATCAAGCGCCTGATGACCGAGGTCTTCGGGAAGGAGCCGATCGTGATCGCCATCGGCGGCGGCGAGATCGTCGACACGGAAAAGGCCCCGCATTTCACGATCCTAATCGCGGGCGACACCGACGCGATACGCAAGCGCTTCGCTGAGGCGGGCTCCTACGCCTTGCTTCGCGACCCCTCCAAGCAAGGCACGATCAACGGCTTCGCGCCCCCGCCGAACCTCGGCGACGCGATCGCCGGCACGGTCGCCCCGGCGGTGATACGCGAGACGATGCCGCCGTTGGCGCCGAGCGACGATTGGCCGTTCCTGTACCTGCGGGAAGCGTCGATCCCGCGGCACAGCCTGGTCGGCCTGGCGATCATGGCCGTCCTGTCGCTGGCCGCGCTGTGGCTGCTCTCGCCCGGACACTCCCTGTCGCTGCAGCCGCACTTCCTGTTCCTCGGGGCCGGGTTCATGCTCCTGGAGACCGCGGCGGTGACCCGAATGGCGGTCCTCTTCGGCTCGACCTGGAAGACCAACTCGATCGTCTTCTTCTCGATCCTGACCATGGCTCTGATGAGCAGCCTTTACGTGCTGAAGGTCAAGCCGCGCCGGCTGGCCGGCTACTATGTCGCGCTGATCGCGAGCCTGGCGTTGAACCTGGCGGTCCCGATGTCGTGGCTGTTCTCGGACGACATGGCGCTGCGCCTGCTGAAGAGCTGCTCGGTGATGTTTCTGCCGATCTTCTTCGGCGGGGTGATTTTCTCGACGTCCTTCGCCGAGAGCCGGGACCCCGACCTGGACTTCGGGGCCAACATCGCGGGCGTCGTCTTGGGGAGCCTGCTGGAGTTCGCCTCGCTGATGATCGGTTACCGCTGGCTGTTCGTGCTGGCGATGGCGCTTTACGCGCTGTCGCTGACCGGACTCAGGAGACTAAGGACGGCGGAGTAATCCGAACGCGACGCCGGACATAGACAGCCAGGCAGCCGGCCAGGCTCGCGAGTATCGCGACGCCGCCGAGCCGCGCACCGACCGCGGGGCCCGCGTGGAAGAAGGCGCACCACGCGCCCCAGTACAGCGCCCCCGCGAGAACGGGTACCATCAGCAGAATCTCCGCCGCCGAAAGCCCTCCCGCCTGGGCCTCCCAGGGATAGCCGGCGATCCACAATCCGAGGAACAGCGCCAGCGCCGCGAACGACAGGGCGGCGCCGAGGCGCAGGCCGAGCGGCTCATACCGGAACTCCACGACGTGCTCGCCCGCGGGCAGCGCGACGGCCATGAAGCACAGCCACGCCCTCAACAGCCGGGCCGGCTTCCCGTCGACCGCGACCGTCCAGCCCGGGAAATGGGCCCGGCTCAAGAAAAGATACGCGGGCCGGCTCGGGCTCGCCTTAATCACGGTCGCGTCCGGCGAGGATGAAAGGAGGCTCGGTCCCGCGAGGCTCGCGGCGTCCCGGCCCGGAGGCGCGACGCCGTCGTCGGCGGGGGCGTCGTTGAGCATCAACGTGACGGCCGGGTCCGCGCCGCGCGCGACCAGCTCCAAAAGGCGCGGAAGGCTTTGCGTCGCGGAGCGCCAGTCCTTCTGCTCGCTGGCCGGCGAATAGACGGTCTGCTCGTAGAGCCGCGCGCGCGGCAGGAAGTACGGGTTCCGGTAAATCGCGGCTTCGCCCTGATAGATTTTCTCCCAGCCGCCCGCGGGAGCGGGCGCCTGGGGCGCCGCGAGCATGTACTTCACGTTCGCGACCCCCAACAGCTTGGCGTAAAGGTCCGGCCTGCTCGAGCCGAGGGCCAGGCCCTGCAGCCGGGTGAAGTAGGTGTAGTTGAGAACGTCGATCGTGTCCGAGGTCCGGAAGTCCTCGATCCCGTACGCGCCGGAGATCTCCGGAGAGAAGAAGTGATCGTCCAGCGAGTGGATGCGGAACGGCTCCGCGTCGGCCGCGAGGGCTTTGACGAACGGAAGCTCCGGAAGCACCTCGGCGCGCGAGGCGGACGTCCTCCAACCGGTCAACGATAAGCGCGAGCCGGCGGTCCAAACCGCGGGGACGGCCAGCGCCAGCACCGCGGCCAGCAGGGCCTGCGGACCCGCGGCCAGGAGGGCGGCGGTCGCCGCGAGCAGCGCCGCGAGAGCGCCCGCCCGGACGGGCTTGGACTCGAGCATGTCGTAGTAGTGGGCCACCGAGGCGCTGACGAGGCGGAAGGGCCCCCCCGGCGCGTCGATCGTCGCCTCGGGCCGGCCGCCTCCCGCCAAGGCGGCCCTGTAGATCGACCTCGTCCCCCAGCGTCCGTCGGCGACGGCCTCGACGCTCGACGAGTCTCCGGCCGCGCCCACGCGCACCGCGCGGGCGCCGAGAACGTCGTCCACCGCGACGCGGACCTCGTAGCGCGCGGGCGGGACGACGTATTGCTCTCCCGAATCCAAGATCGTCGCCGGCGAGCCGGGAGCCCGCTCGGTCATGATCGGGTTTTGGCCGAGCCCGAGAGCGTCCACGAGCGGCGCGCGGAGCGCGGACTGCCCCAGATAGCCGCCGATCAGCACCGCCCACGCGGCCAGGGCCAGCTCGATCGCCCTCGTCCGCCGCTCTAGGTCTCCGTTCAGCCAAACCGACAACAGCCGCTCGAGGCCCCAGCCCGCGAGCAGGGCCCTCGCGACGTCCACCTCCAACGGGATGTAGACCCGTAGGATATTGAGGACCGGGAGGCTGTACACCGCGTGGTTCAGCAGCGGCGTCCGATAGTAAAGCAGGAGCCCGACGAACCATGTCCAGCCGAGCACGCGGATCGGCGTCGGGCTTTCCGCGTCGAGCAACGCCAGAAGGAGGAGGGTCGTGACCGCGAAGCCGAAAGCCATGTAGGGAAGCAAAGAGCCGGCGTCGACCTGGTGCCAGGGCGTGAACTGCAAAAAAAGCTGGCTCCAGATGAAGGTGCTCATCCCGACCGCGCCGTAGCACGCGAGGAAGACCGACAGCCCCAGCCCTCCGCAGGCCGCGGGCGGCAGCAAGTAGGGGGCGGCAACACCGGATCAGCGGCGCCAACCGGCGCCCCCCCCTGCGGCGAATGCGGAGCGTTCGTCGCGAACGAGGGGGGAGGGCGATGCGTCCGCGGTTTGGACCGGCCAGCGTCATGCGTGCCACAGACATGACCGCCGGGCCAAGCCGCTGGACGCATCGGGTGGGGGTGTCTTGGCCATACGTGGCAACATCACCCCCA
>CAZMIB010000089.1:8480-13189 GCA_964566245.1 uncultured Elusimicrobia bacterium | reverse complement strand
GCCGGCCAGCACCGCGCGCGGGTCGTGGCGGTCGCTGAGGCGGCCGCCCAGCAAGGTTCCGCTCATGTCGAACAGAGTCAACTGCGCGGTGACGACGCCGATCGCCGCGAGGGGCTGGCCGAGGCGCAGCAGCGCCAGCGGCAGCGCGACGATCAGCGCGTTGTTGCCGATCTGGGACGCGAGCGTCCCCCACAGATAGGCGCGCTCCCCGGGGACGGCGGCGCGGGCCGCCGGCGGGGGCGGAACGTCGAGGCCGGAGCGCGCCGAAAGCGGCACCGCGCGGCCGTCGAAAGTTTCGCGCCCGAAAAGCTCCGGTCCGCCTTGAACGGCCTCGGCGGCATCGTTCCCCGCCGCCTCCCTGGAGATCAGGCGCTGAAGGCGCTCGCCGACGCCGAAGGCCTCGCTCGCGGGGGCGCGGGAGACCTCCGCGGACCGGCCCAGCTCGGGAGAAAGCGCGGCCGCCAGGCGCGAGACGCGCGGCGCGAGGCGCAAGGCGGGAGGGACCGCGCGCGTCAGACGCCCGAGCGTGGGGACGGCGTCAAGCGGGAGCGCGCGCGTCGCCGGCGGCGCGGCCGGAAAAGCGGGAGCGGAAGAAAGGCCGTGGTCCGGGACTGGCGCGAGCGCCGGGACGGAAATCGGGGAGGGCAGGCGAAGAGCCGGAAGGGTCGAAGCCGGCGGCCGAGCGCCCAGGCCGTCCCTCAGGTCGGCCGCTAGCGCCCCAGGGCACGAGGCGGCGGCGAGGGTCAGCGACAGGATCGAGGCTAGGGCTCGTCTCGGCATGTCTCTTCGTTGAACGCAGCGACATTATAGACCCTCCCGCCGCCGTGCACCATAGCGGCAGGGTTTGAGCCGCGTGACAGCGGGGCGACAACCCGCGAACGTCACCGCCGCCTCACGAACTTTTCACCCCCCTTCCCTCCGCGCGCGGCGCGCCCGGGACTAGAATGAAAATAGGCATGATCGAGAACCCCGAGATCGCTTCGATTTTCGAGGAGGTCGCCGACTGCCTCGAGGCGCAGCAGGCGAACCCCTTCCGCGTGCGCGCCTACCGCAACGCCGCGAGCGTCATCCGCGCCTTGCCCGAGCCGGCCGCGACCCTCGAGTCCGACCCGGAGCGGCGCCTGGAGGAGCTGCCGGGCATAGGCAAGGGGCTCGCCGACAAGATTCGGACCATCCTGCGCACCGGAGACCTGCCGCTGCACGCCGAGCTGAGCGCTCAGGTCCCTCCCGGCGCGCGCCGGATCATGCGCGTCCCGGGTCTCGGCCCGAGGCGCGCCGAAGTCCTGGGACGCTCGCTCGGCATACGCTCGGTCGAGGCCTGGCGTCGATCCGGGCATCGCTTCCTTTATAAGGAGGCCAAAAGCTACGCCGACTCGCTGGCGCGCCACCTCAGGCAGGCGCCGGGCGTGACGCGGCTCGAGATCGCGCGGGCGATCGAGGGCCGCCTGCCGCGCCTGGTGCGGCTCGCGGACGTGCGCGGCGACCTGCACATGCACACCACCGCGACCGACGGGCGCGCGACCCTCGAGCAGATGCTCGCCGCCGCCGACTGGGTCGTGGCCTCGATCCACTACGGCCGGCCCGAGCGCCTGGACTTGGACGACGAGGGCTTGATGGCCGCGCGCGAGAAGGGCATACCGATCGTGATCGACAGCGACGCGCACTCGATCTCCGACTTGGACAACATGGACTACGGAGTCCACCAAGCCCGCCGCGCCGGCCTCACCGCCGAGGACGTGGCCAACACCCGCGCCTGGCCGGACTTCCAGCGCCTCTTCTTGCGCCGGTGAATTATTTCAGAGATTCCCTCCCCCTCGACGGGACGGGGGGAGCCCTGTGGGCTCCCCCACGGGCCTGGCCGTATAGGGGGGCGGCTGGGACTGGATGAGGGTGTGGGTGGGGGTGCATCAGGTTTTGCGGCCCGCCCGTCGAAAGTGCTAGAATTCGTCCCAGCCGCCATTCCCCGGTAGCTCAATGGTGGAGCAGGCCGCTGTTAACGGCAAGGTTGTAGGTTCGAGTCCTACCCGGGGAGCCACTTTCGAGAACGAAGCCCTTCGGCAAGTCTGTCGAAGGGCTTTTTGCATGCAGTGGAATCTTTTTCGAAGTCAGAGTGCAGTTCGACCGGAACAAGTAGAATGTGGGCATGAAAACGACCGTCGCCAACCGCCAATTCAAGCTTCATGCCCGGCCCACAGGACTTCTGGCTCCAGGAGACCTCGAGCTCGCGGAAGCGCCTATGCCCGAACTTAAAGAAGGAGAGGCCCTCGGCAAGGTCCTTTATCTATCCATCGACCCCACCATGCGCATCTGGATGGCCGACGTGGACCAGTACATGCCCCCGGTAGGGGTGGGCGAGGTCATGCGTGCCATGGGCTTGGCCGAGATCGTGGAGTCGCGCCATCCCGACCTGAAGAAAGGCGACAAGGTCTTGGGCCTGACCGGACTCCAGGAGTATGTCGTCATTCCCCGAAGCGGCGGCGACATGCGTTTTCAGAAGGTGCCGTCCATTCCCTTCGTCTCGGACACGCTTTTCTTGAGCCTCCTAGGCCTCACCGGTCTCACGGCCTATTTCGGCATGATGGACATCGCCAAGCCCAAGAAGGGCGAGACCTTGGTCGTCTCCGCCGCCGCGGGCGCCACCGGGAACGTCGCCGGGCAGATCGGCAAGCTCCACGGCTGCCGGGTGGTCGGCATCGCCGGGGGCCAAGAGAAGTGCGCCTGGTTGACGGATGAGCTCGGCTTCGACGCGGCCGTGGACTACAAGCGCCCGGACTGGGAAAAACAGCTCGCCGCCGCCACGCCCCAGGGCGTCGACATCGACTTCGAGAACGTGGGCGGAGAGATCATGGAGGCGGTCCTCGACCGCATGAATCTGCGCGGTCGGGTTGTGCTCTGCGGGCTGATCTCGGGCTATACCAAGGAAGCGCCGTCCCCCTCCAGCTTCGGCCGGATCCTCATGAAGCGGCTGCTCGTCCAGGGCTTCCTCGTCCCCGACTACGCCCCGCGTTTCAAGGAGGCGGCCATGGAGCTGGGTAAATGGAAAATGATGGGCAAGCTCAAGGATCGGCAGACCCTCGTCGAGGGCTTGGAGAAGGCTCCCGAAGCCATCAACATGCTCTTCACCGGGGGCAATGTCGGGAAGCTCATCGTCAAAGTCTGAGCGCGGGCTAAAGCGCCAGCGGTATCATCCTACCGAATGCGGCTCGCGACCCAAGTTCAAAACTCGTCCAAGTAGGGGAGCATTTTCAAAAAGGGCCCCCGGCCTTTCGGCCGGGGGCCCTGTCTTGATCTCCTTGGGGCGAACCGTCAGTGACCCATGGCGGCGAGGGTCGGTTTCCCGACGTTCACGACCACGTCGCCTTCCTTGATCTCCGGCTTGCCGGAGAACAAGGCGGTCAGGTTCGCCTTCTTGACGAAGTCGGCCGCTGCGATTCCCCTTGCGCGGCTTTAGCGCGGGGGCTATAAGCTCCTTGGGAGCGTGACCATGGACAATGCGCTGGCCTTGCCGCACGCGGAAGTCGAGACGCGGGCTTTCATCGTCCAGGTGTATCAGTGGATGACCGCCGGCTTGGCGATCACCGGCGCGGTCGCGTGGTATATGGCGGGCCATCCGGAGATGATCCGTGCTCTGGCCCTAAACCGCGCCCTGTTCTTCGGGCTCCTGCTCGCCGAGCTCGCGGCGGTCTTCTGGCTGACGGGCTGGGTCCATCGGATGTCGTCCTCCACGGCGTCCCTCGTGTTTTTGTCCTACTCCGCGCTGAACGGCGTGACGCTTTCCATCATCTTCCTGATTTACACGCGCTCATCGATCGCCGACGCGTTCTTCGTCACCGCGGGCACCTTCGGCCTCATGAGCGCCTACGGCTACACGACGAAAACCGATCTGACCACGGTCGGGAATCTCTGCTTCATGGGCCTGCTCGGGATCATCTTGGCGTCGTTCGCCAACTTCTTAATTCACAGCGCGCCCATGGACTTGATCATCTCTTACGCCGGAGTGCTCGTGTTCGTCGGATTGACGGCCTACGACACGCAAAAGATCAAGGCCATGAACGTCCCGGCGGATGAAGGCACGGACGAGGAGACGAAGGACGCGATCTCCGGCGCGCTCGCCCTCTACCTGGACTTCATCAATCTCTTCCTGGACATGCTCAAGATCACCGGCAAGCGGAGGGATTGACGACCGCGGCCCGCTCGACGGAGAAATGTTATAATGATGCGATCGACCGTCCACGAGGCCGTTAAATCCTGACCCCCGCCGCCGGTTCCTCCTTCGACGACTTCAAGCTCAGCGAGCCGCTGGCGCGCGCCGTCCGCGAGTTGGGCTTCGTCACCCCCACTCCCATCCAGCAGCAGGCCCTGCCGATCCTTTTGCACGGGCATCATGACTTCATCGGCCTGGCCGCCACGGGCACGGGCAAGACGGCGGCCTTCGGCCTCCCCCTCTTGGAGAAGATCGACGGAAGCAGCCGGCACGTGCAGGGCTTGGTCCTGTGCCCGACGCGCGAGCTGGCCCTGCAGGTGTCCGGCCAGCTCAACCTGCTCGGCAAGCACAAGAACATCAAGGCCCTGCCGATCTACGGCGGCGCGGGCTACGGCGAGCAGTTCGACGGGCTCAAGCGCGGCGCGCAGATCGTCGTGGGGACGCCCGGCCGCCTCCTCGACCATCTCGAGCGCAAGTCGCTGATCCCCAAGGAGGCCAAAGGCGC
>CAZMIB010000089.1:0-8470 GCA_964566245.1 uncultured Elusimicrobia bacterium | reverse complement strand
CACCGTATTGTTGAGGTGCTGGCCCTGCACGGCGGCGTGGTTGCAGAGCACGACGTCGCCATGGTGCAGCCGCTCGCGGCCGTAGATCGCGAGCCCGTCGCGCACGGGCATGCCGACCGAGTCGGCGACAAACCGCGGCATGCCGCCGGTGCACGGGGCCACGAGCTGGCCCTCGGCGCCGACCAGGGCGAGGCCAAGGTCGTGGTGTTGGGCCTGGCTGACGTGTTGATCCGGATGGGCTGTTGCGAGGACTTGGAGACGATCCTCAAGGCCACGGCCCGGCCCGCCGCGCAGTTCTGGCTTTTCTCGGCCACGATGAGCGGGCCGGTGCGCAAGGTCGCCGACGCCTACCTCAAGCACCCGAAGCAGGCCCAGGTCAACAAGACGGAGATGCTGTCGTCCACCGTCGAGCAGGTTTACTACATCGTCCGCGAGCACGAGAAGCCCGAGGTGCTGTTGAGGCTCCTCGACCTGGCCGACGACTTCCACGGCCTGATCTTCTGCCAGACCAAGGCCTTGGTCGTCGACCTGGCCCGCTATTTGAACGACAACGGCCATAAGGCCGACTGCCTTCACGGCGACAGGCCGCAAGAGGAGCGTGAGCGCGCGATGCGCGCCTTCCGCGAGAAGAAGACTCGGCTGCTGGTCTGCACCGACGTGGCCTCGCGCGGCCTGGACGTCAAGGAGCTCACCCACGTGATCAATTACTCGATCCCGCGGGAGCCCGAGGTTTACGTGCACCGCATCGGCCGCACCGCGCGCGGCGGCAAACCCGGCGTCGCCATCAGCCTCGTCGCGCCGGCGATGCGCGCGCTGGTCAACCGCGTCCAATACGCGACGAAATCGCGGCTGCGCGAGGGCAAGCTTCCCGGCCGCCGCGAGGTCGCGAAAAAGAAGCTGGGCAAGCTGCTCGTCCGCTTTCAAGCGCAGGACAATTTCCAAAAAGCCGTCGAGTTGCTGGGCGAGGATTGGGAGAAAGCCGCCGGGGACATGACTCTCGGAGAGATACTGGGGCGCTTCCTGACGATGCTGGAGCCGTCGCTTCTCGAGGAACGGCCTCGCGCCCCCCTCGCGCAGGCGCGGCGGGACCCGTAGGGAATCGGACATGGTTCGCGATTTCAGCGGCGCCGACGACGACTGGCTCGACGACGTCGAGAACAAGCCCCGTCCCAAGGCGGCGGAGAAAAAACCCCGGGAAGGCAAGGCCAAGATCCTCGCGCCGGAGGAAGGCAACGGCGTCGTCTGCGAGCTTTTTCCCAATCAAAGCGCCGTGCGCCTCGACGGCGGCCCCACGACGGTCCTATGCGGCTATAGAATGGCCACATTGGCCTTCCGCGGCGCGACGCGCGAGCGCTCCCCCGTGGCCGTGGGCGACCGCGTCAGGGTCGAGGCCGGCGTCATCGTCGGGCGCTGCGAGCGCCGCAACAGCCTGACGCGCTCGGCGCCCAACGCGCGCAACCCGCTGCGGCACGTGATCGTCGCCAACATCGATCTGCTCGTCGTCGTTTCCGCGGCGCGCGAGCCGGACTTTTCCGAGGGCATCATCGACCGCTTCCTGGCCGCCGCGTCGGCGCAAAAGATACCGAGCCTGCTCTGCGTCAACAAAACCGACCTGCTCGAGGACGGGGCGGCCCGGCCTTGGACGGCGCGCGCGCGTCCCGGCGTGACGATCCTGGAGACCAGCGCGAAAGCCGGGCGCGGCGTCGACGAGCTGCTTTCCCTCCTGCGCGGCAAGACGGCGGCCTTCTGCGGCCATTCCGGCGTGGGCAAGACCTCGCTGCTGCGGCGCCTGCTCGGCGACGACTCCTTCGGGCGCGTGGGCTCGGTCAGCGCGCTCACGGACAAAGGCCGCCACACGACGACGGGCGCCGTGCTGCTGCCCGGCCCCGAGGGCTCGACCTGGATCGACACGCCCGGCATCATGAACTTCTCGGCGGACCTCGGGGAGTCGGAATGAAGAAAAAAGGGCCGGCGAAAAGCGAGTCTCCCTCCACGCTGATCGACGCGCGCATTAAGGAGCTGGGCGACTGGCGGGGCGAGACGCTCGGCCGCGTCCGCGCCTTGATCAAGGCCGCCGATCCCGAGGTCGTCGAGGAGTGGAAGTGGGACGTTCCGGTCTGGTCCCATGACGGCATCCTCTGCACCGGCGAGACCTACAAGCAGGTCGTGAAGCTGACCTTCCTCAGAGGGGCGGCCGTGAAGGACCCGGCGGGCCTCTTCAACTCCAGCCTCGAAGGGAACACGCGGCGCGCGATCGACTTCCGCGAGGGCGACAAGATCGACGAAACGGCGCTGAAGGCGCTGATCCGCGCCGCCGCGGCCCTGAACGCGTCGCTCAAGAAGAAGTAGCCGGCGCACGGTGCCGGGCATGAACCTTCCGCCCCGGCGCGGGTGAAATCGGCGGCGTCTACAGCGCGGGAGCTGGATCAGGCGCGGCGGAAGCCTGGACTTGGTTGTCCCTGAATATTCGCGTCCAGCCGAGGCCGAATCGACTGTGCATCAAAAGTTCATCCAGGCGGAGCGCCTCGGCTTGGCCGTCGAACGCAAACCATAGGTCGGGCCGGCGGGCCATGTCGAGGACGAGCTCGATCACGTCCTCCACCGCGAGGAAGCCGATCCTCAACTGCAGCGACAGGGCGTCGGCGAAGCCCGGCCATGGATCCCGGAGGGTTTGAGGCTGGAGCCAATATCCATCCACCATGCCGTCCTTGATCGAATCCAGGGAGCGCAGGCCGGGAATCGGCCGATGCCTCCATCTCTCGCGGAAGGCGGCGAGGACGTCCACGATGCGCGGGAACATCCGCCGGATGGCCGCCGGCTGAGTGGAACCCTGGGCCGCGTGAAAGAAGTCGTGCATGCTGAAGCCGAGCTTTCCGCTGAAAAAACGGTCCACGTGGTCTTGCGGTTTCTTCCACGGCGCGCTGTAGCCGAAGACTCGCTTGCCCTCGCCGATGCCGCTCAAGACCTCATCGGTCGATTCCGGATCGTCGGTCGGCGACAGCTTGACCGCGTCCTGCCCGAACTGCGCGATCAGGCTCGCCTGCAGCACCCCGAACGGAATCACCGCCGAAGGCGATCGGCCCTCGGGGTTTCCCGACGGGAGGGGCACCCAAAGCACCTTTTCCGAAGCGGGCAGCCCCGCCACGAGGCGCTCGAAACGCTCTCCGATCGCGGCATCCTGGCGGCTCAGCTCCTCGGATGAAGGTCCCTCTTTCCAGTAGCGGCCGACCCCTTCCGGATACGCCGTTTGAGGAATCATCCGCGCCGGCGGCGTCAACCGACCGGCGGCATCCACGATCGGGATCGCCTGGCGCGACTCGGGCGTGGGCACGACGTCGTCGAAGGCCTCCCAGCGCAGGAACATCGTCACGTGCTGGTCCTCGCCGATGAGCCCTCGTTCGCGGGCTTCTTGGGCCAGCTCGAGCGCCCGCGCGCCTTCGAGCACGGGCTCGGACCAGGCGCCAGCCTCCAAGGCCTTCACGAGCCGGCCGACGTCTTTCAGTTTGGCGGCGGACGAGCCGTACGGCGGCGGCTCGGGAGGAGACGCGGCCGTCTCGGCCAAGTCCCGGTCGATCAGCGACCTCATCGCCATGACCTTGCCGCGCAACGCGGCGTTCGTTTGGACCTCTTGCCGCAACAGCTCGAACGTGCCGGAAGGCGGAAGCCGGGACAGCGTTTGGAGCGGCCACGGCTCAAGCAGGTGCCTCAACAGGATCGCCGAGGCCGCCCTGTCGGCGGGAACGGTCAACCCCGCGTGGGCGTCGATGACCCGTCCAAGGTCGGACGCCTGCATGTCTTGAGTGAACGACCCCAACAGGCGGATCAGGCCGGCGTTGATCTCCGGGGTGATATGCGGCGTCGCCGGGGCGATGAAGGTCTTCTCCGCGGCGGCGGAACCGGCGACCAGGACGGTCGACAGGAAGAGGAAGATAAGCGCTCGCATGGCGCGGGCCGCCCCCCTTATGATGATAGGCGACCCGGGTTCGAGAGACACGGGCCGGAAGACCCGGAAGACGCGGCGCGTTGGGCCTAACCGTATGAAGGCCCGGGGACCTACATATTGACCCAGGGCGCGCGGATCTAATGCGCGGCGGCGACTTGGGCCTCGAAGGCGGCCCGGAAGGTCGTCCTCGCGAACTCCTCGAGGGTCGTCTTGCCGACGTTCGCGGCGCCGCGCGACTGGGTCGAGCGGATCTTCCCCTGGTCGAAAGCCTGGATCATCTCGATATAGCCGGCCGCCATGCTGTCCGACAGCCCCATGCCGACCATCGCCTTGCGCGCGTCCTCGTACGGGAAGCGGACGCACTTGAGGTCCGGCTTGCCGATCGCGGCGCCCAAGACCTTGGCCGAGTCGGCCAGCGAGAGGTCGCGCGGCCCGAACAGCTCGACGACCGAGTGTCCCTTCGTGTCGAGGTCCGCCAGCGCGTCGGCCGCGAATATTCCGATGTCGCGCGTCGCCATCTGCGGGAACGGATAGTCCGAGCCCATCGGGCTGCCGTAGGCGCCCATGCCCTTGATCAGGCCGATCGCGCCCAGGTGGTTCTCCATGAAGTACGGCGGGCGGAGGGCGATGGTCGACGCGTCGAGCCCGGAGGCCAGCGCCTCCAGGTCGTGCAGGCCGGCGATCGGGCCGGTCCCTCCGGGCAAGTGCCCGCCGATGCTGCTCAGGACCACGACATGCTTCAGGCCGGCCTTAGCGGCGGCCTTGGTCATAGTCTCCGCGACTTTCTTTTGGTAACCGCGCAGGTCCGTCGTCGTCATATGCGGCGGGATCAGCAGGAAGGCGGCCGCGGCGCCCTCGAAGGCCTTCGCCATGGCCGCGGAGTCCTCGACCGAGCCCTGGAACGGCTCGGCGCCCTTGGCCTTCAGGGACTCGAGCTTGGCCGCGGTCCGACCGACGGCGCGCACCCGAAAGCCCTTCTCAAGCAGACGCTCGGACGCCACGCGGCCGATATGCCCGGTCGCTCCGGTCACCGCGATCAAAGCCTTGCTGTTCGCCATGGGAAGCCTCCTTTGCGGCGCGGGCAATCTAGCAAAATCCCCCCGTCTCAGCCGACCAAGTGCCCTTCCTCGATCCGTGAGAAAGCCGGGACGGCGGCGAGGGCCGTCCCTATCACGACCAGCGCCAACGGCAGGGAGCGGTCGGCGAGCCAGCCCGCCGCCGGGTTGATCAGGACGATCGCGGCGGTGCGCGCCATCGAGACGAAGGACAGCACCGTGGCCCGCCGATCCGACGGGATGTGGTGGTTCAGGGTGGCGCCGTAGACGGGGCCGCGCGTCAGGCCGAAGGTGAACGCCGCGACGATCGCCGCGAGCGAGAGCGCGACGTTCCGGCTCAGCCCCAGGACGATGAAGGCCGCCCCCGCCAGGACGGGCCCCGCGACGAGAAAGCGGCGTTTCGACCCCAGGCGCCTCTCGACCGTCTCGACGCGCGACAGCAGCGCGATCTGCGCGAGACAGCACGCGGCATGGACCAGGCCGAACCAGCTTACGTCCACGCCCAGACGCATCAGCGCGGCTTGATAGAGCCAGATCAAGGTCCACGCCAGCGCGTTGACGAGGGCGAGGTCGGCCGTCAGAAGAAGCAGCAGACGATGCGAGCCGAGGAAGCGCGCGCTCTCGGAGACGACGCGCCGCCAGGGAAGCCTTTCCTTGGCCTCATGGACCGGAGGTTCCTCCAAGGTCGCGGCGATCGCGAGCCCGGCCGCCGACGGCAGCAGGTAGGCTTTCAGCGGCGCGACGAGGCCCCAGCGCGCGGCGATCAGGCCCCCCAAGGGCGCCGCGACCAGAATGCCCCCGAGCTTGAAGGACTCCATCCGCGCCAAGGTCCTTTTCGCCGCGCCCGCGTCCCCGAGGCTCTTGAGCGTGTCGAAGGCCAGCGCCTCGTCCGCGCCCGAGTGGAGGCAGTACGCGAGCGCGAAGACGACCTCCGCGATCAAGAACATGCCGAAGCTCGGCCGCAGCGTGTAAAGCAGGACCGCGGCCGCGGCGACCGCGTGGCCGGCCATCAGGCAGGGCTTGCGCCCGAAGGCGTCAGCCGCCGCCCCGGTCGGCGCCTCGAGCAGAAAGTTCCACAGCATGAACCAGGCGTTGAGCAGAAGCACCTGGGAAAGCTTGAGCCCGCCCCACTGGACGAAGAACGGCACGAGCACCGCCGAGAAGAAGTGCATCCAGAACAACGCCCGGACGGCGTTGAGCTTGCGCAGGTTGCCGGAAAGTTTCGCTGGCACCCGCGCATTATCGCATAAGGACGATGGTGTCATACTTTGCTTTTTGACTTATGGATCCGCGCATTAGCCGCGCGCCGAAAGTCAAAAAGTCAAAGTATGACACCAAGGCAATCTCGCGCGGGGGAGGGCGGCGCTAGAATGGAGTGGAGGCGGCATGACTGGAAACGCGCGGCGCGAGCGTTGGCTCGTCGCGGCCTGGCCCGGGATCGGGCAGGTCGCGACCACCGCCGCCGTCTACCTGCTCTCGATGCTGCGCATGCGCCAGGTCGCCGAGTTCCGCGCGCGCGGGATCTTCGAGCTGGAAAGCGTGGACATCACCCAAGGCATCCTGGCCGCGACGCGCCTGCCGCGCAGCCGGTTCTTCCTTTGGGAGAACCCGAAGGCGGGGCGCGACATCGTCGTGTTCCTGGGCGAGGCCCAGCCTCCGAACGGCAAGCTCGCCCTGTGCGAGGCGCTGGTCGCGGAGGCCAAGGCCCTCGGGGTGACGCGCGTGTTCTCGTTTTCCGCGATCGCGACCGACATGCAGCCCAAGGACAAGTCGCGGGCCTTCGGCGTGGCGTCCGACTCGGGCGGCCTCGAGGAGTTGCGGCGAGCCGAGATCGCGATCGTCTCGGACGGCGGCATCGCGGGCCTCAACGGCGTCGTTCTCGCGGCGGCGGCGGAGGCCGGCCTGCCCGCGCTCGGCCTGCTCGGGGGCATGCCGGCGCTGATGCCGCAGCTGCCCTGCCCCAACGCCTCGGCGGCCGTGCTGCGCGTCTTCTGCGAGATGGCCGGGATAGAGATGGACATGAGCGAGCTCGAGGCGTACGGGCGGGCGATGCAGGCCGAGCTCGTCGCCCTCTACCAGCAGGTCAAGCAGGCGCTCGGGGAGTCGGGGCTCGCGTCCGAGGCCCAGGAGCCCGCGGGCGAGCCCGCCCCCGAGCCTCCCGGCCCGCCTCGGCCGGACTCGGAACTGGGCGCGGCGGACGAGGAACGGCTCGAACGGCTGTTCCGCGAGGCGCGCGAGGACCGCTCGCGGGCCTTCGCGCTGAAAAAGGAACTGGACCGCCTGGACGTGTTCCGCCGCTACGAGGACCGGTTCCTGGACCTGTTCGAGGGGTAGCTAGGCTTTGCCGCGCGAAAAGGCGCCGCGCAGCCGCTTGTAGAACGACAAGCTCGCGTCGAGCAGGCCTACGCGCGAGGCCGAGAAGACGCCGAGCAGCGTCCACAACGCCAGATAGACGTGCCCCATCGCGAGCGTGAACGGCCCCGCCTTGAAGAGCACCCACGACGTCGTCCCGGCCTGGGTGAGGAAGATGGAATCGAGCCACAGCCACGGCAGGAGCAGGACGATCACCCAGGTCCGCGCGGCGCTCGAGTCCTCGGGCGTCTTCTGGTTAGAGGCCCAGGCGTTGAAGCCTCGGGTGACGACGTTCGAGTAAAAGGCGGTCTGCAGCGCCACGGTCAGCCCTTGAGTGACGGCAAAGCGCGCCAGTTCCGCCGGCAGGCGGGCCGCCATCGCCGCCGGGCCGAAGGCGCGGTAAAACGCTTTCAGCGCCGACCACTGGGTCAGGACGTTGTAGTTCAGCACGAACGGCAGGCTCAGCAGCAGCTGCTTGGGGTACAGCTCCCCGGTCCGGGAACGAAGCAGCCAGTTCGTCATCGCTTTCCGGAAGGCGGTGTAGGCCGAGAGCACCGCCGCGTGCGTCCCGAGCACGATCCAGGCGTCCGGCCGAGGCAGGACCGCGAGCAGATAGACCGCGTTCGGAACCTCGAGGATCGTCGTGACGACCACGTCGGCCAAAAGCTCGTCGCGCAGCGGGGCCTGAAAGTCGCGCCTCCAGCTCGGCAGGAAGTAGCGCAGGCGGTCGAGTCCCGCGCGGAGCCGGCCCTCGGCCCAGGGACGCGGAACGGAGAGTATCCGCGCGTCGAGGGCGTCGACCTTCAGCCCGGCGGCCAAGGCGAGCGCCTTAAGGCTCTCGCGCGCCGCCCCCTCGAGCCCCATCCGCACGCCGGTCGCGTACAGCGTCCGCCCGCGCAGCGCGTCCTCGCCGCGAAGGCCCTTCAGCGACCGCAGCGCGGCGAGAACCTCGTCGCGGTCCAGCGATCCGGCCAGCGGGCGTCCGTTGGAGTCGTCCCCGGTCGCCGGGTCGCGCTCGAGAAGATAGAGGGCGGGCCAGTTGATGTTCAGCCGAAAGGCGACGCTTTCCTTCGAAAGCTCCCGGCCGAAGACGCGGCGAAGCTGTCTGCGACGCTCGACG
>CAZMIB010000088.1:0-13448 GCA_964566245.1 uncultured Elusimicrobia bacterium | reverse complement strand
TCAGCTCTCAGGGCGCCTTACGTTCGTCCAGCGACGAGAACAGCCGCCGAAGGAGCGCCGGGAGGTTCTTCTCCTCGTTGTAGACCGGGATGACGACCGAGACGCGGCGGACCGGGGTCGTCATTTCGCGAACCTCCGGCACACGTCGCGCACGGCCTCGATGGTGTCCGCCTGGTCCTGATCGGTCATCAGCGGGAAAAGGGGCAGCGAGACGATGCGGTCGGAGACGAAATGCGCCTCCGGGAAATCGTCGGCCTTCCAGCCGAAGGCGCGCGCGTAGTACGAGAACTCGTGCGCGGCCGTGTAGTGCAGGCCGGAGCCGATGTTTCTGGCCTTGAGCTCCGCCATGAAGGCGTCGCGGGTGATGGAAAGCCGGTCGATGTCGACCAGCGGCGTATAGAGGTGCCAGGCGTGGCGCGCGGTATAGGGCACCGGCTCGGGCAGGATGAGCCCGGCCATTCCGCGGAACGCCTCCTGATAGGCCAGGGCCCGCAGGCGCCGCGCCTCGATGAAGCCATCGAGCTTCGGAAGCTGGTGCAGGCCCAGCGCGGCCTGGATGTCCATCATGTTGTACTTGAAGCCCGGCGTTTCTATGTCATAGCGCGGCGTGCCGGATTTGTCGAAGCGCTTCCAGGCGTCCTTGTCGAGGCCATGGAAGCGCAGCACCGAGACCTTCTGGTGCACCGCCTCGTCGGCGGCGACGATCATGCCGCCCTCGCCGGTGGTGATGTTCTTGTTCGGATGGAACGAGAAAACGGAGGTGGTCGGGAAGCTGCCGAGCTTTTTCCCCTTGTACTCGGTGCCGACCGAGTGGGCCGCGTCCTCGATCACGGCCAGGCCGCGCTGTTTTGCGAGCGCGAGGATCGGGTCGAGGTCGGCCGGCTGTCCCGCGAAATGGACGGGGATGATCGCCTTGGTCTTAGAGCCGATCTTCTTGGCGATCTCCTCGGGGCGTATCTGAAGGGTGCGGCGGTCGATGTCGGCCAGCACCGGGGTCGCGCCGGCCAGAACGATCACGTTCAACGTGGCCGCGAAGGTCAGCGGGGTGGTGATCACCTCGTCGCCGGGGCCGATCCCGTGCGCGAGCAAGGCAAGATGGAGGCCCGCGGTCGCGGAGGAGACGGGCGCCGCGTGCTTGGCCCCGACATAGTCGGCGAACGCTTGGGCGAAACGCTCGACCTTGGGACCGGTCGTGATCCAGCCGGAGCGTATCGAGTCCAGGAGCTCCGCGATCTCCTCGTCGCCCAAGGTCGGGCGCGAGAACGGCAGGTAGGCCGCGCGCATAATAGGAGCGCTCATTTTACCATTTTCTCGTCGGTGTCGGCGGCTTCTCCCGCTCCAATCTCGGCGAGCTGCCGTTTCGCTTTCAGCACCTCGCGGCGCACGTCCTTCTTGCCGTTCTCCCAGCCGGCCGCGAATCCGAGCATCAAGGGAATCGTCACCATCAACGGCGCGGCCAGCGTCAGGAATAGGGCGCTCGCCAGGGCGCGGGCGATCCTCGCTTCGAGCGGCGCTCCCGCCGTCGCCATTCCTTGCAAGTCCCGCCGGATCATGGCCCGGCAATCAAACCAGCTTGGAACGGCCAGCTCCGTCGTCATGACCCACGCCCCGTAAAGCCCGTCGAACGTGCGCCGTGCCGTCCTCGCCGCCCAGGCGACGGGGAGAGGAAGTGAAACCACGGTCGGCGTTTTCGGGCGTTCCTCGAGGGATTTGAAATAGTCCTTCGCCAGTTCGACCAGGTGCTCGCAGCCGGCCTCGATGAGCGCGTCGGCGCGCTTGAGGATCGCCTTCGCCGCGCTCCGCGCCTTTGGCCGGTCCGGAATCATCTCGACCTGGTATTCGGGGACCGCGACCAGCTCGCCCGAGGGATGATGGGCGCCCTCCATCGCATGGTAGATCTCGAGGTGCTCCGCCACCTCGGCCGCGAAGGAGCCGTCATCCTTCATGCCGGCGTCCTTTATCGAGCCTTCCAGCCAGTGCATGATGACTTGCTTGCGCTCGTCCCAGCCGTGGTGCTCGGAGGCGAAAAGCATCAAGTGGTGGGCCAAGGTCGACATGTTCTCCGGCGTCGGGACGCGCCAGGCCACGACGAGCTCGGCGGTCAGCCGCTTGACCAGCAGCTCCTTGGCCTCGACGCGAACGTCGTGGTCCGGATGCCTCAGCAGCTTGGCGATGCCTATCTCGAAGATGTCCCCCTTCTCGACGGCTTCCGCGGGCGGAGGCGAGAAGCCGAGGAGCTGGGTCTCCAAATCCCGGGCCTTGGCGCGCAGGTTGACTTGGCGTTTGACCAGCCGTTTATAGCCGGCCTCGGCGTCCTTGCGCCAACCCGCGGCTTCCGACGGCGTGACTTCCGCCGGGACCGGCGCGGCGAGGGCCGGTGCTTCTTCCGCGACGGGGGCTTCGATGAGCGCGCCGAAGGCCGCGCCCTCCGCGCCGGGATAAGCTTCATCGAACAGCCGGGCCAGGTCGGCCTTCGCGCGGTCGTAGGCGCCGGACTCCAACTCGGGGGCGAGCTCGGTCCGCACCTCCTCCATCAGCGCGCGCAACTCGGGCCGAGCCGAGGCTTCCGCCGTTTTCGAGGCGATCTTGTCCAGCGCGGGCTTCGCGTCATGCGGCAGCAGCGGCTCGACCGAGGCGAGCAGTCTCGGGTCATTCAGCAGCGCGAGCGCGAGCCGGGCCGGCCGGGCTTCCTCCGGCTCCGGCGAGCGCGCGGCGGTGATGAGCGGCGGCACGGCCGATTCAAGCGTCTGGTCGGCGAGCAGGCGGACGTTGTAAAGCAACGCCGTCCGCATGGACGTGGCGTCGCCGGTTATGGGAGTCGCTACGGCGGGCCGATCGGTCGATGAGGCGGCGAAAGCGGGCTTCAAGGAGCTCCTCGTCAGGCCGGAGACGAGCAGAATCGCGATGCTTTTCCGAAAGCGACGGGCGGTCATTTCTTTTCCGCGCCGATCTGATTCGGCGCGGCCTCGATCTGCGGCGGCTTCCGGCCCAGGAGGCTCGAGGCGCGCCTTACCACCTCGCGGCGCAAAAGGGCCGGGTCCGCGGCGAAGGCGTTCGGCGCCGGAGCCGTGCCCGCTCTCGTGATCCCGAAAATTTGAAGATATTCGAAGGCGAGCTTGGTCAAGCGCGCGTAGCCGGCCTCGGCGAGCTCTCGTTCCGCCCCCATGATCGCGCGGGCCGCGGCCAAGCCGCGGGCGCCAGGCGTCAAGCCGGTCAGTCGGAGGGGATGCGGGACGAGGGCCGTCTCCGGAGCCGGCGCGTCGCTCCTCGATCGGGCGGCCTCAAGGTGCTCCTCCAGCTCGGCGAGGAACGCGTCGTTATGCGCGAAACCCGCCGCGTTGAGTTGCGAGCGGGTCCGCTCGAGGAGGCGCTCCTTTTGCTCGGGCCAGGATTCCCTTTCAGGCCACAGCCTCAACAAGCGGAACGCCAGCCAGCTCAACCTCGCGGGGTCGGGAGAAACGCGGGCCTCGATCATCTCCGCGGCGACGCGGCGATTAAGGGCATACTGCGCTTCTGCCCGGATGAGGTCGTTCGGATGACGCATCAATTTCTCGATGCCGCTGTCGAAGTCGTCGCCGGGCTGGACGGCCTCGGGATCCTCCGGAGAAAATCCCAGCAGCTTCGCCTCCAAACGACGGGCCTTTTTCCTCAGCCGGACTTGGCGCCTCGCCAGCTTTTGATAGCGGCTCTCGGCTTCCGCCCGCATGCCCTCGGTGGACCCGATCCGCTTGAGGGCCTCGCGGTAGGGCCTCGTCGCGGCGTCGATCGTGTTCAACTCCATCCACCCCCGTGCCGCCAAAGCGAGCTGGGCGGCGGCGGCCGGAAACACATAGAGCGCGGCCAAAAGCGGAGAATTGGGAACGGTGAGAGCGAGCACGACGGCGGCTCCGGCCCACAGGGCCAGCTGGAAGCGGTCCATCCTCCGCGCGCGGAGCAAGGCCTCCACCGCCCGGGGCGGGACCAAGGCGTCGACCTCGCTCTTCAACGCCGCGCCCGCGGGGCTGTTGCCGCCCAAGGCCGCGACCGCGCGATGAAAGACGAGGTCCTTGCTCAGGGTCGCGAAAACCTCGGGGGCGTGCGGGTTCGCGCGCAGGTAGCCGGCGGCGCGGGCCGCGGCGCTTTCCGCCGCCTCCGCCGGCGCGTCGTTTTTCGCCGAGGCGCGCTTGAGGCCTTGGACCGTCGCCCTCCAGCGTTTTTCCCCCGCGGGGGTGCCGCCGAGCGGCGCCAGGGCCAACGGGCCGAGGTCGTTCGACGCCTCGATGGGGATGAGCCAATGGACCGGCTCGCCCGACGGCGTCGCCGAGGGCTCGTTGAAAACCTTGGCCAGCGCCTCCCGGGTCCGGTCGTAGTCGCCGTTCTCGAGCGAGCGCGACACCTCGGCCCTGGCCGAGGCGAGCAAGCTCCGCAGCTCGGGCCGCGCGGCGGCCTCGCCGGCGCTTCGGGCGAGCGCGTCCAGCGAGGGACGCGCGGCTTCCGGGAGCTTGTCGCGCCAGGAGGCGATCAGGACCGGATTGACGACCAGCGCCAGCGCGAGCTGGGCGGGGCGCGAAAGCTCGGGCGAGGGCGAGCGCGCGTCCGAGATCAGTCCCGGCAGGGCGGTCGCGAGAGGCCGCGAGGCGAGGAGACTCAGCCGTTCCATCAACGGCGTCGCGAGCGGGCTCGGGACGGAAACGGGCGGGCGGGCCTCGGCGGGGCCTTCGCCCGTCGTGGCGGCGAACGCTGGCCGGAGCGCGCCCAGCTCCAGGCCGGCGGACACCAGCAGCGCCAAGGTTCCGCGGCTTCGCGAGCGGAGCGAGGGCGTCATTTCAGGGCCAGCGTGAACGCGGCCTTGGCGCGGCGGCCGGCGTCGAGGCGCTCGCCCAGCGCGTCCAGGAAGGCGCCGTTGCGCATGAAGAACCGCGCCTCGAGCCGCCGGTTCGACCATGACGTGATGCGCCGCCTGCGGCGACGCCACGAGCCGTCGTCCGGGAAACGCAGCAGCAGTCCGGCGGTCAGCCGGGCCAGCCTTTCCGGGGTGGGGCCGCGGCGGGCCTCGAGCAACTCCGCGATAAGGCGCTGCTCCAGTATTTCCCGGGCCTCGCCTCTCGTCCAGGGATCGGGCCGGCGCAGCAGCTTCGCGAGGCCCGCCTCGAAGACGTCTCCGGGCCGGACGTCCTCGGGTTCGCCGGGAAGGTCCGGCCGGCCCGCCTTCTCCCGCCGCCGTAGCTCGCGGCGCACGAGCTCCGTGTACCTGCGCTCGGAGAGCGTGTTCAGCCGCTGGGTCGCGCTTTGCCGGACGCGGGCGTCCCCGTACAGCCGCGTCAAGACGGCGGCCTTGTTCAGCTCCCGCCATTGGAGGCCGGCGAGGACGGGAATCGACAGGAGCGCCAGCAAGGGCCAGTAGGAGGCGGCGGCCGCGGTCAGCAGTCCGGCGCCCGCGAGCAGGAAGATCGGGGCGCGTCCCCAGCGGCGCGCATGAAGCGCGGCGCTCGCCGCCTCGGAGGCGGCCCGCGCCGCGAGCTCGCGTTTGAGCTCGGTGGCCGCCTCCAAGCCGGCGTCTCCCAGGGAAGACACGGCTTGATGGAACTCAAGATCGCCGGCCAAGGTCCGAAGGACCTCGGGCGAGCGCGGGTTCGCGCGCAGGTACTCGACCGCCTCGGAGGCCGCCTCCTCCAGCTCCTCGCCCGAGCCGCCGCGTTTCAGCGTTTCGACGGACTCCCGCCACCGAAGCCGGCCTTCGCGCATGTCGTCCGCCCACGGGGGAGCGGGCGACGGGGCCGGGAACGGCGCGGGCGGGGCCGAAAGCGCGGACAGGCGATCCCCCGGGCCGCCGTTCGCCGGGATGGAAAGGGCGGGAGGCGCGGAGGTCCACGCGAGCGAGGACGAAAGGAGGAAGGCGACGCCTTGACGCGCGCGGACGGTAAACGCGAGAGACATGGTATCTCTCGGGTTCCCCCTCCGACGATAGGTTAAAGGAGGGAAGGTCCCCGCGCGGGGGCCGAACGGCCCAAACGCGCCCGGACATCGGACCTAGTCCCGGGGTGCCGGTCGGCCCAGACGCCTTCCAGGCGCCTCATCCCGCGCCCCCGCGCGCCGGATGAGGCGTCAGCGGGGGACGTAGTTGGTGATCAGGACCAGACCGTCGTTGCGGGCCAGGATGGCCCGAGCGGGGGCGTTCTCGCCGAAGTCGTGCAGGTCCTTGCGCCGGGCCACGACGGCCAGCCTTTCGCCGGCGTTCCAGCGCTTGAAGAACTCCTCGCGGCTCCAGTAGAGGTCCGGGGGCAGGACGCCGTCCGAGCCCAGCTCGTCCTTGTAGTTCGCGACGATGATGGGCCGCTTCAACTCCCACGGGAAGGATTGCGGGTAGCAGTGATAGGCGACGACGCGCTCGCCGGCCGCGCCGGCCGCGACGGCGAGGCCGTGAGATGAGAGGTCGCGCGCGAGAGCCGGCAGGGCGAGGATCGCCGCGAGGTAGAAGCCCCCCCAGCCGGAGGCGGCGGCGAGCCAAGCGGTCTCCGCGCGGCGGCGCGAGAGCGCGACCGCGGCCCAGGCGCCGGACACGAACAAGGCCGCGGCCAGAATCGCTTCGCCCAGCACGTTGTGGTTCACCAGCCAGAGCTCCCCCGCGGCGAGCCCCGCCGCGAAGGCGAGCGTCCAGACGCAGGCGTGCGCGAGCAGGGCGCGTCGCGGCGGCGGGCCGGCGACGATCGAGCGCCCCGCCAAGGCGGCCGCGGCCGGGAAGGCCGGCAGGATATAGGTCAGGAGCTGGCTTTTCGACAGCGAGAAGAAGGCCAAAATCACGAAGAACCACAGCGCCAGGAAGAGGTCGTCGGGCTTTCGCCGAAGCGCCTCGAGGCGCGGAGGCCAAAGCGGCTTGAGCGCCGACGCGAAGCAGAACGTCCAGGGAAGGAACGAGGCGAGGAACACCGCCGTGAACGTGTAGACCGGAAGGCCCCGGCCGTGCACCGAGGTCGCGTAGCGCATGAAATGCTCGTGGATGAAGAAGAAGCGCGCGAAGCCCGGGTTCGCGCGCTCGATCAGGACGAGCCACGGCAGGATGATCGCGAGGAAGACCGGCGGGGCCGGCGACAGGAGGAACTCCGCAAGGCGCTTCCAGCGCTTCATCACCGCGATCCAGATCAGGAAGGCCAGACCCGGCAAAGCGACGGCGACGAGGCCCTTGGCCAGGAAGGCGAGGCCTGTCGAGGCGCCCAGGCCCCACAGCCAGGGGCCGGCGGGCTTATCCTCCTCGCGCCGCAGCAGCCAGGCGCGCAGGCACAGGAAGCTCGCGGTCAGCCAGAAGCTCAGCAGACCGTCGATCACGTTGAAGCGGCCTAGGACGAAGCCCAGCGGCGTCGAGAGGAACAGCAGCGCCGCCCAGAGTCCGGCCGGGGCCTCGAGCGCGGCCGCCAGGCAGGCCGCCGTGGCGAGCGCCGAGAGACGGGCCGTCAATCGCGTCGCGAAGGGCGTCGGGCCGAGCGCTTTGATCCACAGCGCGTTGGTCCAATAGAGCAGCGGCGGCTTCTCGAAATAATGCGCGTCGTTAAGCCGCGGGGTGACGTAGTCGCCCGAAGCGAGCATCTCGCGCGGTATCTCGGCGTAGCGGGACTCATCGGGATCGATAAGCCAGGAGCCGGGAAGCTCGAGGAAGAGGAGCAGGCCGAAGAGGCCGACGAGGACGGCGAGGGCTTTCATGCGACGGCCGATTCTATCAAGTTCCGTTCAAGAAAGGTTCACCTCCCCCCCATAGGCCGCGCGCCGGGCCCTCCTTATAATTCCGCCGACACGCCGACATCATCAGGAGGGCGCATGGCCAAGGAGTTCTTGAGCGACATCGAGACGATACGGGAGCGGGCCCGCCGGCACCTCGAGCAGGGCGCGGTGATCCAGAGCTACAAGGGCGACCGCGAGACGGTGCTGAAGCTGCTCAACGAGACGCTCGCGAGCGAGATCGTCTGCGTGCTGCGCTACAAGCGCCATTACTACATGGCCAAGGGCATCAACTCGCAGGAGGTCGCCGAGGAGTTCCAGGAGCACGCGGCCGAGGAGCAGGAGCACGTCGATTGGATCGCCGAGCGGATCGTCCAGCTCGGGGGCGCGCCCGACTTCTCCCCCGAGGTGCTCGCCTCGCGCAGCCACACCGAGTACAAACCCGGCGGCTCGCTGCGCGAGATGATCGAGGAGGATCTCGTCGCGGAGCGCGTCGTGATCGAGACCTACGGCGAGATCGTACGCTACCTCGGCGAGCGCGACGCCACGACCCGCCGGCTGATGGAGCGCATCCTCGAGGTCGAGGAGGAGCACGCCGAGGATCTCGCGTCCCTGCTGGTGGAACCCGACGGCAGGCGCCGCGTCGCCGACGGCCGCGGACACTGACGCCGCCGGTTTGCCGGACGGCGGAGGCATTTGCCAGAATGCGCGCATGGCAAGCGCGCGCGCCGTGTCCACGCCCCAGGCCCCCGCGGCCATCGGGCCGTACTCGCAGGCGGTCGTCCAGGGCGGCTGGGTCTTCGTCTCGGGCCAGCTCGCCCTCGACGCGTCGGGGACGCTGGTCTCCGGCGACGCGGCCGCGCAGGCCGAGCTCGCGCTTAAGAACCTGCAGGCCATCCTCGAGGCCGCCGGCTCGGGCCTCGACCGCGTCGTCAAGGCGACCGTCTACCTGAAGGACATGGCGGACTTCGCCGCGGTCAACAAGGTCTACGAGCGCTTCTTCAAGCCCCCCTACCCCGCGCGCGCGGCCGTCCAGATCGCCGCCCTCCCGCGCGGCGCCGCGGTCGAGATCGACGCGATCGCTTCCCTGTAGCTCCCCCTCCGTTCCCGCTTGCTTTTCCCGCCGGGTGGGTTTATAATGTTAGCAGTCGGATGTATCGAGTGCTAATTATAAACGGCGGGAGGCGGCCATGGATATCGAGCGCTGGACGTTCAAGGCCCAGGAGGCGCTGAAGGGCGCGCAGTCGGAGGCCCTTCGCCTCGGGCATCCCGAGATCACGAGCCTGCATCTTCTGCGCGCGCTTCTCGAGCAGCCCGAGGGCGTCGTCGCCGAGCTGCTCGCGCGCTTCGATCCCAAGGCTCTCGCCGCCGACGTCGAGAAGCGCCTCGCCGCCCGGCCGCGCGTGACCGGCGGCAGTCCCCCCGGACTTTCGCGCGAGCTTTCGGCCGCGCTCGAGGCCGCGGAGGCCCGGGCTCGGACGCTGAAGGACGACTACGTCTCGACCGAGCACCTGCTGCTCGGCATCCTCGACTCGGGCGCGGAGGCGGCCGAGCCGCTGTCCAAGCGCGGCGTCACGCCGGACCGCGCGCTCGCGGCCTTGACCGCGATCCGCGGCAACCAGCGCGTCACGAGCCAGGAGCCGGAGTCGACCTTCAAGGCCCTGGAGAAGTACGGGCGCGACCTCACCGAGGCGGCGCGCCGCGGCAAGCTCGACCCGGTGATCGGCCGCGACGGCGAGATACGCCGCGTGATCCAGGTGCTGTCGCGCCGGACCAAGAACAACCCGGTGCTGATCGGCGAGCCCGGCGTCGGCAAGACGGCCATCGTCGAGGGCCTTGCGCTGCGCGTCGCGGCCGGCGACGTGCCCGAGCCTCTCAAGAAGAAGCGCGTCGTCGCGCTCGATCTCGGCGCCCTGGTCGCCGGCGCCAAGTTCCGCGGGGAGTTCGAGGAGCGCCTCAAGGCGGTGCTCAAGGAGATCGCCGCCGCCGAGGGCCAGGTCGTGCTTTTCGTGGACGAGCTGCACACCTTGGTCGGGGCCGGGGCGGCCGAGGGAGCGATCGACGCCGGCAACATGCTCAAGCCGATGCTGGCGCGCGGCGAGCTCAGGATGATCGGCGCGACGACGATCGACGAGTACCGCAAGAAGATCGCGAAGGACGCGGCCTTGGAGAGGCGCTTCCAGCCGGTGCCGGTCGGCGAGCCCTCGGTCGAGGATACGATCGCGATCCTGCGGGGGCTCAAGGAGCGCTACGAGGCGCACCACGGGGTGCGCATCGCCGACGCGGCCATCGTCGCCGCCGCGCGCCTCTCGGCGCGCTACCTGACCGACCGCTTCCTGCCCGACAAGGCGATCGACCTCGTCGACGAGGCGGCCAGCCGCCTGCGCATGGAGCTCGACTCCTTGCCGCAGGAGCTCGACGAGGCCGAGCGGCGCGTGCGCCAGCTCGAGATCGAGCGCGTGGCCCTGCGCCGCGAGACCGACGCCGCCGGCAAGCAGCGCCTGCGGGCCTTGGAGGAGGAGATCGGGAAGCTCGCGCTCGAGCGCGACGCGCTGCGCGCGCGCTGGGAGAAGGAGAAGAAGGCCATCGAGGAGCTGCGCGCCGCGAAGGCGAGCCTGGAGGGGCTGCGCGACGAGGGCCGGCGCGCCGAGCGCGAGGGGCGCCTGGATCGCGCGGCCGCGATACGCTACGGCGAGCTGCCCGAGGCGGCCAAGCTCCTGTCCGATCTGGAGGCGCGCCTGAAGGAGCTGCAGAAGGGCCGCCGCCTGCTGAAGGAGGACGTGGACGAGGAGGACGTCGCCGAGGTGCTCTCGCGCTGGACCGGCATCCCGGCGGGACGAATGCTCGAGGGCGAGGCCAAGAAGCTGCTGCGCATGGAGGACCGGATCCACGAGCGGGTCGTCGACCAGGACGAGGCCGTGCGCGCGGTCTCGGACGCGGTACGCCGCAGCCGGTCGGGGCTCGGCGACCCAAACCGACCGCTGGGCTCCTTCCTGTTCCTGGGGCCGACCGGCGTCGGCAAGACCGAGCTCGCGAAGGCCCTGGCGGAGATCCTGTTCGACGACGAGAAGAGCCTGATACGGCTCGACATGTCGGAGTACATGGAGAAGCACGCGGTCGCGCGGCTCGTCGGCGCGCCCCCGGGCTACGTCGGCTACGAGGAAGGCGGCCAGCTCACCGAGGCGGTGCACAAGCGGCCGTACAGCGTGATCCTGCTCGACGAGATCGAGAAGGCCCACCCGGACGTGTTCAACGCGCTGCTGCAGGTGCTCGACGACGGGCGCTTGACCGACGGCCAGGGGCGGACGATCGACTTCCGCAACGCCCTTTTGATCATGACCTCGAACCTGGGAAGCCGGCACTTCCTGGAGCATGACGACCTCGCGAAGATACGGCCGCTCGTCGACGAGGAGCTGAAGGCGCGCTTCCGTCCCGAGTTCTTGAACCGGATCGACGAGATCATCCTGTTCCGCAGGTTGGGCGCGGAACAGTTGAGCGGGGTGCTGGACCTTCAGCTCAAGCGGCTTTCGGAGCGGCTCGCCCCGAAAGGCATCGCGCTGGAGCTGACGCCCGCGGCGCGGTCGTTTCTGCTGCGCGAGGGGACCGATCCGGTGTACGGGGCGAGGCCGTTGAAGCGCGCGGTCCAGCGCCGCCTTCTCGATCCTCTGGCGCGGGCCCTGCTCGCGGGCGACCTGCCGGAAGGCCCGGTCGAGGTGGTCGCCGCTCCCGAGAAGGAGCCGACGAGCCTGGTGTTCAGGCCTAGGAAGCCGGCCCGCGCGCGCTGACCGGCGTCAGCGCTGGATCGAGGCGATGCCGGCGAGGCTCGCGGCCGAGGCGCCGGCCGGCCGCGCGTCGGCGTCCTTCACCGAGACGGACTCAAGCTGCGCGATCCGGCGCCGCGCGAGCCTGAGGACGCCCCCCTTGATCGCCACGGCCTTGAGGAGCTGGCGACGTTGGTCGACCAGCCGTGGGGTTTTCTTGGACTGGAGCTTGCCTTCGACGAGCTCCAGCTCCTGCATCAACTCGGCGAGCTCCTCCAACAGCGGGTTGAGCTCGGCGGTCCGCAGCTCCTCGAGGTGCTGGGTCGCGGTTTGAACGCCTTCCAAGTGCGTGCCGCGGAGGTCGGCGTACTGGCCCGAGACCATGCTCTCCAGGCTTATCTTGCCCTCGAGGTGCTTCATGCGCATGTTGCGCAGGTTCGCGAACGCCTCCACCTCGGCGGGATTGCGCGCGTCGAGCCGAGGGGCGATCTGGTCGGGATCGAAATTGCCGGAGAGAATGCCCTCGACCTTGAAGGCGTTCAGCTCGGTCTCGCGCGTCATCGGGCGGCCGGCGAAGTAGTCGGCGACATGCGTGGCCTCGTGGCCGAGGATCAAGGTCTGCAGGGCGGGGTGAACGTTCAGGAACCGGGCGCCGACCGAGAGCTCGAGGCTCTCATGGTCGAACTCGGCGAAATCCTTGGAGCCCGGCGGCGCGAACTTGATCCGCCCGCCGCGGCGCTCCAGCTCCTCCAGGGCGTCCACGATGTACGAGAGGCCCCGGGTCGCGGCGTCGCCGCTCGTGAGGATGGTCTCCTTCAGCAACGCGAACGCGGGCCCCAGCCTTTCCGCGACGAAGGGGCCCCGCGGCGCGGGAACCGTCCTCAGAAGCGACAGATCGAGCCTGGATCGCGTGCGTTTGAGCGACAAAGGGGTGTCCAGCCCCTTGCGCCCGGGCAGGCGGGTCTCCACCCGCAGGCGATGCTCCCGGGCCTCGTCCTGCATGACTTGCGCCCGCTGAAATTTGAGCTCCTCGGACAGGAGGATCCGCTTCCGATCGAGCTCGGGACCCGGCTTCCTTCTCTGACCGTGCAGGACCAAGTCCAAGTCGCCGCGAAGCTTGCCCAGCTTGCGCTGCGATTGCGCCAGAGTCTCCCTGGCTCGGCGCCATTCTTGATCGACGGAGCTTTTGTCCTCCAAGGCTTGGTCGCGGTCGCCCACGGCGTCGAGGCTCAGGCCCCTTCGGTTGGCGACCAACTTGTACAGCCAGATATCGGCGTCGTTGTTGATGTCGACCTTGTCCGCGAGCGCGATCTCGTCGACTCCGTCCAGGAAGGCGTCCGTCGCCCGAAGGGCGCGGACCAGGGACTCCTTGCTGGTGATGGAGCGCCCGTGGCGCAAGTCATGCAGGTCCTGCAGCGGGAAGGCCAAGGCGGCGGCCTGAAGCAAGGCCCCGGAGTGCATGAAACTGTCGTGGAAGTAGACGCCGTTGAGCGCGCCGTCGAACGCCGTCGCGCCCATCACTTCCCCCTGCTCATTGGTGTTGTCTCCGAAGCGCAGTATCCCGCCGTCCTTGAGATGCTCGTTCAGCGTCCACAGCAGGTGGCCGAGCTCGCGGCGCTTGCGCGGCGAGGATTCGATCTCGCGCTTGAGGGCCTCGACCGCGGGCAGCAGACGGGCGTCGAGGCCGGGCGTCATGCGCGCCTCGAGGCTGGCTGGATCGGCGATCGGCGCGGCGGCGGCGATCGCCGCCTTGGCGTCGGCTCGCTCAAGCGAGCTATCCAAGGCGGGCGCGGCCGGCGGCGCCGTCATCGCAGGCGGCGCGGAAAGTCCGGCGGCGCCCGTGGCGGCCGCGAGGCCGGAGGGGGCGAGCAACGGAGGAGCGGTTTTCACGGCGGCCGCCGCGATCCCCGCGCCCAGCGTCCGCCTCCTCACACAGGCCGTTCCGCCCCGCGCGGGGTTTTTTCGCTGCAAGGTCGCGCGGGCGACCTTCATGGGTCT
>CAZMIB010000087.1:0-13500 GCA_964566245.1 uncultured Elusimicrobia bacterium | reverse complement strand
CAGAGGCGGTTGTCCGGGTCCCGCGAGTAAAACGCGGGCAGGCCCAGTTTGACCTTGTCACCGACCTTGAATTGAGTCTTTGCTCCCGACTCCAAAGTCGGCTCCACCGGCCGAGCGGGCTTCAACGAGAACCGCTCGCCGTGGAGGCGCCGCGCGTTGTCGTAATGCTCGGGGGTCAGGTTGAGCTCCTCGGTGGTCAGCAAAGGGCCGCGGCGCGGAACGGAAAGCGTTCCGCCGAAAGGCAGGGCCGCGAGTTGCGGCGAGAGATGTCCCGATAGCGTGTCGGCCAGTTCCTTGGCCCTTTGCATGGCCGGCTCCGCGCGCGCCTCCGAGGCGATATCCTCCAGATGCCCCAGCACGTCGTGGACCGCCCCGCCGTAAAAGCCGAGCGGGCGCAGCGCGGAGACGGCGTCGGAAATCCGGTCCGCGTCCGCTCCGGCTTTGAGGAACGCGGCGAGATCGACGGCGCGCCGCGCGGCCGCGGCCAAGACCTCGGGAGACGCGGCGTCGCGGGCTTGAAGCACGTCGTCGGCCAGCGCGCCCATATCGTGCCGGTCGGGCTCCGCCATCGCCGCATGCAGGCGCGCCTCGAAGCCGGCGGGCAACTTGCCCAACAACGCCCCCAGCGCGCGCCGGTCAAGCTCCGACTCCGGTTTCAGATCGGCGAGCCCCCCGATCGGTTGGATTCCCTCGCCCCTGTGAAATCCGACCTTTCCAAGCGCCTGGAGGTCGGAGACGAAGGTCGCGTTGACCTCCTGAAAAGGAGGCCTCCATGCCGTCAGAGCGGAAACATCGGGCGCCTCGAGCTTGGCGAAGGCCGCGACGGCGGAGAACGCGAGGAACACGGGCGCGATGAGCGGCAAGCGGCGGCGTGGGAGCATGCGCTCGAACAGTATAGGAAGCGTCGAAGCCGACGGGCCTGGGCCGTGTGGACCTCGAGACAGCCGGCGGGCGGCCTATCCGGTCCTGGGACAAAAGGCCCAACCCCCTCGCCCCCGCCCTCTCCCCCTTTGGGGGCGAGGGAGAAAAGCGGGGGATTTATGTTAGGATGCGGTCCCATGGCCCTCATCATGGTCGCGGACGACAATCCGACCATCCTGGACCTCCTCAAGGACTACCTGGAGGGACGGGGGCACCAGGTGGTCACGGTGCCGGACGGTTTGCAGGCCGCCGAGAAGGCCCAAGACTGGCGTCCCAATATCATCATCTGCGACATACAGATGCCGAACGTCTACGGGACGACGGCCTATGATATCCTCCAGCGGAACCCCGCGACCGCCCCCATTCCCGTCATTTTCATCACCGGCTTGGACGTTCAGAAGGTCAAGCGCATCGTCCCCCAAGGGCCCAAGGTCCGGCTGATCACCAAGCCGATCGATCTGCCCACTCTCGACGCCGCCATCTCCGAGCTCCTCCCCTCCTCCGGCGCTCCCCCCTCGTCGTAGAACCCCCTCCGCGAACCTTGATTTAGCCGGGGGTAAAAGCTATCCTATGGGGGTCGTCGAGTCGAAAGTCATCGGGTCCCTTTGCGTGACCGCCGAGCAACCAGATATTAAGGAAGTGCTGTTCTCCCCCGAGGCGATCCAGAAAAGGGTCGCCGAGCTCGGGGAGCGGATTTCCGCCGATTATAAAGGAAGGAACCTTTTGGTGGTCGGGGTTCTAAAAGGAAGCGTGATCTTCCTGGCCGACCTGTTGAGGGCGCTGAAGACGCCGGTCAACCTGGATTTCGTCGGGGTGTCCTCGTACGCCGGCACCCGCTCGACCGGGGTGGTTCAGTTCACCTTGGACCTGCGCTCGAGCCCCGAGGGCCGGGACGTCCTGCTGGTCGAGGACATCGTGGACACCGGGCTGACGTTGAGCTACCTGCGCGAGAACCTTTTGACGAGGAAGCCCCGGTCGCTCGAGATTTGCGCCTTCCTCGATAAGCCGGAGTGCCGCAAGGCTCAGGTGCCGGTGAAATACGTCGGGTTCGGCATCCCGAACAAGTTCGTGATCGGCTACGGCTTGGACTACAACGAGCTGTACCGCAATCTACCCTACGTCGGCGTATTAAGGCAGGGCTAACGACATGGACGGCTCCAAGAATCTGAAGCAGTTGCTGGGCTGGGCGGCGGCTTTTTTCCTGCTGCTGCTCATTTTCCAGAACGTGAAGCGCATCGGCCCCGAGACCGAGGTGCCTTACTCGGTGTTCAAGGCGCGCCTGAAGTCCGGCGACGTCAGCAACGTCACGATGCGCCCGGACCTGATCCGCGGCGAGTTCAAGGCCGCGTCCGGCCCGCAGCGCTTCCGGACCATCCCCCTTCCCGACCCCAAGCTCGTCGAGGATCTCGAGGAGCATAAGGTCCAGAATTTCGCGGGCGAGCCCGACCGGAGCTGGCTGACCGCGGTGCTGGTCAACGTCGGCTGGATCGTGCTTTTCTTCGGCGTCTGGTGGTTCATCATGGTGCGCCAGGTCCAGATGGGCGGGCGCCAAGCCATGTCGTTCGGCCGCTCGAAGGCCAAGCTTCAAGGGAAGGACCGCAAGGGGCGCATCACCTTCGTCGACGTCGCGGGCTGCGACGAGGCCAAGGAGGAGCTCCAGGAGATCATCGAGTTCCTGAAGGACCCCAAGAAATTCCAGAAGCTCGGCGGCAAGATACCGAAGGGCGTCCTGCTCTACGGCCTGCCGGGCACCGGCAAGACCATGCTCGCGAAGGCGGTCGCCGGCGAGGCCGGCGTGCCGTTCTTCTCCTCCTCGGGCTCCGAGTTCGTCGAGATGTTCGTCGGCGTCGGCGCCGCGCGCGTGCGCGACCTGTTCGAGCAGGCCAAGAAAAGCGCCCCGGCCGTGATCTTCGTCGACGAGCTGGACGCCGTCGGGCGCCACCGCTTCGCCGGCATCGGCGGCGGCCACGACGAGCGCGAGCAGACGCTGAACCAGCTCCTGGTCGAGATGGACGGCTTCGACACGAAGGAAGGCGTGATCCTTTTGGGCGCGACGAACCGCCCCGACGTCCTCGACCCGGCGCTGCTGCGCCCCGGCCGATTCGACCGGCAGGTCAACGTCCCGAGCCCCGACCTCAAGGGGCGCGAGGAGATCCTGCGCGTGCACGCGCGAGAGGTCAAGCTCGCCGAGGGCGTCGACCTGCAGATCATCGCGCGCCGGACCCCGGGCTTCGTCGGAGCCGACCTCGCGAACCTCGTCAACGAGGCCGCGCTCCTGGCCGCGCGCCGCGACAAGCCGGCCGTCACGATGCTGGAGCTCGAGGAGGCGATCGACCGCGTGATCGCCGGCCCTCAGCGCAAGAGCCGCATGATCTCGGACCGCGAGAAGAAGGTCATCGCCTACCACGAGTCCGGGCACACCTTGATCGCGAAGCTTTTGCCGGGCGCGGACCCGGTGCACAAGGTCTCGATCGTGCCGCGCGGCCCGGCCCTCGGCTACACCTTGCAGCTTCCGACCGAGGACCGCTACCTGACCTTCAAGGGCGAGATCGAGAACCGCCTGTGCGTGCTGCTCGGCGGCCGCACCGCGGAGGAGCTGGTCTTCAACGAGGTGACGACCGGGGCGCACGACGACCTGTCGAAAGCCACCGCCTACGCCTCGAAGATGGTCACCGAGTTCGGGATGTCGGACAAGGTCGGCCCGGTCAGCCTCAAGAAGCCCGAGGAAGAGGTCTTCCTGGGCCGAGACATCGTGCGCCAGCCCGGCTACTCCGAGGCCACCGCGCAGACCGTCGACAGCGAGGTCCAGCGCATCGTGCGCGCGGCCCAGACCAAGGCGCGCGAGCTTCTGGAGCGCAACCGCCACATCCTCGACAAGCTGGCGCAGCGGCTCATCGAGAAGGAAATCCTCGAGGCCGACGAGGTCAGCTCCATCCTGCAAGACGGGCTCTCGCCCGCCTGAACCGGGAGCCATGCCTCAGGCGCCGACGACCGCGGCCCCGTTGAAGCTCGCCGCCTGGCTGAGCGCGCGACGTCGTCCCCTCGTGATGGGGATCGTCAACGTCACGCCGGACTCGTTCCATGCCGCGAGCCGCGCCGAGAGCCCGGTCGCCGCGGCCGAACGCGCGCTCGCGATGGAGGCCGAGGGGGCCGACCTGCTCGACCTCGGGGCCGAGTCGACGCGGCCGGGCTCGGAGGGCGTGACGGCCGGGGAGGAGCTCAAGCGGCTTTTGCCGGTGCTGGAGCGCCTGGCCGGGCGCGTCCGCGTCCCGATCTCGATCGACACGCGCAAGGCCGCCGTCGCGCGCGAGTGCTTCGCGCGCGGGGCGAGCGTCCTTAACGACGTCTCGGCGCTGCGCGACGACAAGGAGCTGGCGCCCTTGGCCGCCCGGCTCGGCTGCCCGGTCATTTTGATGCACATGCAGGGCTCGCCCCGCACGATGCAGTCGGCCCCGCGCTACGGCGACGTGGTCGGCGCGCTCCGCGACTTCTTTTCAGAACGCTTGGCGGCCTTCGTCGCCGCCGGCGGAGACTTGAGCCAGGTGCTTCTCGACCCCGGCATCGGGTTCGGCAAGGACCTTGAGCACAATTTGGAACTGCTACGGCGACTGACTGAACTCAGAACCCCTCACCCGCACCCTCTCCCCTTGGGAGAGGGCACTCACGAGGGAACTCCCTCGCCCGGCGAAGGCGGGGACGGGGGGAGCATGGGAATGCTCCCCCACGGGCCTGGCCGTAGAGGGGGGCGGCTGGGCAGGATGAGGGTGGGGGAGAGGGGACCTCTCGCCGGTTTTCCTATCGTCGTTGGAGCCTCGCGCAAGTCGTTCCTGGGACGCCTCTTGGCGGGCCCGCAGGGCGCGACGCTGCCGCCGGAGAAGCTCCCGCCGACCTCCGAGCGCCTCGAGGCCTCTCTGGCGGCCGCGCTGTTCGCGGCGGAGCGCGGCGCGGACATTCTCCGCGTCCACGACGTCCAGGCCACCGTCCGCGCGCTGGAGACTTGGCGCGGGCTGGGCGGCGCGGCATGAGCGAGCGCCTGTTCGGGACCGACGGCATACGCGCGATCCCGGGCGAGCACCCGCTCGTCCCGGAGCTGGTGCGCAAGGTCGCCTACCTGGCCGGCTCGATGTTCCGCAACGGAGCCGCCTCCGAGCCGCCCAAGGTGCTGATCGGCCGCGATACCCGCGACTCGGGCGATAAAGTCGCGCGCTGGCTCGTCGAGGGCCTCGCCGCCGCCGGCTGCCAGGCGGTCGACCTGGGCGTGATCCCGACGCCCGCCCTCGCGAACCTCGTGCCGCGCTGGCGCGCGGCCTGCGGGATCGTGATCTCGGCCTCGCACAACCCGCCCGAGTTCAACGGCATCAAGTTTTTCGCGCCGACGGGCCTGAAGCTCGATCCCGACAGCGAGCGCCGGATCGAGACCCAGCTGGCCTCCCTGCCGGACGGCCAGCGCCCGGCCGGGCGCCCGGCGCCGACCCTGCACCGCGGCGAGGACGCGGAGCGCGACTATCTCGATTTCCTGCGCTCCACCTTCCCCCCGTCGCTCGACCTCTCGGGGCTGAAGGTGGTGCTCGACTGCGCGAACGGAGCGGCCTGCCGCGTCGGCCCGCGGCTTCTCAAGTCGCTCGGCGCGACCGTGATACCGATCGGCATCTCGCCGTCGGGCTTCAACATCAACCTGGGTTTCGGGGCTTTGGAGACCGAGGCGATGCGCCGCGAGGTGGTGCGGCAGGGAGCGGACGCCGGCGTCGCGCTGGACGGAGACGCCGACCGCGCGGTGTTCGCCGACGAGCACGGGCACGCCGCGGACGGGGACGTGGTGCTCTCGCTGGCCGCGCCATACCTGAAGTCGCGAGGCCTTCTGCGCGGCGACAAGGTCGTCGCGACCGTGATGTCGAACTTCGGGCTGCTGAAGTTCCTCGAGCGGTGCGGCATCGGGACGATCCAGGTGCCGGTCGGGGACCGCTCGGTCACCGAGGCGCTGATGCGCGAGCGCCTCAGCCTCGGCGGCGAGGCCTCGGGGCATATCGTCTTCGCGCGCTACGCCCCGACCGGGGACGGGCTTTTGACCGCGATACAGACGCTCGCGATCCTGCGCGCGGAGCGGCGCCCGCTGAGCCACTTCCGCAAGCGCCTGACCCTTTATCCGCAGATATTGAAGAACGTGCCGGTGCGGCAGAAGGTCCCGTTCGACGAGCTCCCGCGCTTCCAGAAGCGCCTGAAAGAGCTGGAGAACGGAATGCGCGGCCAGGGACGCCTCCTGGTGCGCTACTCGGGAACCGAGCCGCTGCTCCGGATCCTCGTCGAGGGGCCCAAGAAAGCCGCGCTGCAGAAGCTCGTCCAGGACATTTTGACGGCCTACAAGAAGGAGACGCACGAGCCGTGAACCCATTCCGAGGTGACAGATGAACGTGAAACTGGGCGTGAACATCGACCATATCGCGACGCTGAGGCAGGCCCGCCGCGCCAGCGAGCCCGACCCGCTGGCCGCCGCGAAGGTCGCGCGGTCGGCCGGGGCCGACATGATCGTCGCGCACCTGCGCTCCGACAGGCGCCACATCCAGGAGCAGGACCTGCTCGAGCTCAAGAAGCAGCTCAAGGTTCCCCTGCACCTCGAGATGGCCGCCACGCGCGAGATGGTGGACTTCGCGCTGAAGCTCAAGCCGCACTCGGTCTGCGTGGTGCCCGAGGAGCCGAGCGAGGTCACGACCACCGGCGGCCTGAACATCACGAACGGGAACCTCAAGGGCCTCGGCCCGGTCGTCGAGAAGCTCAAGGCCGGGGGCCTGGGCGTCTCGCTGTTCGTCGATCCCGACCCGGTGCCGATCCGCAACGCCTTCAAGCTCGGCGCGGACACCGTCGAGCTGTGCACGACCGCGTACGCGCGCGTCTCGGGCAAGCTCCAGCAGAAGGCCGAGCTCGAGCGCCTGGAGCTGGCGGCCTACCTCGCGCAGGAGTTGGGCCTGATCATCCACGCGGGCCACGACCTCGCGTACCACAACGCCGCCCCGGTCGCGAAGATCGCCGGCATGGACACGCTGAACATCGGCTATTCGATCGTCTCGCGCGCGGTCTTCACCGGCCTGCGCCAGGCGGTGGCCGAGATGAAGACGATCCTGAAGAAGGCCTGACCCGGGGGAGAGAGCTCGTTTTATGTGCGGCATCGTCGGCTACGTCGGCGGCAAGAACGCGACCCCGCTCCTGCTCGAGGGCCTGAAGCGCCTCGAGTACCGCGGCTACGACTCGGCCGGGATATGCGTCCGCGGAAAGAACGGGACGCTCGAGATCGTCCGTTCGGTCGGCAAGATCGTCAAGCTCGAGGAGAAGCTCAAGGCCCAGCCGCTCTCGGGCTCGACCGCGATCGCGCACTCGCGCTGGGCGACGCACGGCGCCCCGTCCGACGACAACGCGCACCCGCACGCGGACTGCGGCGGCAAGCTCGTCGTCGTCCATAACGGGATCATCGAAAATTATCTCGAGCTGAAGGCCGCGCTCACGGCGAAGGGCCACGTCTTCAAGTCGCAGACCGATACCGAGGTCGTCAGCCATCTGATCGAGGAAAAGCTCAAGGTCCTGCGCGCGGGACGCAAGTCCGTCGCCTCGGACCTGTTGGAGCCGATGTTCTTCGAGGCCGTGCGCCAGGCCCTGTCCGAGGTCCGCGGGGCGTACTCCCTCGGCATTTTGTGGGCCGAGACCCCGGGCGTGCTGATCGCGGCCAAGACCGCGACCCCGCTCGCGGTCGGCTTGGGCGACGGCGAGACCTTCCTGGCCTCGGACGTGCCCGCGTTCCTCGATCATACCCGGAAGGTCGTGTTCCTCGAGGACGGCGACATCGCGGTGATCTCGACGAAGGAGCTGCGCGTCTTCAACCTCAAAGGCGCGAGAGTCCAGCGTCCGACGGTCTCGATCCAATGGGACCGCACGATGGCCGAGAAGGGCGGCTACAAGCACTTCATGCTGAAGGAGATCAACGAGCAGCCGCGGACCGTCGAGGACACCTTGCGCGGCCGCCTGTTCCCGATCAACGACGGCGTGCTGGAGCGCGAGTCGGGCTTGGCCGCCAAGGACCTCGCGAAGCTGCGCGAGATACACTTCGTCGCCTGCGGCACGGCGTTCCACGCGGGATTGATCGGGCGCTATCTGATCGAGCGCTACTCGGGCATGCCCTGCGAGGTCGACATCGCCTCCGAGTTCCGCTACCGCGACATGAAGCTCGGCCCGGACACCTTGCTGGTCGCGATCAGCCAGTCGGGCGAGACCGCCGACACCCTCGGCGCGGTGCGCGAGGCCAAGCAGTCCGGCGCGAAGGTGCTCGCGATCTGCAACACCGTCGGCTCGGCGCTGACGCGCGAGGCGGACTACGTCCTTTACACGCACTGCGGTCCCGAGATCGGCGTCGCGTCGACGAAGGCCTTCATCGGCCAGCTCACCGCGGTCCTGATCCTGAACCTGCATGTCGCGGTCAGCCGCGGGAAGATGAGCGAGGCCGAGGCGCGGTCTTACATCGACGACCTGCTCAAGCTCCCGGGCCAGATACGCCGCGCGCTGAAGCTTGAGCCCAAGGTCATCGAGCTCGCCAAGCTGTACCACCAGCGCGAGCACTTCCTGTATCTCGGCCGCCACGTGAACTACCCTCTCGCGCTCGAGGGCGCGCTCAAGCTCAAGGAGATCAGCTACATCCACGCCGAGGGCTACGCCGCCGGAGAGATGAAGCATGGGCCGATCGCGCTGATCGACGACAAGCTGCCGGTCGTCGCGATCGCGACGCGCTCGCGCGTCCACGAGAAGATGCTCTCGAACCTCGAGGAAGCCAAGGCCCGCGGCGGGACTTTGATCGTGCTCGCGACCGAGGGCGACGCCTCGGTCCGCGCGAAGGCGGACCACGTGCTGGAGCTGCCCGAGGTTCCCGAGTACTTCTCGCCGGTCGTGAACGCGATACCGCTCCAGCTTTTGGCCTACCACGTCGCCAGCCTTCGCGGCTGCGACGTCGACCAGCCGCGAAACCTCGCGAAGTCAGTGACGGTTGAGTAATTTTTCCAAGGAGCTCCCTCTCCTCTTGGGAGAGGGTTGGGGTGAGGGATGAAGCTGTTGGGTCTCGGCCTCGACATCGTCGAAATCGACCGCATCAAGAAACTGGCGGGCCGCAACCGCAAGTTCCTGTCCCGCGTCTTCTCCGCCGATGAAATCGAGTACTGCGACAACAAGAAGAAGAAATGGCAGCACTACGCGGTGCGCTTCGCGGCGAAAGAGGCCGTGTGGAAGGCCCTGGGCCGAGAGGGCCTCGCGCTCAGCGCGATCGCGGTGCGCCGCGACGGGAGCGGCCGGCCGTCGATCACCGTCCAAGGCCGGGCTCCCAAGGTGAAGCTGGAGGTCTCGCTGTCCCACTCCGACGTCTACGCGATGGCGGTCGCGATGGCATGGCGGCCATGAGCGGCGCGCGCAAGCCCAAGCTCATCGACCGCGCCTTGGTCGCCGGCTGGCGCAAGCCGCGCGCCCCGGAGAGCCACAAGGGCGACTTCGGCCACGTTCTGGTTCTCGCCGGCTCGCGCGGGATGACGGGAGCCGCGGTGATGGCCGCCCAGGCCGCGATGCGCGCCGGGGCGGGCCTGACGACGGTCGGGACCCCGGTCAGCCAGCAGCCGATCGTCGCCTCGCACCTCGCGGAGGCGATGACCACGGCCCTGCCGGAGACCGCCGAGGGCAGCCTGTCGACGGCCGCGCTTCAGCCGCTGCGGCTCTTTTTGCAGGAGCGCGGCATAGGCCGCCTGGTCGTCGGACCCGGACTGTCGACCCATCCGCGCGCCGTCGAGGCCGTTCTTGACGTGATCGAGACGATCGACCTGCCGATGGTCCTCGACGCCGACGCGCTGAACGCGCTCAGCTCTCTCGACCCGAAGACGCTCGCGCGGCTGTTCGAGCGCCGCAAGGCCGCCAGCGTGCTGACCCCCCACCCCGGGGAAATGGGGCGCCTTCTGAAGATGGGAACGACTCAGGTCCAGGCGGACCGCCTCGGGGCCGCGACCGCGCTGGCTCAGGCGCTGCGCTGCGTCGTCGTGCTGAAGGGCCGCGGCACGATCGTCGCCGATCCCAAGGCCGCCTTCCTCAACGCCACCGGAAATCCCGGCCTGGCCAAGGGCGGCGCCGGCGACGTGCTGGCCGGCCTCATCGCCGGCCTGTGGGCCCAGCGCCCGGGCGGCGCCGCCGGCGCGCTCGAAGCCGCCTGCTCCGCCGTTTACCTGCACGGCCTGGCCGCGGACTTGGCCGTCGAGGAGATCCCCGAGGCCTGCCTGCTGCCGTCCGACGTCCTGCGCTTCTACCCCGCCGCCGTCAAAACTTTAGCCGACAAATAACCGCCGTTCCTATTTATTCGCCGGCCGCGGCAAGAGTCAGGCCAGCAGCTCGGGCAAGCGAGGAAGGGCTTCCTGCAGGGGCACCCAATCCATCGCCCCCTCTCTGCGGCGCCGGCTGCCTCCGTAGAAGAGGAACGTCTTGGCCATCGGATAGTCCTCCAGGAAGGCTCTAAGTCCCGCGACGTCCGCGCCCGACGGCTTGGCCACGCGCTTGACCTCTATGGCCCTGATTCCCCTTTCGCCGTAAAGCACGAAGTCCACCTCCCGGCCGTCGGCGGTCCGCCAATAGTGGATCGTATAGCCCAACCGCAGACAGTCGTTGAGCGCGCGCAGCTCCTGGAACACCAAGGTCTCCAGGGCGTGCCCCTCGATCTGCTCGGGCCTGTCCAAAGGCCCCTTCGGCCGCAACGTCCGATACAGGCCGGCGTCGAAAAAAAAGAATTTGGGGTGGGCGGCGATCCGTCTTTTCGCCCGCTTGGCGAAGACCGGAACCATGCAGCCGATCAGCAGATCCTCGAGAATCGAAAAATAATTCTCCGCGGCCTTCCTCTCCACGCCGCAGTCGCGGGCCACGGCCGAGACGTTCAGAACGGAGGCTTGCGAGAAGCTGGCGGCCTCCAGGAAGCGCGCGAACGGGCCCAGCCGGCGGACGAATCCCTCCTGCTGAACCTCCTCGCGAAGATAGGTCTCGACGTAGCTTTCGAGATACGCCCTAGGGTCGGCTTCCACGTGGACGCTGGGAAGCTGGCCGAGGGCCAAGGAGCGTTCCAAATCGAAGTCGCCGCCCAGCTCGACGGCGGTCAAGGGATGCATCGCGTACGTCAGCGCGCGTCCGGCCAGAAGATTCGTCCCCCCGCGGCGCAGCTTGCGGGCGCTGGAGCCCGTCAACACGAAGCGGCAGGCACGCGCCTCGATAAGGCGATGGACCTCGTTGAGGAGCTCGGGAATCCGCTGCACCTCGTCGAGGACCACCCACCGATCCTCTTGGCGCGGCAGAAAGCTCTCCAACCTCCCCGGGTCGGCCGCCAGATCGTTGAACAGGCCGGACTCCAGCAAGTCGAGATAGACGGCCCCGGGCAGGGCTTGCCTGACCCACGTCGTTTTTCCGGTGCCCCTCGGGCCGAAAAGAAAGAAGCTCTTGCCCGGGACCTTCATAAGTCGGGTATACATAACTCCATTCTACATGAATAATTGGAGTTATCAAGGCCAATTTTAAAAAGACCCGGCGAGGGGCGGCGGGCGGAAACCGGCTTTCAGGCGGGGTGCGGGGCGGAGCCGGCGGACGTCTTCTCCGCCATCGCCGCCGGCGTTCCAGTCAACTCGTAAAGACGCCTCAAAAAGCGCGCCGTGTCAGGATAGCGGGTCGGATCGTTCGCCAGCTCGGTGAGGAAGCGCGTCATGATTTGGAGGCGGTCGACGTGCTGCTTCAGCGGCGTAAGAGCGAACGGCAGGAACCAATCGGGGAACTGCTCCGTTATCCCGTCCAGGATTTGCTCCCGCGGCTTGCGCTGTTCACTCTCCAACTCAACCCGTCCGGCAAGCCAAGCGTTGCCCGCGAGGAACTCGTGCTGAAAGGGCGCCGGCATCTCCCCTCTCGCCAGGCTCAAGACATGCCGGGCCAAACCCCGGGCCTCCAGGTTATGCCTGAGCTCGGCCTCCCAAAAATCGAGCTCGACGGCCTCCTGGAGCCTTGAAAACTCGCCGGGCTCCACGTGCCGCTTAAGGAGGCCCATCAATTCCTCGACGGCGGTTTCCCGCGGAACCTCGAAACTCCCTCGGACAACCACCCGCCATGCGGCGATGCCCGCCTGATGGTACACGGCCTCATCGACATCTTCCTCGGAGGGCCGAAAGCACCGGCGCCACAGCGCCGGCGAATACTCATGCCCAAAAAAGTCGAAAACCGCACTCCGGTCCTCGTCGGCGACGCCCTCCGCCCCGCGGCCGCGGTAGAGCTGACGCATGGCCTCAACAAAGAGAGAGCGAAGCAGTTCATACCGCGGTATGCGCTCGAGCACGGAGACGATCGGCGGCTCGTTCATCCTGCGCGCGCCGTCGAAGCTCGCGGGCCTGGCGCGATCCGAGGCCATGACCCTCGCCGCGTTCAAGACGCGCGTTTTCCCGGCCGCGCTCAACCGCGCGGACAGCTCGTAGTCCTCATTGATCGTCCGATGCGGCACCCCGCCGACGCTCGCGAAGGCCGCCGCGGTCGCCGCGATCTGCGGGCCCCCCGTCCGCATCGCGGCCCCGCCCGCGCGGCGCAAGGCCTTTTCAAATCGAAAGCGGATGTGCTTATGCCGGTCGACGAAGGTCGTCTGATAATGCAGCTCGCCCTCTCCCGGATCGACGCGATAGTCCAGAGGGAAGAACGCCGCGTCCAGGCGGTCGAGATAAAAGCGCGCGAGGATCTCCTCGACGTACTCGGGGCCCACCATCGCATCGGCGTCCATCATCGCGAGCACGCGCTCGTTCTGTCCGGGATGCCGCGCCAGGACGTCCTTCACCCCAACGTCCCGTATCAATCCCATATTTTTAGCGATGCCGCGGGTCGCGCGATCCAGGACGACGACGCGGAGCTGCTTCGCCTTCGCGGCCCGAAAAGTCGCGCGGTCGCTCTCCGGCAGCGACGCCAGAACCGCCGGCTCGGCGGACCTGCCCCGCGCGAGCCACCTCAACGCCTTCAGCGTCTCCTGGTTCTCGACGTAGGAAGGGCTGCTCTTATCCTCGGCGACCCACTCCGCGTTGTTGACGACGAACACGAGCTCGAAGGTCCGCGGGTCCGCGCTTTGCCGGACGAAGGAGTCGATCAGCGCGGCCAGATTACCGTTGCGCAGCTCCATGTAGACCGGCGTCACCACCGACAGCTCCCTCGGGAATCCCACGCCCGCGCGTACCGCGCGCCGGACGTTTTCCTCCTCCGAGGCCGCGGCCGGGGCGCCCGCCCGGCCGCCAAGGCCCAGCGCCGGCCCGGCGACGAGAACCGCGTCACGCGCCGCGCCGTCCGCGCCGCTGAACAGGCTCTCCAGCTCGGCCGAGGCGTCCGTGAAGCGGAGCTCCTCGAGCGCCGGAGCCGCGCGGCCCAGATGGTCCAGGAGACGGGCCAGCGCCGGCTCCGCGGCGGCTCGGGAACGCGCCTGGGCCATCCCCTCCTCGAACGCCGCCAAGGTCGCCTCGACGCGCGGCAGGCTCGGCCTCAGCGCCGCGAGCGCCGGGCTCTCCCCCGCGCCCGGCC
>CAZMIB010000086.1:0-13638 GCA_964566245.1 uncultured Elusimicrobia bacterium | reverse complement strand
CGCCGTCGGCGGGGCCGGCCGCCTCGCGCACCGCGAGCGCCAGCTCGGGCGCCTTGCCCGCGCGCTTCGACAGCTCGGTCCAGGAAAGCAGCGGAGAGGCGGCGACGGGGGCCGCGGCCGACGGCAGGACCTCCTGCAAAAGCTTCAGGAACTCGAACCGCTGGAACAGCGGCACGAGGGTCCGCGCGTCGGGACGGCCGACCGCGAAGCTCTCGACGCCCTGCTCGAGCGGGACGTTCTCCTCGAGGCGCACCAAGGTCAGCGTCTTCTCGGCGCGCGGCTCGAAGGCCCGGAGGTTCTCGAGCAGCTTGGGCGTGAACGCGGACGGCTCCGAGCGGACGGCCTTGAGGATCCCCTCGACGCCGCCGAAGCGCTTGATCAGTTTGACCGCGGTCGCCGGGCCCACGCCGTCGACCCCGGGCACGTTGTCGACCGCGTCGCCGACCAAGGCCAGGTAGTCGATCACGCGCTCGGGCGGGACGCCGAGCTTGGCCTCGACCTTCGCCGCGTCGAAAATCTCGCCCTCGGGCCGCAGTACCGTGACGCCGCCGTCCACGAGCTGCAGCGCGTCCTTGTCGCCGGTCACCAACACGACCTTGAGCCCTTTCTCGCGGCCGGCGCGGGCCATCGTCGCCAGCAAATCGTCGGCCTCGTAGCCCGGCAGGCGCAGGCCTTTTAGGCCGAGCGCCTCGGCGACCTCGGGGGCCAGCGCGAGTTGAGGCCTCAAGGCTTCGTCGAGCGGCGGCCGCGTGGCCTTATAATCGGGGTAAAGCTTGTCGCGAAAGGTCGGGCCCGGGGCGTCGTAGCAGACGGCGACGTAGGCGGGATTCAGCTCGCGCAGCGCCTTCAGCAGCGCCTTAGCGAAGCCGAGCAGGGCGCCGACGGGCTCGCCCTTCGACGTGCTCAGCGGCGGCAGCGCGTGGAACGCGCGATGCAGCATCGCGTGAGCATCGAAGAGGACGAGCTTCTCTTCCTTCGCGGCGGTCATGGCAAAATGGAGGACGGCGGACGGCGGGACGGACGCTAGCTTTGAGCCTTCTCCTTGAGCAGCTCCTGGATGTCGCTCTCAAGCTCGGGCTGAAGGCTTTCGTCCCAGCCGACCCAGTGCTTCCTGACCCGGCCCTGCTTGTCCAAAAGGAAGAGGCTCGGGATGCCTCTCACCCTGTAAAGGCGGCTGACCGCGTTATCCGGGTCCAGCACCACGTTGTAGGAGACGCGGTGACGGGCCATGAACCGCGGCACCTCGCCGGGCTCCTCGTCGAGGTTCACGCCGACGACGCTGAAGCCCTTGTCCCGATAACGCTCGAAAAACTGCTGAAACTTGGGGGCCGAGTCCTTGCAGGGCCCGCACCAGGTGGCCCAAAAGTCCATCAAGACGACCTTCCCCCTCAGCGAGGCCAGCTTGAAGGGCTTGCCGTCGACCGAGGGAAGCTCGAACTCGGGAGCGGCGGCCGCCGCGGCCCCGGCCGATGCTCCCGCCTTCGCCTCGTCGCCCCCCGAGGGGGCGCCCCAGCAGCCCGCGAGAAGCGGGAGCAGCGAAAGCAGGAGGGAACCGGGGAGGTTCAAATGAGGCTGTCGATGTGCTTCTTGATCTCGGCCTTCGAGTGGACGCCGACGAGCTGCTCGACGGCCTTGCCGCCCTTGAAGAACAAAAGGGTCGGGATCGCGGAAATCTTATAACGCGTCGCCGCGTTCGGATGCTCGTCGGTGTTCAGCTTCGCGACGCGGATCTTGCCCACGTACTCTTTCGCGAGCTCGTCGACGACAGGCGACAGCATCCGGCAGGGGCCGCACCAGGGCGCCCAGAAGTCGACCAGAACGGGCTCGTTGGACTTAAGCACTTCCTGATCGAAGGACTCGTCGGTCAAAGCTATCTCGGCCATGTTGTTCCTCCGTTGAGGGGTGTCCGGGTTGAGGAAAGCGTTTGGAAGGAGGCCGAAGGATCGGCCTGATCTATCGCCTTATCGAAGAATATCAGAACTACTGTTTCTTGTCAAGGAGGTAGCGAACCTCCTCCCAGAGAGCCTCTAGGCTCACGGGCTTGGACAAGAACGCGTCGGCGCCGGCCAGCAGGCCCTCCGCGCGGTCGACCGGCTCGGTGTACTTCGCGGACAGGAAGACGACCGGAACCGTGCGCAGGCGGGTCGAGCGCTTCAGGATGCGGCACAGGTCGAAGCCGTGGATGTCCGGAAGCTGGACGTCCAGAAGAATCAGCGACGGGGTGGCTTTTTCCAGGGACTTCAGGGCCTCGGCCCCCGAGGTCGCGGACTCGACGTCCAGCTTGCGCAGCGAGAGCGCGTCGCTCAACGTCTCGCGGAAGTGACCGTCATCATCCACGATAAGAATCGAGGTCTTCGGCATCGAGGGCTTGTCCGCGTCCGTCTTCGAGAGAGTCATCCTAGCTTTATTCTAGCGCGCGCGTCACCAAGTCGCTAGGGCCAAAGGGCCTACGCTCGCGAAGCCAACGGCCCCAGAGGGCCCTAGTCCTTACGGCTTTCGGGGCGTGGGTCTTCCGTTCCAAGCGCCGTCGGAGCGATCGCCAGCAAAATCGCCCCGAGGCCGAACGCGGCCGCGGTGAGCCGCATGGCTTGCGCGAAAGGCAGGTTGCTGAAGAGCGCGTGCAGGGCGAGGTTGCCCGCGAACGCGGCGAGGCTGAACATCCCCCCGTGGATCCCCATGAGCCGGCCGTTGCCGCCGGGATGGGAGGCCTGGACCCGCTCCTGGAACATCGACGGCAGGACGACGTTCGCGGAGGCGGTCAGAAGGCCCAGGAGGAACAAGCCCGCGAGAGCGGGCCCGAGGCCGGGCAGGAGCAGCAGTCCGAACGAGGCCAGCCCGACGGCGCCGGCGCGAAGCATCCACGTCCGGCCGAGCAGCTTCTCATGAAGAATGGTCGCGATGTTGCCCAGCGTCATGCCCACGTAGAGCGAGGCGAAAAGCCAGCCCAACGTCACCGGATCGCCGCCGGCCGTCGCGTTGTTGAGCACCTGCACGATGGTGGAGCGCAGCGGCATGCTCAGGGCCCCGAACGCGGCGAAGAAGAACAGCGCGCGCCGCATCGCCACGTCGCGGAGCACGATCCCGGCCGACGTGCGCAGCCCGCCGAGCACCTTGCCCGTCAGCTCCAACCATCCGCCCTTGTAGGGAGCGGTCCGCGGAGGCAGGTGAATCAGGTACATCGGCGCCACGAAGACGACGTTCAGCAGGCCGTACCACAGAAAGACGTTCGCCGCCCCGATCGACTTGACGACGCTGCCGGCAAGCGCGGCTCCAAGGGCCGCCGTCGCGCTGAAGGTCAGCTCCAAGGTCGCGTTCGTCCGCTGCAGCCGCTCGGGCTGATCCTTCAAGAGCTGGGGAATGATCGCCTTCTCGCCGACCAAGGTGACCGACATCAGCGCGCCGTGCGCGATCGAGAGCGGCACGATCGCTCCGTAGGTGAGCCGCCCCGCCGCGGCCAGCGCCCAGATCGCGAGCAAGGTTCCGGCGCGCCCCAGCGCGCCCGCCGTCATCGCCCGGCGCGCGCCGAGCTTGTCGACCAAGGAGCCGTTGAGCGCGATCGCCGGCATCGCGGCCGCGAAGCCGAGCGCGCTCATCCAGCTCCAAGCCGACGCGAAAGCCGCGCCGCCGACGATGCCGCGCACCAAGGTGGGCGTCGCGATCGCCGTCAGCAAGGTGAACACGATCGAGACCGTGCGCGTCGCGTACAATCCCGTCAGCACCTGATCGACGCTCATCGGGGGCCCGGGCCTTCGGATCCGCGAGAGCAGTCCCGGCGCGTCGGAGGCGAGCGTGACCGCGATCGTCAGCGCCTTGTACGCCCCGACGACGAGCGGGCTCCACCACTCCCAGCGGCGGACCGTCTTGAAAAGCGGGCCGCCGTTCAACAACATCCGCGAGACGACCTCGCGGTAGGGCGAGATCACGAGGAACGGCTCCCAGTGGATGCGCGCGATGACGTCCCTCGAGACCGGCATCGCGTAGGCGTGCGCGGTCAGCTCCTGCGTATGCCCCTCGGCCTCCCAGCGGTGCTCCAGACGCTTCGCGAAGGACGCGATCCGCTCGGCCCCCCCGTCCGCTGTGATCACCTGGAAGTCGAAATCGCTCGCCGGTCCGGCCGCGCCCGACGGGAAGCTCCCCAGGAGGACGACGCCGACGACGCGGGACTCGCCCGGGGCCTCCTCGAGGATCGTCCGCCGCGCCGCGGACTCGAAGGCCTCCAGCGTCGCGGCGAGGCCGTCCTTGGAGAACGCCTCGCGCACGGCTTTCTGCGCGGGCGTGAGCTGGGCGTCGAAATGGGCCGCGAGCTCCGAGCGCGGCAACATCGAGGCGTCCATCAGCGCGTCGCGCAGCGACTTGCGCAGGTTCGAGGCGCGGCGCAGCGGGTTGTAGCCGGTCGAACGGTCCACCATCCTCTCGAACGCGTCCTTCGCGGCCTCGTCGGCGCGGAAATGGCGCTTGAAGATGACGCGCGCCTCGGCGATCATCTCGTCGTCGGGAAGGGCCTCGAAGCCCAGCGCGTAGAAGCGCCCCGACGTCCCCATCAGCCTGAGATCGGCGAGGAAGAGCCGCGGGTTGTAAACCGCGCGCTCCTCGGCCGGCAGCGCCTCGACCTTCGCGGAGTACTTGCGCCACAAGCCGGAGACGCGGGTGAAGCTGTAGTAGAGCCACTCGTGGCTCACCGCGCGCCAATACGAAACCTGGTCCCGCAGCCACGTCCGCTGGGGGATAGAGGGGCCCGACGAAGGCGCGAGACTCGCGCCCCCTTCGCGCCCGCTCGACGGCGGCCGCGCCGGAGCGCTGGGCTCGACAGCGGAAAGCCACGGCCCGGACGGAACGTCGACGGCGCTTCCGGAAGCATCAAGCTCGAAAGTCCGCCGCCCCAGGCGGTAAGCCTCGTCCGCGGACGGCCGCTCGACGGCCCCCGGCGAAGGCAACACGGCCGCCCGCAGCGTCGGCAAGGCGCGAGCGGGATTCACCTTCGCGCCAGCGGCCGCCGGCACGGCGTGAGAAAGCGTGAGTCGTGCCTCCCCTAGGAATTCCCTCGCCCCTCCGGGGAGAGGGTTAGGGTGAGGGGTAGCCGGAGACAGCGCCGGCGAAATCACCGCCGAATTCTGAACCGTCGAGGCGAAAAAAAACCCGGCCGGAGCCGGGTTCACGATCGGGCCGGTCAGAACCGGCGCGGGGACGGGTTTCCCTCCCTTGCCCATGTCCTGGGCGAAGAGGGAACAGCCCGGGCTCTGAAATATCAGCGCCGAGGCTACAAACGTCGCGAGGGCCTTGCGTCTCGTCAAGCGGTCCAGGGTACTGTTCCGAGTACCCCTCTATTCTACGAGCGACCCCGCTTCCGACCTAGAGTCCAAGGACCTATTGGACCGCCCGCTAAAGGACCTAGCGTTCCTATCTCCCCTCTCCCCTCGTGGGAGAGGGCGAGGGTGAGGGGTTCAATTTACGGCGCGACGGCCAGCTCGAACGAAAACGCCCAGTCCGGGTTCGAGCGCATCGTGAAGCGCCCGGTCGTCGAGACCGGGACCACGGCGGGCGAGCCGAGCGCGAGGCGAAGCCAATAGCGGACCTTGGCCTTGCCGTCGTTCAGCTTCGGGGAGTCCCACTGCACCTCGCGCCTGACGATCAGCGAACCCGCCGGGTTCGCGACGAAGCGGCCGAACTCGCTCAACCCCTCGTTCGGGTCCTCGTTCACGGCGAAGGTCAGGCTCTGGCCGGGACGCAGCTCGAATTTCTTGCCGCCCAAGGCCGCGCCCGGCGCTCTCAACTCGCCGAGGTCCTGGATGCTAGAGCGATCCGCGCTCGCGACATCGTGAACCGCGCCGATGAGCGCCGCTCCGCCGATCAGGCTCGAGATCACACCCGGAACATGCTGGGGCGCGCCCTGCGCCAACAGGTAAATCAAACCGACGATGCCGATCGCCAGGAACATCGAGCCGAGGAAGGCATCGGAGGTCAGGCTGTTGTACTTGTCGTGCAGCCGCGCCCGGTATTCGTCCCGATAGGCCCGGCGTAATTCCTCTTTCGCGGGCCGCCCCGGCCGGTTGTGCGCGCGACCCCAGCCGCGGCCCCGGGTCTCATGGACCGCGCCGATCATAAGGGCCCCGCCGGCCGCGCGCGAGATGATCTCCGGGCCGGCGTCCGCGGCGTGCTGGAGCACCTCCGCGAAGGCGTGGTACATCGCGTAGAAGCCGGCGGCGACCGCGAACAATAACCCCGCGATCAACGCCGCCTCGAGGTACGGCTTGGCTTTCGCCGCGATTTGAGGAGCCGCCGCGTGCCAACGCGCGCGCAATTCCGCTTCCTTGCGGCCCGAACGCTCGAGGATGTCGAGGATCACGCCCTTCACGCGGTGAAAGCGCCTCGAGCGTTCCGAGGAGAAGGCCGCGAAGCCGTTCTTCTCCAGCGCCTTGTAGGCGGCGTCCACGTCCAGCTTGCCGCGGCCGTTCTCCTCGATGGGCCGGCCGGTCGGCGCCGCGGACTCCAGCAGGGCCTTGGAGATGAGATGCATGCGCGCGGGGTCGGTGATCTCGAACGCCTCCGCGAGCAGGCTCGTCGCGCCGGCGACGTTCGGCGTCGCCATCGACGTGCCCGAGATGGCCTTCACCGGGCCGAGCTTCTCGTCGACGCGGTCGTGGTTGCCGAGGTGCTCGGGCCACTGGGCCTCGAGGTCGACGCCGATCGCGGTGACGCCGTGGTCGCCGACGTTCGGGTAGTCCGCCTTGGCGCCCCGGCCGCGCGGGCCGCGGCTCGAGAAGCGGGCCGTGCGCCAGCTCCTGTCGGCCGCGAACACCGCTATGATGCCGTGGACGCCCTGGTCGTCCTTGACCTCGACGATCGCCGGCGAGCCGATCGTGTTCTCGTAAGGTCCGGCGTTTCCGGCCGCGAAGATGCCGAGCTGGCCGGTCTCCGCGTTCTGCTTGGCCTTCTTGGCCTCGGGACCCTCGGGATCGCCGCGGCCGTTGCCCCAGGAGTTCGAGGAGGCGAGGCCCTTGTCGGTCGAGAGCGTCAGGGCGCGCAGGATGATGTCGGCCGTCGAGCCGCCGCCGACGAAGGCCTTGACCATCGTCAGGCGCTTCTGCCAGGGATCGATCGCGAGGATCGTGCTCGAGGTATGCGTGCCGTGGCCGATGTCGTCCTGGTCGTTCGAGCCGGTCGCGTCGATGACCTGCGAGATGCCGCTCTTGAGCGGCTCATGCGTCCGGTCGGCCGAGCTGTCGATGATCACCATCGGCACGACCGGGGGCTTCCGGGTCCCGGTCAGGCGCATGAAGGCCTTGAGCAGGAAGCGGGACACCGGGCCGAGGTCCTCGACGTCCGGCGGGCCGTACTTCTGGCGCACGATCGCCTGGACCGTGTCGGCCTTGATGAGCGAGATCATCTCCTTCAAGCTCACCGGCTTGCGCAAAGGCTGGTTCGGGGCGGGCTTGGCCGGCTCCTCGGGCTTCGGCAGATCGATCCGATAGTCGTCCCAGACGCGGATGCCGAGCGTCTCCAGCTCGATCTTGAGCGCCGCGGCCGCCGCCGGTTCGACGCGGATCGTCGCGAGATTGACCGTCTTGTAGGTCGCGACGGGCTCGGCGCCGTGACGGCGCAGCAGGTCGAGCAAGGACTCGTTCTTGCCGGAGTCGTCCTGCCGGACCGAACCCGAGAGCTGGGCCTCGAGGGCCTCGCGGATCCCGTCGGCCTTTCCAGACGCGCCCGCCGCCTGGGGAGCGTTCGCCTTGGCGTCCAGCACGTGCAGGTCCTTGGTCAGCTTCACCAAGGAAGCCGGCAGCTCCAAAACGTACTTCGACGAGCCGGACGCGCCGCCGGAGATGTCCTCGATCGTCCCCAGCATCGCGAGCCCGACGACCGCGAGGCCGACGACGCCTAACCCGACGACCGGCCCCGCGAGCAGCAGGTTCGCCAGCGGATTCACGGCCGCCATGACCAGGCCCATCAGCGGCCCCGCGGCGATGTAAAGGAGCATGAAGCCGAGGAAGCGGTTGTTGGAGTCTTGCTTGAGCCACGCCGTCGCCCTGTCGATCCGAAGACGCAGCACCGGGTTGAGCCTGGCTAGATGGCCGCCGTCGAGGCCGGGGATCGGCAGCAAGTTGAAGAACCCCAGCATCAAGTTGAGCACCGTCACCTGCTCGAGCATCATCGCCGCCAGGCTGACGGGATTGGCGTAGAGCCCCAGCAGCCGATAGGCGAGAGCGCCCGCGAGCGCGAACTGCAGGTTCGCGAGCGGCCCGGCCAAGGCGACCTTGGCGCTGCCGATGACGCGGGCGCGCTGGACCTCTTGATCGCCCTTCGCGTAGGCTTGCTGGACGGAAGCGAAGTTCGCGGCGTTGAAATGAACGGGCCTGGCCATGCCGAGGCCGGGAAGGCCGAGCAACATCAAGAAAAGCGGAATGCCGATCGTCCATTTCGGATCGACATGCGCCCGCGGGTCCAGCGACAGGCGGCCCTCCAGGCGCGGCGTGTCGTCGCCGAGCTGGACGGCCTTCGCCGCGTGGCCGCGCTCGTGCCAGATGAGCGACGGAAGGACGACGAGCGCGTAAGCGCCCAGGAATACGCCGATTTTCTGGACGGCCGGCAGGCCGCCCGCGTAGAGGTGGAGCGCCAGCAAGGTCCCCGCCGCCGCCACGGCGACCGTGGCCGCGCCCTTGACGATGGAGCTGAAGTTCATGCCGCCGAGCGGGAAGCTCGTTCGGGGCTCGCGCGCGTTGAGAATCGCCCCCGCGGCGAGGCCGCCCGACGAGGCGCGCGGCCGCCGAAGCGCGACGGCGCCGGAGGCCATCGCGGGCCGGGAGATCCAAATCGACTCCGCCGCCTCGGGCTCGGCGCCCGAGTCCTCGATCGAGCGCTGGCCGGTCACGGCGTCCATCACCTTGTCGCCGGCGCCCTTGGCCTCGGAGACGCCGAGGCTGCCGACGGAGGCGAGAGGCTTAAGAGCCTTCGCGACAGGCGCGGCGACGGCGATTTTAGCGGAAGAAGCAGCCGGCTGAAGGCCCCTCACCCGCCCTTCGGGCACCCTCTCCCCGACGACCGGGAGAGGGGCTTGGGAGAACGATCCCACGGACAACGACGCCGGGACCTGGAGGCTCGGCGCCGCGCCGAGCGAGGCGGCCGGGGAAAGGACCGAGGCGCCGTGGAGGCTCGGCGCGAGGAGCGGGGCCTGGGCCGCGGGGGCCTTGGTCTGGGCCGCGGCCTGATACGGCAGCAGGCCCGGCGAAACCATGGTCAAGGCGGACGCCAGGAAAACGGCGAGGAAGCGCTGCAAGGTCTTCACGGGTGTACCTCCACGGTGATCATCAAAGACGGGCTATTCTATCCATCCGTCGACGGGGCCTGGATGGGACTTCAGGCCCATTCAGGGTCCAGCAAAGGTCCTACGGCCGCCGTCTTAAGCGGCTCAGGGACCTTGGCCGGAGGAACCGGCGCCGGCCGGCCCCGATCGATCGGGAACAAAAGCCAGGCGCCGAGCAGCAAGCTCACGCCGTCGGCGAGCATCAGCCAGGTAAAAAGCCTCATCGCCGCGTCGACGCTCAGATGCGGGAGCTGGACCAAGCCGAACAGCAGGCGCGGCCCGGCCAACAGCCAGCCGAAGAACAGAGTGCCCAGGCCCTGGCACAGCGGGACGTAGAAGGAGATGAACGAGTAGGCCTTGCCCATGTCCTTCTGGTCGTCGCCGATCGCCTTGCGGACCAGCCCCGGCCAGATGATGCTGCACGGGAACAACAGCAGATTGAAGGCGAAATAGAACAGCGTCGCCGTCCGCACGCTCGCCGCCCGATCGACGCCGATGAACAAGAGCGTGCCGGCGGCCGCGAGCAGATAGGACAGCCGGCCTTGGCGCTCCAGCCGCGCTCCGCCGTCCTTCTCCCCGCCCCCGTCCACGAACAGCATCCCGAGGGCCGCCACGGTCGAGGAAAGGGCGTACGCGGCCATCAGCGCGCCGAAGCCGCTCGCCCCCCCGCCGAGCGCCTCGATGCGCTTCGGCAGGACCAGATAGGTCAGCGCGTCGCGGGCGAAAATCTCGGTGGTCGCGAGCAGAAGCGAGAGCCCGATGAAGCGCTTCTCGACGAAAACGATCTTGAAACCGTGCCAATACTCGGCGAGACGCTCGCGGAAGGCTTCGCGCAAACTCCCCGGCGCGGAGCCTTCCTTCGCGGGCTTCTCCAAATCCGGAGACCGGAGATACTTGAGGAAAACGAGCTTCGCGATCAGCCCGAACGCCGCGTAGGCGGCGTAGGCCGCGGCGACGCCCGCGGCCGCGCCATAAGCCTTGGCTCCGCCGTCGATGACGTATCCCGCGAGGTAGGAGCCGGCGATCCCGACGACTCCGGAAAGCAGAATGCCGGCGGCGTTGATCTTGTTGTAGGCCTGCTCGTCCCGGCCCATGATCTTGGCGAAGGCCACCTGCTCCGCGTTCCCTCCGAACACCTGCAGGAAGGAGCGGACGACGAACAGGCTCACGATGGTCCCCGCCCCCCAGCCGAGGCCCAAAAGGTGCAGCGCGGGAATCGCGGCGATGACGGCCGAGAGCGCGAACCCGTTCGCGAGAATGACCTTGCGGTTCGGGAGGCGGTCGATCCACGGGCCGGTCAGGAAGCTGGACCCCGCGTTGACGGTCCAATGCGCGGTCCGCAGCATGCCGATCCGGTCCCCGGCCAGCCGCGGCAACGCGACCATGTGGAACTGCTCGCCCAGGCTGGAGAGCGCCGAGCCCAGCAGATAGACCCACAGCAAGGCGTTGCGCGCGGGATCGGGAAGCAGGCGGAAAAGTTTTTTGAAGCCGCCCGGCTTCTCGGGGCCGCTCGGGGACGCGGGCGGGGATGGAGGCGGCTCGAATCCGCCTCCCCCGGTGAACGACGCCGGGCGTCCGTAGGCCCAGGGCCGTCCGCCGTAGGCCGACAGGAAGGCGCCGCGGCCGAGAGCGGGAGCCGGGCCCTCTCGCCCGGAAACCGCGACGTCGTCGCCTCCGGAGAGCCTGCGCTGAAGCTCGTCACCCAGCGCGCGCGAGGCCTCGGCAGCCGGCGGCAGAGGCGCCGAGAACAACGGCGAGGCCAGCGCGCGCGAGGCCGCCGCCCTCAACCGTGGGGAACTGCGAAGAACTCCCTCTCCCCTTCCTAGGGGAGAGGGCGGGGTGAGGGGCGTGACCGTCGAGATAGCCCGGTCCGCCGCCGCCAAACCTACAGGGCCCGTCGAAAATCCCGAGGTTATCCCTAGGAAAGAAAGCGAACCCAACGCCGGCGCGACGACCGTCACGCCTGAAGGCGCGTTAAGGACGCGCGCGGCCGCCGGGGCGGCCGCCTGAACCGGGGCCGCCGCGACGAGCGCGCAAAGCGCGTTCGCCGCGAGCCGCTTCATTTGCCGGAAAGATCCGGATTATTCTTGAGCCGCCCTATCGCCCTTTCAAGCACGACGTCCCAGGCGGCGCGGTCCCGCGCCTCGGCGTCCGGGTCCGGCATCGTGTCCAGACGCCGGATGCGTTCCTGGGTGCGCGGGTGCGAGACGAACTGGCTGAACAGGAAGTCCTCGGACCACATCCACGAGGCCATCCGTCCGGCCAACCCGTCCTTCGGCAGCGGGCTCTCCATGCCGTGCGAGCGCAAGAACATGGGCAGCATCGGCACCGTGAACAAATGGCTCGTTGAGGCGACCAAAGGCAGCCGTATCAGCTCGATGCCGCGGAACGGCCCCTTCGGCCGCCAGTTCATGAGCTTGCTCAGCGAGGAGGCCAAGGCCCGCGGATGCCCGCTGGCCTCGTCGGCCTGGAACTCGCACTGGCGCGAGGTGGACATCTGCAGCAGGAGCGCGCAGAGCGGCGCCCACAGCGCCAACTGGCCGGCGACGAGCCCCGCGCTCGAGAGCGCGATGCCCCCCGTCACGGGGTCCATGAGCGCGGCGCGTTTCCGCGGCGCGCGCCCCCGCAGCTTATCGAAAGCCGCCTTCGCTTTTTCCTTGGCCGTCGCCATCGCCCATAGCACACGCTGCTCGCAGAAGCTGACCGCGGAGTAGGCGGCCCCGGTGATCGTCGAGTAGACCATGTGGCGGTGCGCGATATGGCCCTTCATCTCGTGGCCCAGGACGGCCTTGAGCTCGTTCCTGTCGAGAAGCTTCAGTATGCCCTCGGTGACGCCGACCACGGCCTTGGCCGGGCTGCGTCCGGTGGCGAAGGCGTTCGGCAAATCGGTCGGGATGATGTAGACCTCGGGCATCGGCAGGCCGCCTTCCTCGGCGACCTCGCGGACGAGCTGAATCAGGTCCGCGTGCTTGACGGGGTCGGCCTTCTGGCCGTTCATCGCCTTGATGACGATCGTCCCCGAGTTCCAGAAGGTGATGAAGGTCAGGAGGCCGGACATCAATAGATTCTTAAGCAGGTTCTTGACGCCGAACACGAAATAGCCGACGAGGCCCAAGAAGCCGGCCAGCGCTCCCAGGCGCAAAGTCAGGTTCAAGCCGTAGTGGAAGTTCGGATGCTCCCGCTCCAGCCGCTCGTTCGTCGCCTTGAACCGCGCTCCGAGGCCGAGAAAGTCGAAATCCCGCTCATACGGCGGGGAGAACGAATCGAGCTCCTCGCCGATGACGGCCTTCTCCGTCGGCTTGGCCAAGATGCGGCCGGAAAACAGCTTCTCCAGCAGCACCGTCGTCCATTTCGCCGCGCGCTCGGGGAAGTAGGCCAGCACCACGAAGGTCAGCGGGCTCGCCCAGCCCATCGCCGCCGAGGCGGCGAAAGCGGCCAAATAGGCCAGGTCATAGTACCGGGAGCCGCCCAGGAACATCCAGGCCGCGAAGGCGGCTTGGACGACGCGCCCCGTCGCCGAGAAGCCCGAAAGGAACGCGAAGTACGCCCCGAGGCCGGTCCAGAAATACGCCGGCCAAACGATCGAGGACGAGGATATCTTGAGCGGCGCGCCCGCCTTCACGGCGCCGACGATATGCGCCAGGAAGAAGGTCGTCGTCGTCATCGCGGCCAAGGAGCCCAGCGCGAACAGCGAGCCCAGGGCCACGCCGCCTCCCGGCGGCACGACGATCGGGGCGAGGTTCAGCGCGAAGGCCGCCGACGCGAGGAAGGCGCCGATCGAGACATCGAGCACGGCCCGGACCCGGTGCAGCATGGCGTCGGGCCGGCGCGCGAGCGCCAGGCGGCCGGCCAAGGCGATCGGCAGGAGGATCGCGCCCGAGGCCACGCTCCAAACTCCGGCCAGGTGCGCGCCGCCGAACAGGGCCGGCCACAACAGGCCGGCCGCGACGTGGAAACCCGCCGCGAGAGACGCGCCCCCGGCTCCGAAAAACAGCGCGTACCCGAGGCCTTTGGAGTCGATACCGGCGGCCGGCGGATGGGAAGGCCTTCCCGGGGGCCCCCAAGGGCCGCGGGCCGAGAGAAACGCCGAGGCGCCGGAGAGCGAGGCCCGTCCGGACGCGAGACGAACCGGGGCGCCCAAGCCCGTCGAGAGGTCGGCCTCGGTCTCGCGCAGGCGCGCGCCGACGTCGAAGGCCCGGCCGGCCGACGCGCCGAGCGACGAGGCGGGGGCCGCCGCCGACCCCAGGCTCCTTTGCAGGGTCCTCAGGTCGGAGGCCACGGCCGCCAGGGGCGCCCTTTTCGTCAGGGCCCGGGGTCGCGCCTGGGCCGCAAGACGCGGG
>CAZMIB010000085.1:4409-13704 GCA_964566245.1 uncultured Elusimicrobia bacterium | reverse complement strand
GACGGCGTCGCGGCCTCCGGCCGTGAAGGCTCGGGCGCCGCCTCCGGGGCGGGCACCGAGAGCGGCGGAGCCGCCGGGGTCATCGGGGCGATCGGAGAGATCGGTGCGACCGGCGCCGCGGGCCGCGCCGGCGCGAACGCCGCGGGCCCCATCCTGAGCTCCGGCGGGAGATCGAGCGCCGCCTCCATGTCCCCGACCAGATCGGAGACCTCGAGCCGAGGCGCCGACGGCCGGTCGAGAGGCCCGCCTCCCTTCAGCCGGTCGATCAGCGCGTCCTTGCGCGCCAGCTCCTCCTTGAGCTTGAGAAGCTCCTCCTCGAACTTCCGGAGGACGTCGTTCTTCTCCGCCTCGGAGGAGCGCAGCGCCCCCTCGAGAGGCCCCACGCGGGACAGAAGGTCGCCCAGCAGGCGGTCTTTCTCCTCGAGCTTGGAGAGCAGCGCCTTCTGGTCCAGATCGTAGCCCTCGAGCTTTCCGGCGAGATCGAACAGCCGGTCCTCGAGGCCGCTCAGGCGCCCTTCCTCGCCGGGCGCGAGCGTCATCCGCCGCGGCTCGCGCCAGCGCTCCTCGAGCTCCGCGAGCAGGTCCAGCGGGGGGCGGCCGGACGGCGGCTCGCCGGGAAGCAGGTCCATCGGGTCGAGCCACGGGCCGCCGCGCGCCGGAACCGGCGCCGCGTGGGCGGGCGCGCGGGAGGCGAACAAAGGCGCCAGCTCGGCGTGGGTCTCCGCGCGGCGCCAGTCCGCGGGCTCGACGCCCGGGACGGTCTCCGCGCAGACGAGGCTCTCCGGGCCGAAGCCGGCCGCGGAGAGTATCTCCTTGTCGGAGTAAGGGCCGCCGATGCGGCCCTGGGAATAGACGTAGTATCTCATCGGCTACGCGCGATGAAGATCCGAATCCTCGGCGGGATTCATGAGAAGTTTAACAGCCCCCTATTACGTTTTCAAGACCTGGAAATGATAGGGCAGGCTTTGCTAAATTTGAGACGAGGCGACGGTCCGACCATCGCTTTACGACCCCCCGGCGTAAACGATCGCGAGGTGACATGGCGTATCTGGTTCTAGCCCGCAAGCACCGGCCGCAAAGTTTCGACGACATCATCGGCCAAGAGGCCGTGGCGACGACGCTCGCCAACGCGCTCTCTTCCAAGCGCCTCTCCCACGCGTATCTGTTCTTCGGCTCCCGCGGCGTCGGCAAGACGACCGCGGCGCGCGTGCTCGCGAAGGCGCTGAACTGCGCCAAGGGCCCGACCCCCTCCCCCTGCGGCCGCTGCCCGGCCTGCGAGGAGATCGCGACGGGGCGCTCGATCGACGTGCTGGAGATGGACGCGGCCTCCAACACCAGCGTCGAGAACGTCCGCCAGGCCATCATCGATACGGTCGCCCTGGCCCCCAGCCGTGACCGCTACAAGATCTTCATCATCGACGAAGCCCACATGCTGTCCAACGCGGCCTTCAACGCGCTGCTGAAGACCATGGAGGAGCCGCCGGGCCACGTCGTGTTCATCCTCGCGACGACCGAGCCGCACAAGATCCCGGCCACGATCTTCTCGCGCTGCCAGCGCTTCCGCTTCCGCCCGCTGCCGGCCGCGACCATCGCCGAGCGCCTGCGCGCGGTCGCGGCGGCCGAGAAGGCCGAGATCGAGCCGGGGGCGATCGAGCTGCTGTCGCGCGCGGCCGCCGGCTCGATGCGCGACGGCCTATCGCTGATGGACCAGGCGCTCTCTTTCTCGGGCGGCGCGCTGACCGCGGCCTCGACCGCGGAGCTCTTGGGCCTGCTGCCGCGGGAGCTGGTCGCGGGGCTGGTGAAGGCGATCGCGGAGAGCGACCGCAAGGCCCTGTGGGACGTCCTGCAGTCGATCGCGAAGGAAGGCTACGAGCCGGTCCAGATACTCAAGGACCTGCGCGACGCTCTCGAGGCCGCCTACCTGGACCGCCTCGGCGTGCTGCCCTCCGAGGACGCGCGGCTCGCGCCGCTGGCCGGCCGCTCCGCCGAGGGCCTGGCCGGCATGCTGAAGCGCCTGCAAGGCTCCCTCGACGAAATGCGATCGACCGACGCCCCGCGGCTGACTTTGGAGCTGGGGCTGTTCGGACTCCTGGACGTTCACGACCTCGGCGCCTGGGTCGAGAGATTGGAGTCGCTGGAGTCGCGGCTGGCGAACGGCGAGACGGCGGCGGAAAGACCGACGGCTTCCGCTCTTAGAAAACCTTCTCCTCAAGCCCCCTCCCAACCTTCCCCCACAAGGGGGGAAGGGGCAAATTCCAATCCAACAGAACTATCGCGGCCGGAGGCCGCTCCGCCCTCGTCGCCATCGGCTCCGTCCGACATCGACCCGATGCGCGCGTTCAAGGCCGTGGTCCGCAAGCTGCAGGCCGAGGAGCCGGCGTTGGCGGGCTACCTCGGGCAGGCGCGCGCGGCGATCGCGCCCGGCGGCTTGACGCTCTATTTCCAGACCGCGTTCCACCGCGGCGGCGCCCAGCGCGCCGACGCCCGGCTCAAGGAGATGCTCCGGGTCGAGGCCGGCGGGGAGGTCCGCCTCACTTACGAGGTCGACGCCACGCCCGCGCCTCCCGAGCCGCCCGACGAAACCGAGGAAGACGAGGACGCCGGCGCCGCGCCGGCGCCGCAGCCCGCGGTGCAGGGCGAGTGGACCGACCTCTCGACCGGCGATCCGCTGGCCGAGGACGACGGCATCAACAAGATTCTCAAGGTCTTCCCCGGCAAGCTTCGCCGGCCCAAGGACGGCGACGGGAAGCAGCCCTGATGAAGTCCTTCGACCGCCTGATCCGGGGCCTGAGGCGACTGCCCGGCATCGGGCCCAAGCAGGCCGAGCGCCTGGCGCTGCACCTGATGAGGGCCTCGCCCGCGGAGACGCACGAGCTGGTCGAGGCGCTGCAGCAGGCGCGCGCGCAGATCCATCCCTGCCCGCGTTGCTTCAACCTCACCGACGCCCCGCTGTGCTCGATCTGTTCCGACGAGAGCCGCGACGCCGCGGTGTTGTGCGTCGTCGAGATGCCCCCCGACGTGACGGCCGTCGAGCGCACGCGCAGCTTCCGCGGGCGCTACCACGTGCTGCACGGGGCGCTCTCGCCGCTGGACGGCGTGGGGCCCGACCTGCTGAAGATCAAGGAGCTCGAGGAACGCGTCCGCGCGGGAGGCCCGCGCGAGGTCGTGATCGCGACCGACCCCGACACCGAGGGCGAGGCGACCGCGCTTTATCTCTCGCAGCGCCTGAAGCCGCTGGGCGTCAAGGTGACGCGCCTCGCGCAGGGGCTGCCCCTCGGCGGCGACATCGACTATACCGACGAGATCACCCTTTCGCACGCGCTGACCGGACGACGGGAAATCTAGGGCTCAGGAGACCGGCATGCGTTACAACAACATCCTCGAGACGATCGGAAAGACGCCCCTCGTGAGGCTGAACCGGATCGCCGCGGGGCTGAAGTGCCAGCTCTGGGCCAAGTGCGAGTTCTTCAACCCCGGCGGCTCGGTCAAGGACCGCATCGGAATCGCGATGATCGAGGAAGCCGAGCGGAAGGGACTGCTCAAGCCGGGCGGGACGATCATCGAGGGCACCTCGGGCAACACCGGCATCGGCCTCGCGCTGGCCGCCGCGCTGCGGGGCTACAAGCTCGTCTTCACGATCACCGACAAGCAGTCGCGCGAGAAGATCAATTTCCTGAAGGCGCTCGGGGCCGAGGTCATCGTCTGCCCGACCGCGGTCGAGCCCGAGGACCCGCGCTCCTACTACTCGGTCGCGAAGAAGCTCGCGCGCGAGATACCGGGCGCGTTCTACCCGAACCAATACGCGAACCCGGCCAACCCCGCCGCGCACTACCGCTCGACCGGCCCCGAGCTCTGGGAGGATACCCAGGGCATGATCACGCACTTCGTCTGCGGCATGGGAACCGGCGGCACGCTCTCCGGCACCGCGAAGTACCTCAAGGAGAAGAACCCGAAGATCAAGGTGATCGGGGTCGACCCGATCGGCTCTCTGTACTACGAGAAGATCAAGTTCGGCCGCGTGGGCAAGGCGCACGCGTACGTCGTCGAAGGCATCGGCGAGGACTTCTTCCCGACCACGATGGACCTCGACCTCGTCGACGAGGCGCTCCAGATCACGGACCGCGACGCGTTCGTGACCACGCGCAAGCTCGCGAACCTGGAGGGCCTGTTCTGCGGAGGCTCCTCGGGCGCGGCGCTCTGGGGGGCGCTCGAGGTCGCCAAGAAGCTGAAAGCGGACGATTTCATGGTCGTGCTGCTCCCCGACACCGGCATGCGCTACCTCTCGAAGATCTACAACGAGGAGTGGATGCGCGAGAACAACTATTTCGAGGCCAAGGTCGAGCTGCACGCCGGAGACCTGGTCAAGCTCAAGCGCGCCGGACGGACCGGTACGCTCGTGATGTCGAGCCCCAAGGAGTCGGTCCTCTCCGCGCTGGAGAAGATGCGCAAGAAGGAGATCAGCCAGCTCCCGGTGTTCGAGGGCGCCGAGCAGATCGGATCGATCGGCGAGGACTCGATCCTGAACCTCGTGCTGCGCGGCCAGCCTCTCAAGAAGATGGTCGTGCGCGAGGTCATGGGGCCGGCGTTCCCGGTCGTCGATCTCGCCAGCCGCATCGAGTCGATCACCAAGCTGATCAGCGCGTCGAACGCGGCGGTGCTGGTGCGCGTCGACAAGAAGCGCTACGACATCCTGACCAAGTACGATCTCGTGACCTCGGCCGCCCGAGCCGCCGAGCAACAGGCCGCCAACGGAGCCCATCCATGAAATTCGCCACTAAGGCCATCCACGCCGGGCAGCACCCCGATCCCGCGACCGGGGCGATCATGACGCCGGTGTACCTGACCTCGACCTACGTGCAGGACGCGCCCGAGAAGCACAAGGGCTTCGACTACTCTCGCAGCAACCACCCGACGCGCAAGGCGCTCGAGGAGAACCTCGCGGCGCTGGAGGGCGGAACGCACGGCCTGGCCTTCGGCAGCGGGATGGCGGCGACCTCGACGGTGCTGATGTCGCTGAGCTCCGGCGACCATGTCGTCTGCGGACGCGACGTCTATGGCGGCACCTATCGCGTCTTCACGAAGGTGTTCGAGCGCTTCGGCCTGACGTTCACCTTCGTCGACACGCGGGACTTGGCCGCGGTCGAGAAGGCCCTCGGCCCCAAGACGAAGCTGCTGTGGCTCGAGAGCCCCTCGAACCCGCTGCTGCACGTCACCGACATCGCCGCGATCTGCCGCCTCGCCAAGGCCAAGGGCGTCAAGGTCGCGGTCGACAACACCTTCGCGACGCCGTGCCTGCAGCGCCCGCTCGAGCTCGGCGCCGACATCGTGGTCCACTCGACGACGAAGTACCTCGGCGGCCACTCGGACGTGGTCGGCGGCGCGGTCGTCGTCAAGGACGAGGCCCTCTATAAGGACATCAAGTTCCTGCAGAACGCGGTCGGCGCGATCCCGGGACCGATGGACTGCTTCCTGGTGCTGCGCGGCACGAAGACCTTGGCCGCGCGCATGAAGCTGCACTGCGACAACGCGGAGAAGATCGCGCGCCACCTGGAAAAGCACGCCGAGGTCACGAAGGTCCTCTATCCCGGCCTCGAAAGCCACCCCGGCCGCGAGCTGGCGAAGCGCCAAATGTCCGGGATGGGCGGCATGATCTCCTTCGAGCTGAAGGGCGACCTCGAGCGCGCGGTGCGCATGATCTCGAGCCTCAAGGTGTTCTCGCTGGCCGAGAGCCTGGGCGGCGTCGAGTCGCTGGCCGGCCACCCGGCCACGATGACGCACGCGAGCATCCCGAAAGCAGACCGCGAGAAGGCCGGGCTGACGGACACCTTGATCCGCCTGTCGGTCGGCATCGAGGACGCCGACGACCTGATCGCGGATCTCGACCAGGCCATCGCCGCGTCGAAAGGCGCCGGCCGGCCGCAGGCGGCGGCCTCGTCCTCTCATTGAAACGACTCGCCTGGCCGGCGGCGTTCGCTCTGGCGGCCTGCGCGGCCTCCGCGCCGCGACTCGGCCGCGACGAGGCGGAGTTGGCGGCGCATGAGCGTTTGGAGTCGACGCTGCGCGACCCGGAGCAGGTCAAGGCCTTGGCCGATGAGTTGGCGGTCTCGTGCCGGGTATGGGCCCGCGCCCGGCCGGACGATTTGAAGCGCGGGGTCGAGCTTTACCGCCGCGCGCGGGATGGACGCGGCTTAAAGGACCAGCAGGTCGTCGAGATACTGGCGCGCCGCCCTTTCACGAAGAGCCTGATCGAGCGCGAGTGCGGCGAGGCCTTCGCCGCGGAGTACTTCAAGCGCCTCGCGGAGGGCTTCCTCCCCCCGCCTCACTTCTTCTCCCCGACCCCCGACACGATCACACCCGAGCCCGTCGACGCCACCATCCGCCCCGACCCCACGGGCTCCGACATCCCGCAGGAGCCGTTCGACGCGACGATCCCGCGCGAGCCGCGGTAAGGACTCCCCTCGCCCCCTCCGGGGGAGAGGGAAAGGGTGAGGGGGACGTTCAGTTCCGCGACTTGTCCTGGTCGTAGCGGCCCTGGGAGAGGGCCAGCATCTCTCGCATCGTGCGGCTCATGCCGTCCGCGGAGCCGTCCAGGAAGATCGTGTTGCCCTTCCCGTTCTCGGCGAAGTGCTTGATCGCGTCGGTCCACATCGAGAACAGGATCACCGAGGCGTCCAGGCCCGCGGCCTTCATCTCCTCGGCGGCCTTCGTCATGCCGCGCGCGACCTCCTCGCGGAACAGCGCGATGCCCTGGCCGCGGAGCTGGGCCGCCTGGCGCTCGGCCTCGGCCGAGATGCGGATCGCGTTGCCCTCGGCCTCGGCCTGCTTGGTCTTCGTGATCAACAGCGCCTGGCCCTGGTTCTCGGCGGCGGCCTTGAGGTTGTTCGAGGCCACGACCTGGGCCATCGAGTCCATGATCGCCTTGTCGAAGGTGATGTCGTTCATCTGCAGGTCGATCAGGTGGTAGCCCCAGGTCTCCAGGCTCGCGTCGAGCTGGGTCTTGATCGCCTCGACGATGTCGCGCCGCAGGAGCAAGATCTCGGACTGGCGCTTGGTCGCGACGAAGCTGCGCACCGAGCCCTCGACGGTGCGGATCAGCGCCTGCATCAGGCTCTGCGCGTCGATGAACTTGAAGGCGACGTTCTTGATCGTCTCCTCCTGCTGGTTCAGCACCGCGTACAGCAGCATCGCCTTGAAGTAGACGTTGGCCTGGTCGGAGGTGATGGCCTGGAACTGCAGCTCGACGGATTGATTCTGGATCGAGATGCGGCGGTAGACCGTCTCGAGGATCGGGATCTTGAAGTTGAGGCCCGGAGTCATCAACCGCTGGTAGCGGCCGAACATCGTGACGACGACCACGGTGCCCTGATCGACGGTCACGAACGCCCCGCCGACGACCATCAGGAACGCCACGACACCCGCCATCGTCAAGAACGCGAATAGCTCCATGGGCCTCTCCTCGAGCGTTGAGCTGCTCCGGCCAGCCTATATTATTTCCCCGTATCCGCGCATGAAGGGCCCGGAAGACCCACGCGAAAAGGTCCGGAAGCCCCATGGCGGCCGAAGGCCCCTGCTCCATGCTGGTACTATCGCCGCTTCCCTCTCCCCCTTGGGGGAGAGGGCGCGGGTGAGGGGGAGAGCCATTTGCATTTCTCGCATCTCGGGCGTCCTCTCGTCTTCATCTTTCTCGCGCTCGTCGCCGCGATACTCGCGGCGGACCAGGCCGGCCTGCTGGAGCGAGTTCCCGCCGACGACGTCTCCCGCCTCGCCCCGGGCGAGGGGCGCCTGTCGGGAGTCGTCGCCTCCTTGCCGATCCCCAAGCCCGACGGCCCGGAGTTCCGTCTCGCCGCGGAAGCCTGGACCGCTTACGGCTCGTCGCGAGCCGTGACCGGCGGGGTGCTGGTCCGCGCGCCGGCCGGGATGACGGTGGAATGGGGCGAGCGCGTCGTTCTGACGGGGCGCCTTTCGCTTCCGCTTCCACCCGCGTTTCCCGGCCGAGGGAGCTGGCGGCGCTATTTGGCCTTGGAGGGCGTCCACTCGTTGTTCTCCGCCTCAGCCCTCGAGCCCGCCGCGCCGGCGCCGCTCGCCAAGCGCGCCGTCTCGCGCCTGCGCGCCCGCTGCGAGACGGCCTTCGACGCGCTGGGCCCGGAGGCCGGCGGCGTGATGAAGGGCGTCGGCCTCGGCCGCAAAGCCGTCGCGCCGGGGTGGCTGGCCGCCTTCCGCGACTCGGGGGCCATCCACCTGCTCGTCGCCTCGGGGCTCAAGGTTTCCTTCGTTCTGCTTCTGGCCTCGGGGGCGGCGCGGCGGCTGGGAGCGGGACGCGCCGGCTCGCTGGGGCTAGGCCTGGCCGCGTCGGCGCTCTACGTGGCCTTGGTCGGCCCCGAGGCGCCGCCGCTGCGGGCCTTCGCGATGACGCCGGCCGGCGTCGCGGCCCTGCTGCTGGAGCGGGAGCCCGGGACCCTTCAGGCCTTGCTCTTGGCCGGAACCGGGCTTCTGCTGTGGGACCCGCGGATGCTGCTGCAGGCCGGTTTCCAGCTTTCGTTCGTCTCCGTGCTCTTCCTTATTATAGCCGTCGCGCACTGGAGGGTGCCGCCGCGGCCGGCGGCCCTGCGCGGCGCGGTCGGCCTGCTTTACGTCGGGGCTTCGACTTGGCTCGGGATACAGCCGCTTCTGGCGCTCTACTTCCACCGCGTCTCCTTCGTCTCCCTGCCCGCGAACCTCGTTCTCGTCCCCTGGGCCTGCCTGCTGATGGCGGCCGGCTTCGCCTTGGTTCCGGCCGCCTGCTTGCCGGCGCGAGTGTTCCGGCTCGCGGCCGCGCCGGTCGCGGCACTGACTCGGGGCTTCATCCATGCCGTGCGCTTGTGCGCCTCCGTGCCGCGCGCCGCGGCGTGGGCGCCGGCGCCGGGCTGGTTTTTCATGGTGGTCTACTACGCGGCCGCCGCGGCCGTCTGCTTCATCCCCGACTGGAGCGCGGTCCGGCGCGTCGCGGCGCTGGGGGCCGTCTTGGTCGCGCTGGCCGCGCCGTTTCGGCTCGGGGAGAAAGTCCCCGAGTGCGCCGCGGTGATGGGGCGGCGCGGACCGTCCAGCGCCTTGCTGTCCTCGGCGGACGGACTGGTCCTGCTCGACGCCGCCGGGGAGGGCGAGGATTTGACCCACGCGGTCCTCGACGAGGGCCGGAGCCTGGACGCGGTCGCGCTGAGCTCGCTCGAGAGGTCCCATTGGCGCGGCTTGGAGGAGCTTGCCGGTGACATCAGGATCGCCCGCCTGATCGCTCCGCCGGGCGACGCGCCGGGCTTCG
>CAZMIB010000085.1:0-4399 GCA_964566245.1 uncultured Elusimicrobia bacterium | reverse complement strand
CGTTCGCTGTATGAGCGCGGCGAATTTTATTTGGCACTCATCTATGTGATCGCGTCGGGGCTACTGTCGATCGGTGGACTGTTCGCGGGGCTTGCGCTGGTGCGGCAGTTTTCCTGAAGCCGGGAGTGCGTCATGAGCTATGAATCCCTGATGGCCGCGTCGCAGCGGCTGATTTCGTCGGCCGAGGCGCTGGCCGTGCTCGGAGCCGAGCTGCGGTTGCGGCGGGACGGCACGGCGGTCGGGCGCTGGTGGCCGGGGGAGCGCCGCGCCTCCGGACCGGGGACGCGGTCGCCCCTCGGGAGGGGCTACTCGGGCGGGCCGTCGCGCGACAGGCTCGCCTTGGCCGTTCGCGGGCCGCTCGCGCTCGATTTCGAGAGCTCGCTCGGGCGGACCGCGGTCCGGCCGGCGGGAAAGGCGCCATTTGATATAATGCCGCGAGACGGCTGGGTCCATATTTGTCGTGACAAGGACGCCTTCCGCCTCAAGAGGCCCGATTGAAAGCGATCATTCTTTTCCACAACGACGGCAAGCCCGAGGCCGAGCGCTGGGTGGCCCCGGTGCGCAAGGTGTTCCAATCCAGGGGCATCAAGGTTTTGATGGCGAACGAGGGCCATGCCTCCCTCGACCAACTCAGGACGGTGGACATCGCCGTAGCCTTGGGCGGCGACGGAACCATGCTGCGCACCGCGCGTCTGTTGGCCCCGCACTCGATTCCCCTGCTCGGCATCAACGCGGGCGGCCTGGGGTTCTTGAGCGGCGCCGACGCCGCGGACCTGCGAGACCAGCTCGGGCGCATCCTGAACGGCGAGGCCGTGATGGAGGAGCGCCGGCTTCTGTCCGCGGACGTCGTGCGCAAGGGCAAGACCATCTTCTCCCGTCAGATCGCGCTGAACGACTGCGTGATCAAGGCCTCGGACCCGCGCGCGTTCTACCTGCGAGCGAACCTGGGCGACGTCTTCCTGGCCGACTACTTCGGAGACGGGGTCATCGTCTCGACCCCGACCGGCTCGACCGCCTACGCCCTCGCGGCCTCGGGGCCGATCGTCGATCCCCGGCTGGACGTGGTCGTCATCGCCCCGATCTGCCCGCATACTTTGACCCAGCGCCCGCTGGTCCTGCCGGCGGACGTGCCGCTCACGTTCAGGATCGTCGAGCGCCGGCCGCGCGAGAAGGTGAAGTCGATCCTCTCGCTGGACGGGCAGGTGAACTTCTCGCTGCACCTCGGCGACGAGATTCGCGTGACGCGCTACGAGAAGCCCTTTAAGCTCATGCTCGGGCCCCAGAGGTCCTATTTCGAGATTCTCCGGCGAAAGCTGAAGTGGGGCGAGAGATAAGCAGAAGCAGGTGAGGGGTAGTCGGTAGGGGGAGGCCGCTCATGCTTAAATCCCTGACCGTACGGAACTTCGCCGTCATACGCGAGCTGCGCGTCGACCTCGGCGCGGGGCTGGTGGTGTTCACCGGCGAGACCGGAGCCGGCAAGTCGATCCTGATCAAGGCGCTGGGATTCTTGCTCGGCAGCCGGGCGTCGCCCGACTGGCTGCGCGCGGGCGCGGCGAGGATGGAGGTCGAGGGCGTTTTCAGCGAGCCGCTCCCGAGCGCCCTGCCCGCGGAGCTGCGAAAGGACGGGCTCTCCCTGCGCCGCGAGCTGGACCTCTCCGGACGCAGCCGCGCGTTCCTTAACGGCGAGCCGGTCGCCCTCGCCAAGCTCCACCAACTCGGCGAGCTGTTGATCGACTTCCACGGCCAGCACGAGCATCAGACCTTGCTCAAGCCGGCCCTTCAGCTCGACCTCCTCGACCGCTACGCCGGCCTGGACCGCCGCCGCAGCGAGCTGGCCGAGGCCTGGCACGCTCATCAAAAGCTCGTCGCGCGCCGCGAGGCGATGAACCTCTCGGAGGCCGAGCGCCTGCGCCGCCTCGACCTTTACCGCTACCAGCTTGCCGAGATCGACGAGCTAGCGCCGAAGGAAGGCGAGGAAGAAGAGCTCGAGGCCCTGCTTCCCCGGCTCAAGAACGCGGAGCGCCTGCGCGTCCTGGCCGAGGAGCTGCACCAGCTCCTCTACTCCGGCGAGGGCTCGGCCGAGGAGCTGCTCCTCAAGGCCGAGCGGACCGCCGACGAGATGAGCCGGCTGGACGGCGACCTCAAGGAGCTAAGCGGAAGCCTCGGCCAGGCCCGGACGCTCGTGCAGGAAGCCTCGGAGAGCGCGCGCGACTACCGCTCCAAGGTGGAGCTGGACCCGGAGCGGCTCGACGCGACCCTCGGCCGCCTCGACAAGCTGGCGCGCCTGCGCCGCAAGTACGGCCCCGCGATGGCCGACGTGCTGGCCTTCCGCGAGCGCGCTCGGCGCGAGACCGACGCGCTGGAGAACGCCAAGGAGGCCGAGGAGTCGCTGGAGCGCGAGCTTTCGACGCTGCGCGCCCGGCTGACGCGCCTCTGCGCCGAGGCCCACGAGGAGCGGCTCGAGGCCGGCGCGAAGCTCGCGGCCAAGGTCACGCGCGAGTTGAAGGACCTCGGCATGCCGCACGCCCGCTTCACCGTGGCGGTCGAGATGGAGGAGGGCCTGTTCACGCCGACGGGCTCCGACCGCGTCGAGTTCCTGATCGCGCCGAACCCGGGCGAGCCGCTGAAGCCCCTGCGCTCGACCGGCTCCGGAGGCGAGCTGTCCCGCACCATGCTGGGGATCAAGACCGTCCTCGCGCGCGCCGACCGCGTGCCGATCCTCGTCTTCGACGAGGTCGACGCCGGCGTCGGCGGCGTGGTCGGCCGGGCGGTCGGCAAGAAGCTCGCGACGCTCTCCCGGTCGCACCAGATCCTCTGCGTCACCCACCTGCCCCAGATCGCCTGCTTCGCCGACCGCCACCTGCGCGTCCGCAAGGACGTGCGCGACGGCCGGACCGAGACCCTCGTGGAAAGCCTGCGCGAGAAGGACCGTCTCGAGGAGATGGCCCGCATGCTCGGCGGCAAGGAAGCCACCCCGGTCAGCCGCAAGCACGCCGAGGAGCTGCTGGCCGAGGCCCAGAAGGACCTGACGCCCCTTTCCTAGGACCCGCTCAGTCCAGGCTGCGGAACGAGCCGACGGCGGCGGACAGGCTGCCGACGGCGAAAGCGGCCAACACGGCGAGGCACAGCGCGGGGGCGAGGCGTCCGATCCCCAGCAGGACCTGCCTGAGAAGATCGACCGCGTAGCTCATCGGGGTGAGCTGGACGAGGACCAGCATCGGCGGAGGCAGCCGGTCGATCGGGTACAGGGCCCCCGAGAGGAAGAAGACCGGCAGCACGAGGAAGTTCATGATCGCGCCGAAGCCCTCGAAGGTCCGCAGCTTCGAGGCGATCGTGATGCCCAAGCCCGAGAAGCCCAGGCCCATCAGCCCCAGCACCCCGAGCGCGCGCGCCGCCGCCCACGGCGTGAGCGCCAGGCCGAAAAACGGCGACAGCGCCATCACGACGCCGGCCTCAAGGAAGCCCAAGGTCGCGCCGCTCAGGGCCTTGCCCATCACGATCGAGAAGCGCGAGATCGGCGCCACGAGCATCTCCTTCATGAAGCCGAACTCGCGGTCCCAGATGATCGTGATCGTCGACTGTATCGACGTGAACAGCACCGCCATCCCCATGATCCCCGGCAGCACGAACTGCGTGTAGCGGTAGCCGGAGACCGGCGTGAAGCTGCCCTGGATGCCGAAGCCCAAAAAGACGAGCCACAGGATCGAGCGGAACGTCGCGCCGACGAGCTGGGGCTTGTCGCGCCAGAAGCGCTTGATGTCGCGCTGCCAGATCAGGAAGATCGGCTCCGCCTCGCGCGTCAACGGCGCTCCTTGAAGAGCCAACGGTCGCCGGCCTTCTCCGCGATAAGACGGAGCTGCAAGGTGCTCGGCCCCGGCCGAGCGTCCGAGGGCGCCGACGGCGTCCCGCGGAACGGCAGGAAGGAGTCGACGAACACCTCCGCGGCCGGCGGGTCCTCGTCCAGGAAGTGAACCTCGGTCCTGAATACGCCCTCGCCGCCGTCGAGGCGCGAAAGCTCGGTGGGGCTCAGGGTCCCGTTCCGCAAGAGCCAGTCGCGCAGCGAGCGGATGATCTCGTCGCGCTGGCCCTCGCGGTTCGCGGCCGCCGCCTCGCGCTCCTTTTTGCGCGCCTCGCGGTCCAGCTCGCGCTGCGGGACGAAACGGTCGAGGATCGCGAGCAGGCGCTCCTTGCGCTCATACTTCGGCTTGTCGCCGTCGTAAGCGGCCTGCCTCTCAACCAAGGCCATCAGGCCGACGGGTTTCTGCTTCGCGTCGTCGAGCTCCTCGGCCAGGTCGTCGCGCCACTCCCGCGCCCCGTTCTGGGCGATCGTCGCCGAGGAGGCGGCCACCAGGCAGGCCTCGATCCGCGCGGTGCCCTTGTCCAACCCCTCGAGAAACTC
>CAZMIB010000084.1:0-13872 GCA_964566245.1 uncultured Elusimicrobia bacterium | reverse complement strand
CACCCCAGGCGCGGCGGCTCGCTCGGCGGCGCGGTGGGGGGAGTTCCAGGCCCACGGCGGTGGCGCGAAGGGGGACCTGGGGGTGAACGGCAAGGGCGTGATGGGGCGGATGATGCTGCCGGCCGGGTGCGGCTCGAAGCTGCGCGTCGTCCTGGAAGGCGGGGACGAAGCCAAGGCGGCGAAGGCGATCGAGGAGCTGTTCGCGGACGCGACGGGCGACTTCAACACCCAGTAACCCATGATCATCATCAAGGGCGTCCCGGCCTCGCCGGGCATAGCGATCGGAAAAGCCTTCGTGCTCGAGGACGAGGAGGTCATCATCTCCCGCCTGGAGATACCGAAGGAGCAGATACGGCGCGAGGTGAAGCGGTTCAAGGAAGCCCTCTCGAAGACGTACCGCGACCTCGACGCGACCGAGGCCAAGGTCCTCAAGACCCTCGGCAAGCAGCACGCGCGGCTGATCGACGCCCACCGCCTGATCCTCTCGGACCCCCTGATCACGCACGACGTGCCGAAGAGGATCGTGACCGAGCGGGTCAACGCCGAGTTCGCGCTGTCCGAGGCGCTTGAGATGGTCAATCAGGCCTTCGAGAAGATCGAGGACGAGTTCTTCAGGGAGCGCCGCCACGATCTCTTCGACGTCGGCAAGCGCCTGTTGTCGCATCTGCTGAAGGCCGAGAAGAGGCCCCTGTCCGAGATACGCGAGACCGCGATCCTGATCGCCCGCAACCTGCTCCCGTCCGACACGCTCAACCTCAAGGAGGCCAAGGTCCTCGCGTTCGCGACCGACCTCGGCGGCAAGACGAGCCACACCGCGATCCTAGCGCAGTCGCTCGAGATCCCGGCCGTGGTCGGCCTCTCGGACGTCAGCCACCGCGTGCGTACCGGCGAGCTGGTGATCGTCGACGGCGAGGAGGGGATGGTCATCATCAACCCCGGGCCCGAGGCGATACAGAAGTACCTCCGGGCCCAGGAGCGCGCGACCGCGCAGGAGCGCGCGCTGGAGGCGCTCAAGGGGCTGCCCAGCGAGACCAAGGACGGCCACCGCGTGCAGCTCCAGGCCAACCTCGACGCCCTCGAGGAGCTCAAGACGATCGTGAGCCTGAAGGGCGACGGGATCGGACTGTTCAGGACCGAGTTCCTCTACCTGAACAGGACGACGCCCCCGTCCGAGGACGAGCAGGTCAAGGTCTACACCCAGGTCGCGAAGGCCCTGGCGCCGCTGCCGGTCGTCATCCGCACGGCCGACATCGGAGGCGACAGGCTGTCGCAGCTCGGTCTCGAGGGACCGCCCTCGGAGACCAACCCGTTCATGGGCCTGCGCGGCATACGCCTCTCGCTGCGCTACCCCGACATTTTCCGGACCCAGCTGCGGGCGATACTTCGCGCGGCGGCCCACGGCGAGGTCAAGATCCTTCTGCCGATGGTCGGCACGCTGTCCGAGATACAGTCGGCCAAGAAGCTTCTGGCCGCGGCGCAGCGCGAGCTCGCGGCCGAGGGGCGCGAGTTCGGCGAGAAGGTGCCGTTCGGCATCATGATCGAGATCCCCTCGGCCGTGCTGATGCTCGACCAGTTCCTGAACGAGGTGGACTTCATCTCGATCGGCACCAACGACCTCGTGCAGTACCTGCTCGCGGTCGACCGCATCAACGAGCACGTCAGCCATCTTTACGAGCCGATGCACCCGGCGGTGCTGCGCGTGCTGGCGCAGATCGCCGAGACCGCCAAGCGCCGCGGCAAGGGCGTCTCGATCTGCGGCGAGATGACGTCGGACCCGCGCGCGGTCCCGCTGCTGATCGGCCTCGGCATCGACAGCCTGTCGGTGTCGCCGCGCATGTTCCTGCGCATCAAGCAGGCGGTGCGCACCATCCATCGCAAGACCGTGCAGGGGCTCGCGCAGGAAGCCCTGAAGGTCACCGATCCCCAGGAGGTTCAGCGCCTGCTGGCGCTGCATCCCGAATGACGCCGACCGAACGGCTTCGCAACTTTTCCATCATCGCGCACATCGACCACGGCAAGTCCACCCTGGCCGACCGGCTGCTGCAGGACACCAACACGATCTCCGAGCGCCAGATGCGCGAGCAGATCATGGACTCGATGGAGCTCGAGCGCGAGCGCGGCATCACGATCAAGGCCAAGGCCGTGCGCATGAAGTACCGCGCGAGCGACCAGAAGGACTACGTGCTGAACCTGATCGACACGCCGGGGCACGTCGACTTCTCGTACGAGGTTTCCCGCGCGCTGGCTTCCTGCGAGGGAGCGCTGCTCGTGGTCGACGCCTCGCAGGGAGTCGAGGCCCAGACCCTGGCGAACGCGCACCTCGCGCAAGGCCTCGGCCTGCGCCTGATTCCGGTCGTCAATAAGGTCGATTTGCCGTCCGCCGACCCGGTGGGGACCGCGGCCCAGCTCAAGGAGATCCTCAAGCTCGAGGACGAGCCGATCTACGCGAGCGCCAAGGAGGACGTCGGCATCGACGAGATCCTCGAGGCGATCGTCGACAGGATCCCGGCCCCCAAGGGCTCGGCCGAGGAGCCGTTCGCGGCGCTGGTGTTCGACTCCCACTACGACTCGTATCGCGGCGTGATCCTGCTGGTCCGCGTGTTCAACGGCTCGATCAAGACCGGAGCGAAGGTCCGGCTGTTCTCCTCGACCTCTCCGTTCGAGGTGGAGGAGCTGGGGCACATGGTGCCCACGCTCCACAAGGCGGAGCGCCTCGGGGCGGGCGAGGTCGGCTACATCGTGACCGGAATCAAGGACGTGCGCCAGATCCGCGTCGGCGACACCTTGATCGAGCTCGCGCGCCCGGCCGCCAAGCCCCTGCCGGGCTATCGCGAGGCGAAGCCGGTCGTGTTCGCCGGCGTGTTCCCGATCAACCCCGCCGACTTCGAGAACCTCAAGAAGGCGATCGAGAAGCTGCATCTGTCGGACTCCTCGTTCTTCTTCCAGCCGGACAGCTCGCAGGCGCTCGGCTTCGGCTACCGCCTCGGCTTTCTGGGCTTGCTGCACATGGAGATCGTCAAGGAGCGGCTCGAGCGCGAGTTCAACCTCTCGCTGATCGTCACGAGCCCGAACGTCGTCTACCGCGTCACCGAGGGCGCGGGCGCCGAGCGCGAGGTCGACAACCCGGCCAAGTTTCCGCACTACGGCGGGATACGCGAGGTCCGGGAGCCGTTCGTGAAGGTGACGATCGTGCTGCCGATGTCCTATCTCGAGCCCGTCGTGACCTTGTTGAAGGACCGCCGCGGCGAGCACCGCGCGATCGAGTACCTCTCGAGCCAGCGCATGATCGTCCACTACGAGATGCCTCTCGGCGAGATGGTCCTGGACTTCTACGACAAGCTCAAGTCGATCTCGAAGGGCTACGCCTCGTTCGACTACGAGACGGGAGAGTTCCGCGCCTCGGACCTGGTCAAGATGGAGATCTTGATCCACGGCGAGCCGGTCGACGCCCTCAGCCTGATCGTGCACAAGAGCAAGGCCCAGATGCAGGGGCGGGCGCTCTGCGAGAAGCTCAAGGAGCTGATCCCGCGGCAGATGTTCGAGGTGGCGATCCAGGCGCGAACCGAGGGCCGGTTCATCGCGCGCGAGACCGTCCCGGCGGTGCGCAAGGACGTGCTCGCGAAGTGCTACGGCGGCGACATCACGCGCAAGCGCAAGCTGCTGGAGAAGCAGAAAGCCGGCAAGGCGCGCATGAAGCAGCTCGGGCGCGTCGAGATACCGCAGGAGGCCTTTCTTGCGGTGCTGAAGATAACGCAGTAGGGCGTATTTTGTAGACTGCCGAGAAGCGCGAAGAGGAGTCCATTAAATGGAAGAGAGACTTTTCTGGATCGGCGTCGGGATGGGCGTCTATGCCTACTTGGGCAAGGAGCTCGCGAAGCGCGACAAACTCAAGACCAAGCTGACCGCGGCGCTTTGGCACGCCCTCTTCGCCGCGGGGGCGGCGTTCTCGGCGGCGATCGTGCTCGTGTTGAGCTTCGAGACGCGCAGCTCGGGCGTGACGAACTTCTTCGCGGAGCGGCAGTTCTCGCCGGCGCTGCTCGCGGGGGCGGTCTTCGGGGCGTTGGGCTTCTACCGCAGCTTCCCCAGGACGTCCTCGGCCGAGGGGCGCAAGCACTTCTTCCACGAGGACATGGAGTGGGCGGAGACGGTGTTCTCCGCGGTCCTGCTGGCCGCCTTCCTCATGTACTTCGTGATCCAGGCGTTCAAGATCCCCTCGGGCTCGATGCGCTCCACCTTGCTCGAGGGCGACCACCTGTTCGTGAACAAGTTCATCTACGGGGTCCGCATCCCGCTCGCGGGCAAGCGCGTGATGCGGCTCAAGCCGATCGAGCGCGGCGACGTGGTCGTCTTTGAGTTCCCGGCGCTGAATAAGGAAGAGATCCATTGCGGCGCCAAGCAGGCCGGCAAGGATTTCATCAAGCGCGTGATCGGGCTGCCCGGCGACTCGATCGAGGTCAAGGGCGGGGTCGTGCTCGTCAACGGCAAGCGGATGAACGACGAGCAGTTCGCCCAGTACGTCGACACCGCGCGCCTGCCCGCGCCCCAGGTGAAGCTGGGCGCCGCCGAGTACCAGGCGCTCTGGGAGAGCCGGCGCCTCGACCAGGCGCTCGGCGACGCGATGCGCGACTATTTCGGCCCGGTCACGGTCCCACCGGGCTCCTACCTGGTCATGGGCGACAACCGCGACCGTTCCTGCGACTCCCGCTTTTGGGGCCCGGTCCCCGAGAGCTTCATGAAGGGGAAGGCGTGGTTCATCTATTGGCCCATCTCGCGGGGCGGCATCGTCCGCTAGCGGTCCTCGCCGTCCTGCTCGCGGCGCTTCCGGCCGCGTCGGCGGCGGAGAGCCGCCCGCGGGTCCTCGTGGCCGACTACGCGGGGATCATCAGCCCCGTCGCGGCGGAGTTCGTCTCCGGCGCCCTGGAGCGCGCCGAACGAGAGGGCTTCGACGCCCTCGTCCTGCGGCTCGACACCCCGGGAGGCCTGGACCTCTCGATGCGCGAGACCGTCAAGGATGAGCTGGCCGCGCGCGTTCCGGTGATCGTCTACGTGGCGCCCGCGGGCGCCCGCGCCGCCTCGGCCGGCGTCTTCATCACGATGGCCGCGCATGTCGCGGCGATGGCGCCCGGGACGAACATCGGCGCCGCGCATCCGGTGATGATCGGCCGCTCCCTCTCTTCCGGCTCCGAGAAGCCCGACGCAACGATGGAGGAGAAGATCGCCAACGACGCGGCGGCCTACCTGCGCTCCATCGCGCGCGAGCGCGGGCGCAACGAGTCATGGGCGCGCGAGGCCGTCACGCGCAGCACCTCGACCCCCGCCGAGGAGGCGGTCCGGTTGGGCGTCGTCGACCTGATCGCCGGCGACATGGACGAGCTGCTTGATAAGGTCGACGGTCGCGAGATCCCCGCCCTCAAGCGGCGGCTGCGGACCAAGGGCGCCGGCCTGACGCATCTCGAGATGACGGGCCGGCAGAAGGCCCTGGCCGTCCTTGCCGACCCGAACGTGGCGATGATCCTGATGTCGATCGGCGCCGCGGGCCTGTTCGTCGAGCTTTATAACCCGGGCCTCATCTTCCCGGGGATCGTCGGCGCCATCAGCCTGTTGCTCGCGTTCTACGCGTTCCAGACCCTGTCGGCGAATATCGCCGGCGTGCTGCTGATGCTGCTGGGCTTCCTGCTCTTCCTGATCGAGATCAAGGTGATGAGCTACGGCCTACTGACCGCGGGCGGCCTCGCGGCCCTGTTTTTTGGGGCCTTGATGCTGTTCAATACCCCGGGGACATGGGGCGTCTCCGTCAGCCTGAGCGTAGTCGCCTGGACCGCCGCCGTCATCCTGGCTTTCACGGGGACTCTCGCGCTCCTCTATATGCGGACGCGCGGGCGCGCTCCGGAAACCGGCAAGGAAGCCTTGGTCGGGGCCGAGGGCGTGGCCACGACCGCGCTCGCCCCGGACGGCACGGTTCGAGTCCTTGGGGAGCTGTGGAACGCGCGCAGCGAGGAAGGCGCCATCGCGGCCGGGGAAAGCGTCGAGGTGACGGGCGTGAAAGGCTTGATGCTGCGGGTGCGGCGCCGCGCTAAATCCTGATTCGCAGCGTCAGCAGGTGCGAGATGCCGAGATCGCGAGTCGGCAGCGCGGCATAGTCGAAGGAAAGAACCGGGCCTTCGTAGCCGAATCCGACGGTCACCCCTTCCTGATCACGGCCGAACATGTATCCGCCGCGAAACAGTATCGGCGGCAACCCGAAGGTCTTGATTCCCAGCTCGCCGCCGACGCGGGCCGCCCCGTCTTCCTGCTTCTGCCGCACGTAGTCGGCCGAGAGCGTCAGGCGCAGTCCTTCCTGCTCGGAGAACGGGTTGATGTCCGATAGGTCGGTGTCGCGCCATGTATAGGAGGCGCCGACGCGCTCGGTGGACGGCAGGGGATCTCGCGCCTGGTCGAAGCGGACGTCCTGGCCTTGGTTCTGGAGGCTGGCGCCGAAAGCGAGCCCGCCCGGCCCTTCCGCGCGCACGCCCAGGTCGCCGCAGACGGACGAGGCCGTGTACTGCTGCGCCAGCACTTGGCGCAGCATCCGCAGCGTGCCGCCGAACCAGAGCCACGGCGTCGCGCGGACGGCGCCGGCGATGAACGGGCTGGAGTCCTCGAGCGCGGTCACCGTCTTTTGGGTGCCGTCGGATAGGTTCAACGCGATCGAGCCGGCGTTGTGATAGAGGACCCCGACCGCCCCGGCCAGCGCGCCGGAGCGTCCGCCGACCTCGACCAGGCCGTAGTCCCCGCCGTCGAAGCCCTTTTCGTAGCTGGTCAGCAGGCCCAGGCGCGGCATGCCCGCCAATCCCGCGGGGTTATATTCGATCGAATCGAGCCCCTGGCCCGCGGCCCAGGCCCCGCCCATTCCCGCGGGGCGCGCCGCGAAAGGCGTGACGAGGATCGGCGCCGCGGTAAGTCCCGACTCGGCCCGCGCGGGGGCGGGACCGGCCAGGACGGCGAGCAGGAGCAGCGTCGAAGCCGAGCGCATCATTTCACCACGAGCACCTTCTCCGTTTCGTCCAGCTTGGGGCCGGCCACGTGCAGCAGATAAAGGCCCGACGCCACGGTGTTTCCGGCGCCGGTGTCGCCCGCCCAGGTGAAAACCGAGACGCCGGCGGCGACGTCCTGGTCGAAAACGGTCTTGACCAGCTGGCCGCGCAGGGTATAAAGCTTGGCCGTGACATGCCCGTTGTCGAAGACGGTCGCAGTGACGGTCAGCTTGCCGCCCTTAAGCGGATGGAAGAGATTGTCGAGCAGCGACAGGGCGCCGGGCTGGAAGTCGATCAACAGCGCGTTGGTCAGGCGTCCCGTCACGCCGTCCGCGTTGGTGACGACCGCGTCGTAGTTGCCGAGCGCGGCGCCGGTCGGATTGAACGATCCGGACAGCGAAAGATCGTTGGAGACGGTGACGCCCGAGGCCGCGAGCGAGGCCGAGCCCTGCACGAAGGTCACCGAGGCCCCGGGCGAAAAGACTTCCCCGGTAAGCGTGAACGCCGTGGAGCCGGACGTTCGAAAAGCGGCCGCGGGGCTCAGGTGCAGCGGGACGGGGGACGCCGTCACGGCCTCCTGGATCGCCGGTATCGTCGAACCCGCGACCGAGGAAAAGAGCATGCGCCACCGAAAGGTCTCGGTCGCCCTGAAGACGGCAAGCGCGCCGATGGAGACCCCGGACGCGGTCGAGAGGCGGACACCACCCTCGTCGAAGAAGATCAGGCCGTCCGAGGAGGCGGCGCTCAAGACCTGGGACGCCGTCGAGCCCGCCACCGAGGGCGCGGCTTCATAAAGGCGGACGCGGCCGTCGGTCAGCGTGGCCACGGCGACCTGATAAACGTCTCGCGTCAGGCGCTGGCCCTCCTCGGTCCAGGTCAGTCCCTCATCCGGAGATGTCGCGCTGAAGACGCGGAAGTTAGCCGGCGTCCGGCCGAGCGAGGCGTCGCGCACGTAGTACGCCCGCGCTCGCGCGGGCGTGACGAGAACGCGAGGCGAGTCGACGAAGCCGGCTCCGCCGCCGAATTGAAGGCGGAGGCCCGGCTCCTTGGAAAACGCGAGGCCGTCCGACGAGGTCGCGGATAAGACGCTGTAGGCGTTGGAGGAGCTCAGCGCGACATAGAGCATGCGCGTGACGCCCGAGGTCGTCACGAAAACGGAGCAGGCGGTGATCGAGCTGGAGGCCGGCGTGGCGCTTTCGGTCGAGAGGCGAACCCCGGGCTCGACGTTCCAGGCGAGACCGTCGGTGGACGTCGCGGAAAAGATGTCGAGCCCGTTTCGGATGAAATAGAGGCGGTAGCCGCCCGGGATCGAAAGCACCGACTGGGGAGACGCCGAGGAAACGACGACTCCTTGGGGAGTAAAAACGGGCTGGGCCGCCGCCGGCCGGACGGCCAGCAGCGTTCCAAGACATCCCCACCAAAGCAATAAGCGACGCATCTCGGGCCCGTTCTCGGCGGGGAGACGCGACAGTGTAGCCGCTCCTTCCGCGCCTGTCAAGTCCTCCTCGGAGCAGCCTATATAAAGGAAGGGGGGCTGCGCGGCGCGGTATTTCTGGGTATACTCTACGCGTGCCGCGCTGGTCGCATCTTCCGCTCCAAACGAAGTTCGGCTTGGCCCTCGGGGGGCTGCTGGTCCTGTTCGTGGGCGGACTTTCGGTGGTCCTGGGGCTGTTGGTTCAACGGCAGCGCGAGATGCGGTCGGCGCTCGCGACCCGCGTTCCGGCGCTGACGTCGTCGGCAGCCATGGAGCGCACCTTCCTGAGCCTGGACGACGCGGCGCTCCGCTATTACCTGACCGGCGATGAGGGGTGGCTGAGGCTGAGGCGGCGTCAGGAGGCGGAACTCGCGCGCGCGCGGGAGGCGGCCCTGTCCGCCGACTCGACGCTTCAAGAACGCCAATTAATGGCGCGGTTCGACGAGATGTACCAGGAGTCCTTGTCGCGGCGAAAAGTGCTCGATGAGGCGCGGCGGAACGGCCCGTTGTCGCGCGCCTTGACGGGCAGGCTGTCCATGGATCAGGCCGGCTTGCCCGCCATGCTCGAGCCGTTGGCGCAATTGCGCTCGATCGAAAGCGCCGAGCTGGTCGAGGTGAACGAGGCCTCCGAGCTGGCCGCGCGACAGGCGGTGAAGCTGGTCGCGGCCGCGGGCCTGCTGCTCGTGCCCGGGCTGTGGTTTTTCGGGGTTTTCCTTTCCAGGCACGTCGTCGAGCCGGTCGGCAGGCTGGCCGCCTTCGCCGCGCGCGTCGGTCGCTTGGGAGCCGACGAGGAGTCACCGGCCTTCCCGCAGCTCCCGGTCGAGGGAGGGGATGAGCTCGCGTCGCTCGCGGAGTCGCTCAACCGAATGTCGGCCCGCCTTGGCGAGCAGGTCCGGCAGCTCAAGCAGCTGGACCGGCTGAAGAGCAAGTTCCTGTCGATGGTCAGCCACGAGTTCCGGATTCCGCTGACGTCGGTCGGGGAGTACGTCGCGATGCTTCAGGAAGGGCTCGCCGGGCCCGTGACCGAGAGGCAAAGCGAGCACCTCGAGGTGATCGCCAAGAACGCGCGCCGCCTCACCGTGCTGATCGAGAACCTTCTCAGCCTGGCGAAGATCGAGGCCGGCAAGTTCGCCGTCCACAAAACCCGGACCCTTCTGCCGCCGTTGTGCCGGGAGGTGGCCCTCAACCTGACGCCGCTCGGACGCGAGAAGGGCGTCAAGATCGAGCTCCACATGGAGGCCGGCCTTCCGCCGGTGGCGGGAGACTCCGGGGCCTTGGTGCTCGCGCTGACCAACCTGGTCGGCAACGCGATCAAATACGGACCGTCGCGCGCGAGCGTGCAGATCTCGGCCCGGCGCGAGGGCGACCGCGTCCGCGTCAGCGTCACGGACACCGGGCCCGGGGTCAGCCCCGAGGAGGTGCCGAGGCTTTTCGCCGGCTTCTACCGCGGCACGAGCAAGGATTTCCAAGGCACGGGCCTGGGACTCGCGATCACGAAGGAGATCGTCGAGTCGCACCGGGGCCGGCTCGAGGTGGACAGCGAACCCGGGCGGGGGGCCGTGTTCCGCTTCGACATGGACGTCTGGAGGGACGCGTGAGCGCGGGCAAGGGACCGGCCTCCTCGGCGCGGATACTGCTCGTCGAGGACGAGTTCGACATCCGCCGCGCCCTCGAGGCGCGCCTTACGCATTGGGGTTTCAGCGTCATCGCCGTGGAGACGGCGGAGGCCGCCAGGGAGGCGTTCCTGAAGGGGGCCCCGGACCTGTGCCTGCTCGACGTCCGCCTGCCGGGAGAGGACGGCGTCTCGGTATGCCGGTGGCTCAGGAAGGAGCAGGGCTTCCGCGGTCCGATCATCTTCCTCACCGCGCGCGACGAGACAGCGGACAAGGTGCTCGGCCTGGAGACGGGAGCCGACGACTACGTCACGAAGCCGTACGATTTTCGCGAGCTGGTCGCCAGAATCCGGGCCCAGCTTCGCTCCGGGGTCGGCGCGGAAAAAGTCCTTGAGAAGGGGCCGATCCGGATCGACCACGCCGACGGCTCGGTCCAGGCCGGGGGGCGCGTCCGCAAGCTGACGCGCACCGAGCAGGAGCTGCTGACCTTGCTGATCCGTGCCTCGCCGAACGTCCTCACCCGCAAGGAACTGCTGCAGCTCGTGTGGGGCTACTCCGACGAGGGCCTGCCGAGCACCCGCACCGTGGACATGCACGTCTCCCGCCTCAGGGACAAACTCGGCGAGGCGGGTAAGTGCCTCAAGACGGTCCCCGGCGTGGGCTACCGCTTCCAAGCCTAAACCTCTCCGGCGCATCGTTACACGTCTTTACGGCTCCCTCCGCGCGAGCTGACGTATAATTCCGCCGTATCAATCCGCGCGCCCTCGCCGACGTATTCCTCGACGATGACAAGGTGCGCGCGCTTTGCGGCGAAGAACGATTTTTCCAGCCATGCAGGGCCGAGTGCGAGAGGGGGCGTTTATGAAGATCGAGGATCGAGAACCCGGGACCATTCCAACGGCGGCCGGGGCGCTGGCGCGCGGTGTCGCGTTGGCCTGCGCGTTGGCCGCGGCAGCCTCCGCCGCCGTCCCCGGACAGATCAACTTCCAAGGCCGGCTGGTCGACCCGGTCACCAAGAACCCCCAAAACGGCGCCATCACGATGACGTTCCGCATCTGCGACACGCTGGCCGGCAGCTGTGCCTCTCCGCTGTGGACGGAAACCCAGGTCGTCCCGGTCAGCAACGGACTCTTCGCGGTGCAGCTCGGTTCCATGACGGCGATCGCGCCCGGGGTGTTCTCGGGGACGACGAGATTCCTAGAGGTCCAGGTCGGCGCCGAGACTCTCAGCCCGCGCGAGGCGCTCGTCGCGACGCCGTACGCCCTCCACGCCGCGACCGCCGACGACCTGGCTCCCGGCTCGACCAACTACATCCAAGCCGGCTCATCCCTGCAGGCCGGCGCGACTTTCTTCGTCTCCTCGGGAACGGTCAATACCCTGATCGTCGGCGCCTCGATTACGTTGCCGCCCGGCAGCATCGCCGACGCGGCCCTGTCCGCTAACGTGACAAAGCAGGGCAACGCGTTCAACGGCGTCAGCCAACTGGTGCAACTGACGGGAGCCGGCAAGTACCCGGCCTTGGACGGCTCTCTGATCACGAATGTCTCGGCAAGCTCTGTCGCGGCGGCGAACGTCACGGCCGGGGCCTTGGGCTCCAATGTCATCGCCTCATCTATCGCCGCGGGAGCCGTTCTCGACGGCTCGATCGTGGCCGTTTCCGGCTCGAAAGTCAGCGGCAACATTACAGGCAATGCGGCGAACATCACCGGGAACCTGCCCGCCTCCCAAATCGCGGCCGGCGCGCTTCCCGCCAACGTGATCGCTTCCTCCATCGCGGTGAACGCGATCACGGGAGCGGGTCAGTTGGCGCCCAGCTTGTCGATCCCGGACTCGAACCTGGCGACGATCGCGACAGCCGGCAAAGTGTCCGACACCGCTCTCTCTTCCAATGTAACGAAGCAAGGCAACACGTTCAACGGCGTCGGCCAACTGGTTCAATTGACGGGAGCCGGCAAATACCCGGCCCTGGACGGCTCTCTGATCACGAATGTCGCCGCGAGCTCTATTGCGGCGGCCAACGTCATGGCCGGCGCTCTGGGCCCCAACGTTATCGCTTCATCTGTCGCCGCGGGAGCCGTTCTCGACGGCTCGATCGTGGCCGTTTCGGGCTCGAAGGTCAGCGGAAACATTTCGGGCAACGCGGCGAGCATCACCGGAAATCTGCCCACCTCTCAAATCGCCGCCGGCTCCTTGCCGACGAACGTGATCGCTTCTTCGATTGCCGTGGGCGCGGTCTTGGACGGCTCGATCGTGGCTGTTTCAGGCTCGAAGGTCAGCGGCAATATCTCCGGGAACGCGGCGAATATCACGGGGAACCTGTCCGCGAGCCAGCTTGCCGCGGGCTCCCTGCCTGCCAACGTTATCGCTTCCTCTATAGCCGTGAACGCGATCACCGGGGCGAGCCAACTGGCGTCGAGCCTGTTGATTCCGGACACGAACCTGGCGACGATCGCGACAGCCGGCAAGGTGTCGGACACCGCCCTCTCTTCCAGCGTAACGAAGCAAGGCAACACGTTCAACGGCGTGAGCCAGCTGGTTCAACTGACGGGAACCGGGAAATATCCGGCCCTGGACGGCTCGCTGATCACCAACGTGGCGGTGAGCTCGATCGCGGCAGCCAACGTCATGGCCGGCGCCTTGGGGCCCAATGTCATCGCCTCATCGATCGCCGCGGGAGCCGTCCTCGATGGATCGATCGTCGCGGTATCCGGTTCGAAGGTTAGCGGCAACATCGCGGGAAACGCGGCGAATATCACGGGGAATCTGTCCTCGAGCCAGCTTGCCGCGGGCTCCTTGCCTGCTAACGTTATCGCTTCCTCTATAGCGGTGAACGCGATCACCGGCGCGAGTCAGTTGGCGTCCAGCTTATTGATCCCGGACACGAACCTGGCGACGATCGCGACGGCGGGCAAGGTGTCCGACGCCGCCCTCTCTTCCAGCGTAACGAAGCAAGGCAACACGTTCAACGGCGTCAGCCAGCTGGTTCAACTGACGGGAACCGGGAAATATCCGGCCTTGGACGGTTCGTTGATCACCAACGTGGCGGTGAGCTCGATCGCGGCAGCCAACGTCATGGCCGGCGCCTTGGGGCCCAATGTCATCGCCTCATCGATCGCCGCGGGAGCCGTCCTCGATGGATCGATCGTCGCGGTATCCGGTTCGAAGGTTAGCGGCAACATCGCGGGAAACGCGGCGAATATCACGGGGAATCTGTCCTCGAGCCAGCTTGCCGCGGGCTCCTTGCCTGCTAACGTTATCGCTTCCTCTATAGCGGTGAACGCGATCACCGGCGCGAGTCAGTTGGCGTCCAGCTTATTGATCCCGGACACGAACCTGGCGACGATCGCGACGGCGGGCAAGGTGTCCGATTCGGCCCTTTCCTCGAGCGTGACGAAGCAGGGCAACGTGTTCAATGGCGTCAGCCAACTGGTTCAGTTGACGGGAGCCGGCAAATACCCGGCGCTGGACGGCTCGTTGATTCTCAACGTAGCCGCAAGCTCGATCGCGGCGGCCAATGTCACGGCGGGCGCCCTAGGTTCGGGAGTCATTGCTTCCTCCATAGCGGCGGGCGCCGTCCTCGACGGTTCGATCGTGGGGGTTTCGGGTTCCAAGGTCAGCGGCAACATCACCGGCAACGCGGCAAATATCACCGGGAACCTGCCCGCGGGCCAGATCGCGGCCGGCTCCCTTCCCGGCACCGTCATCGCTTCTTCGATCGCGGTGAACGCGATCACCGGCGCGAGTCAGTTGGCGTCCAGCTTGTTGATCCCGG
>CAZMIB010000083.1:0-13932 GCA_964566245.1 uncultured Elusimicrobia bacterium | reverse complement strand
GCCGGGACATGCTGCTCCGCTCCGGCCGCGCCGCCCTCGTGCGCGAGGCGCTCATACTCCTGCGCCGAGGCCTGAACGTTCCCGCCGTCAACGCCCTGACGGTCGAGTCCCCCGCCTTCCGCCGCGGCTTGGCCGCCGTGGACTCCGCCGCCCTCGGCGGCGAGCTGGTCCGGCTGCGGGAGAGCCTTGAGAAGCGTCTTCCGCTCGCCGCCCTGGAGCTCCAGCGCCGGGTTTGGCCCGGCCTGCCGCCCGCCGCCCTCGCCCGCGCCGTCGTCGCGGCCCTCGGCGCGGGGCTCATGAGCCGCCTCGGCCGCCAAACCTGCCTGCCGATCGCGGCCTACGTCTTCGCCTATTGGCCCGCTTTTTTCTATATCGTCGCGGTCGGACAGCTGGGAGCGATGATGATCGTCGGGGAGTTCAGCCCGGCGCCCGTGTTCTTGATGATCGCGCCCTATCGACTCGCGTTCGGCCTCGCGCGGTGGACCGTCAGGCCGGTCCTCGACCTCCTCGCCGCCCCCAAGCGCGCCGCGCCGCTGATGGCGCGGCACCGGACGCTCCTCGCCCAATGGAATGAGCCGGAACAGGCGCGGCGCGAGATAACGGAGCGGTACCTGGAGCTGACGGCCTTCGCCGACGACGTCGACCGCCGCGGCGCCGCGCTGTACGGCAAACGTTTCCAACCCCTGGCCGGGACGGACTTTCGCGACGGCATGGCCGCGCTGCTCGGCCATCGGGGCGCCGTCAAGGAGAAGGCGCTCGCGCTTTTGGACGACCTCCTCAGGCTGGACGCCGCCCAAGCCGTGAGGGACGGCGACCCGGAGACGTCGCTCGCCGAGTTCGCCGCCGACGCCTCGCTGTTGGCCGAGGCCGAGCCGGGCGAGCCCTGGCCCAAGATGAAAGCCGCCCTCCTCGCGCGCCTCAAAGCCATCCTCGACGATCTGCAGGTCGAGGACGAAGGCTGGACCGCGGCCCTCGCCCGGCGGCTCGACGCCTCTCGACGCTAGCCTCCCCCCGCTCAAGGGCGCCTTGCCGCCCCGTCCCAGGTGTGCTAACGTAGCGACGTGGCGACGGCGCCGCTGAACCTGGGGTTTTTGGACGGGGCGATCCTCGTCGGCTACGTCGCGGTCCTCGCCTCGATCGGCTTTTGGGCCGCGCGCCGCACCGCCAAGACCACCGAGGATTACTTCCTCGCGAGCCGCTCGATCCCGTGGCTCGTCACGACGGCCAGCTTCGTCGCGACCTGCATCAGCGCGCTGACCTTCGTCGGCACCCCGGCCGAGGGCTACGCGGCCGACTTCCGGTACCTGCTCAGCAACCCCGGGGACATCCTCGCGACGATCTTCATCGCGGGCGTGTTCCTGCCGCATTTCCAAAAGCTCGGGGTCACCTCGATCTATCAGGCGGTCGCCGAGCGCTTCGGCCCCGAGGCGCGCACCGCCTGCTCCGGCTACTTCCTGCTGACCCGCACCTTGGCCTCGACGGTCAGGATCGTCGCGATCGCGAAGGTGCTCGAGGTCGTCAGCGGGGGCGGGCTGTCGTACAACGCGTGCGTGCTGATCACGGTGGGGCTCATCCTCTCGTACACGACCCTCGGGGGAGGACGCGCGATCGCCTGGACCGACCTGCTGCAGTTCTGCCTGCTGATCACCGGGGCGGTCGCGGGCCTCGCTTACATCGTAAGGCACGTGCCGGGCGGCGTGCCCGCGATCATCGAGGCCGGCCGGCACGCCGTGAAGCCGGACGGCACCGTGTACAACAAGTTCAACTTCCTGGAGCTGTTCAAGCCGGCCAACCTCGGCTTGCTGGCGCTGATGACGGTATGGGGCTTCTTCAACTCCTCGGCCTCGTACGGCACCGACCAGGACATGGTGCAGCGCCTCCTGGCCTGCAACGATCCCCGCAAGGCGCGCTGGAGCCTGATGCTGTGGGGCCTGGCCGGGATACCGATCACGCTCCTGTTCCTCAGCATCGGCGTCGCGCTGTACGCCTACGCGCGCGTGCACCCGGACTTCGTCGCCGGGATGGCCGACAACGACCACGTCTTCCCGCGCTTCATCCTGACGACCATGCCGCACGGCCTGCGCGGGCTGCTGCTGGCCGCCGTCGCCTCGGCCGCGATGGGCAGCGCCGACTCGGCCCTCGCCTCCCTCGCGACCGCCTTCACGATGGACTTTTACCGGCCCTTCTGGGGACGAGGCGCCGACGAGGCGCGCGCGGTGAAGGTCTCGAAGCTTTCATTCTTCATGTTCGGGCTGCTGTTCATCGTCTTCGCGCTCGGGCTGCGCCGGCTCGACAACCTGCTGTGGCTGGCGTTCCGGATCATCTCGTTCACCTACGGGCCTCTCTTGGGCGTGTTCGGCCTCGCGATACTGACCGACTGGCGCGTGCCGGCCAAGCGGCTCATCCCGCTGATGCTCGCGACAACGCTCGTCTCCTTCGGCTTCGCGATGACCGCCTGGCTTCGGGCGACCCACGGGGCGACCGGCTTCTGGCTGGAGCTGCATCAGACTTACTGGCGGCTGTACGTCATCCTCGGCGCCCTCGCGATCCCCGCGGGGGCCTGGTTCATGCGCGAGGCCGAGCCCGCCTCGCGCCCGTCGCTCGAGCTCGTTTGACCCGATGAGCGAGGGCCCTTCCAAGCTTCCGAAAATTCTCTCGGCCGGCGTGCTCGCCTGCGCGACGGCCCTGCCGTTCTATCCGTTCCTGTTCCCCCAGCGCGGGACGCCGGCGACGGCCTCGGCGGCTCGTCCGGCGGCGGCTCCGTCCTCCCGGGTCGTCGTGCTGATCCTCGACGGCGTCGGCGCGCGCGTCGCCTTCGAGCCCGGCTCGATGCCCTTGCTTCAAGCGCGGCTGCCGTCGGCCGCGCGCGGAACGGGTCTGGCCTCCTTTCCGACGCTCACCCCTCCCGGGCTCCGGGCCGTCATGTCCGGCCACCGCTCGCTGCCCGAGGCCGAAATTCCCGGCGGCCACCGGCGCCAGGAGCCCGACTCGGTCCCGCGGCGCGCGGCGGCCGCCGGCCTGAAGGCCTTCATCGTGGGCCAGCAGGACTGGCCGCCCCTGTGCGGCGACCAGGGCGTCTCGATGGACGTCGTCAACTACCAGGGCCCCGGGCCGGACTACGACGCCGGCATCCACGCCGCGGCGCGGGAGATCGTCTCCGGCCGCCGCGGCCCGTGGGATCTCGCGGTCGTGCACTATTTCTCGCTGGATCCGCTGGCGCACCTGATCGGGACCGAGGCCCAAGACTACAGGAACCGGCTTAAGCTTCTCGACCGGCGCATCGACGAGCTGGTCGCCCTGGCGGGACCGCGGACGACCTTCGTGCTGACGGCCGACCATGGGCAAAGCAAGACCGGGGCCCACGGCGGCACGAGCCCGACCTCGACCCAGGTCCCGATCGTCATCTGGGGCGAAAGAGCGCGCCCGAGCTCGATCGGCGAGGTCGCGCAGGTGGACATCGCCCCGACCATCGCCGCTTTGCTCGGAACGCCGCCGCCGGCCCAGTCCGAGGGAGAGCCGCTGCTCCAGGCGCTGCGGCTCTCGCCCCAGGAGCGGGCCTCGGCGCTGCTCGACAGCCTGGAGCAGCGCGAGGCGCGTATCAAGTCGACGCGCGCGGATTGGACCTGGCTCACGGCCGACGTCTCCGGCCCCCTCGCCGCCGCCCGCAGGATGGCCGCGGCCGGGCAATGGAGCGAGGCCTCGAAAGCCGCCGAGCGCGGGATCAAGGCGGCCGACGACGCGCTGCGTGAGGCGTCGCCGGTGCGCTGGTACGGACGCTTCATCGCCGCGCAGGCCCTGCTGGTCGTGGCCTGCGGGCTGGCCTTCCTTTGGCGCCGCCACGGCTCCGAGCGGCAGGCCGCCGCGGGGATCCTTATGGCCGTGACGGCGGCCGCGGTGGCCGCGCCCTGCCTCTGGCCGTCGCTCTGGCCCCGGGCCTCCGTCGCCTGCCTGCTGGCGGCGCTGCTGGCGCTGGCGTTGGTCATGTTCGAGATCTCGGCGTCCCCGCCCGCGCCCGCGCTCGAGCTGCTCGCCGGCACCGGCCTTCTATGGCTGGCCGCGCCGAGCCTCATCGACGTGCCGTTGTGGAGCTGGATCATCCTGCTGGCCGCGTGGGTCAGCCGCCGCCCGCGGCTCGGCGAGGGAGTCTCCGCCCGCTGGCTCATCGCCGGAGCCTGCCTCGCCGCCGGGGCCCTGATGGGCCCGAAGGAGCCGCCGGACGTGAGCTCGGTCCTCAGGATCGCCCTTCCCGACTTCTCCCTGCACGTGGGCAAGACGGCCGTGAACGTCCTCTCCGCGGCCGGCGTCGCGTGCCTGTTCGCCGCCTTTTGGAGCACTCTCGGCAAGCGGCCGCTCAGGCTCTCCCTTTCGGCCGCCGCGATCGTTCCCCTGGCCGCGGCGCTGATCCTGGGAGGGTACGCGCGCGGGACCGCCTCGACCTTCGTCTGCTGGGCGCTGATCGCGGCCTCGCTGACCCAGATGAGCTCGGTCTCCATCCTTAAGGAAAGCCGGGGCCTGTGGCTCGCGATCGCGGCGCTGGCCTTTCACGAGACTCTCTCGGGGCCGCCGCGCACGATGCGGCTGATGACGGGCGCCTTGCTCGGCTGGTCCCTGCCCTCCGATGAAAGCCGCTCCCCGTCCTGGGCCGCGATGGAGCTGGTCGCCCTGCTCGTTTGGGGCTACACCTTGGGCGGCTACCATCTGGATTTCTCCCAGCTCACCGTCGGCGGAGCCTACGAGGCCCTGGGCACCGACTGGCACCCCCTCCTTCTCGCCGCCGTGGTCGTGCTCCGCCAGGTTTGCGCGATCACCGCGGCCGTCCTGCCCAGCCTGCCGCGCCGTCCGCGGATTCAGGCCTTGGCGGCCCTCCCCTTGTTCGGCGCGATTTCGTCTGGTAACCTCCTGGAGCTGTGGATCAACCGGTTCTGGGGTGGGGGCGGCGTCCCCGCCTCGCTGACCGAGGAATCCGTAGCCCGAGCCTTATGCGCGGCCATCCTCGCCTGGGTGATGGCCCTGTGGTGGCTCGGAGCCTGGGCCTGGAGGCCGCGCGCGGTCGTCTCTCCCGCGCGTCGCCTCGAGCCCGCCAGCTAAGGAGACCGCGATGAACTGCGTCCTGCTCGCCGGGCCGGATCACTTCAAGCAAGCCCAGATCACGAAGGCCCTGGTCGCTTTCCGTAAGGCGCCGCTTCAGGACGCGGCGCGCATGGCGCGCCTGTGCTGGGGGATCGTGGCCGAGGGCCTCTCCGACGACGAGGCCAAGACCCTCATCGCGCGCCTCGCCGACATGCAGCTCGAGGCGGTCGCCGTCCCCGCCCTGAAGGCCCTGCCCGAGGTCAAGCCGATCGCCGCGGCGAAGCTCGGCGACGCCCTGAGCCTGCGCTTCAAGGCCGGGGGCGAGGTCGCCGTTCCCTGGGAAGAGATCGACGTGCTCGCGGCGGCGTCCTACCGGGTGAAGACCCTAGTCGCCGCCGGCCGCCCCGCCGACGGCCCGAGCCCGGCGCAGAAGGCGCTGAGCACCGGCGTCATGTTGGCGACGGGCCTGCCGATCAGATTCGGAGCCAGGTCCTCCGCGTCCGCCAAGCCGGTGGAGCAGATCGAGCTGGCCTGGGCGCTGGACGTCTGCGCGCGCGGGGAGCGCTTCAGGATCGCGACGGCCTTCGATTGGTCGTGCCTCGGCCCCAAGATGCAGCCCGGGGGTTGGCAGAACTTCATGACGCTCGTGGCCGAGATCGCGGAACGGGCGCCGAAGGCGCTCAGGACCCGCGGGGCGCGGGTGCTGACGGGGGCCGAGCCGGCCGGCCAGCCGGGCTACGAGTCGATCGCCGACTTGGAGCGCGAGACGCGCTGGCTGCTTTCCCTTCCGTCGCCGGCCGCCTGACGGCCGGCCCTCAGCCACTCGACCACGGCGGGCAGGATCGACACGACGATGATCCCAAGGATCACGTAGTGGAAGTGCTGCTTGACCGCCGGCAGCTCGGCGAAGCGCCAGCCGGCGAGCAGGAAGCACGAGGTCCACGCCGCGCCCCCCAGGACGTTGAAGAGCGCGAAGCGGCGATACTCCATCCTCCCGATGCCGGCGACGAACGGCGCGAAGGTGCGGATCACCGGGATGAAGCGCGCGAGGATGATCGTCTTGCCCCCGTAGCGCTCGTAGAACAGGCGGGCCTTATCGAGGTGCCGCCTGTCGAGGAAACGCGAGTCCTCGCGCGAGAATATCCTCGGGCCGACGTACCGCCCGATCGCGTAGTTGACCGCGTCGCCGAGGACCGCCGCGACGAACAGCAGCGGCAGGATCGCCGGCAGCTTGACGGGGAAGTCCTCGCGCGCGGCGAGGGCGCCCACCGCGAACAGCAGCGAGTCGCCGGGAAGGTACGGGGTCACGACGAGACCGGTCTCGCAGAAAACGACAAGGAATAGAAGCGCGTAAAGCCCCGGCCCCAGCAGCGCGGCCCCCTGGGCCAGGTAGCGGTCGAGATGCAGGAAAACGTCCACGGCCTGCTTGATCAGTTCCATGCGTGGCGGTGCTCGAGAGGCCTGAGCGCGAGGATGACGTGGTGCAGCCGGTCCAGCAGGCCGACGCGCGTGAACAGCGTGAAGAACATCGCCCACGAGGCCGCGTAAACGACGGCCGACAGGACGTAGTAGGCACGGGCGCCGCTGCGCCGCCCGCGCTTATAGAGGTAAAGCGTGCCGGTCCAGGACGCGACGCGGTACAAGAGAAAGCGCGAGGCGAGAAACAGCTTGCCGAAAAGCCAGACGGCCAGGGAGCTCATCTCGATCCGCTCAATTATAGCATGCGACAAGGCTTCCCTCGCCCCCGTAGGGGGAGAGGGCTAGGGTGAGGGGGCCCTCACCCCGCCCCTCTCCCGCAAGCGGGCGAGGGAGAACTCTGGTAAAATTCCACAGGTTCAGGAGCTAAGGGCGCGTTCCCGAGGATGAGGTCGGCGGCCTTCTCGGCCAGCATCATCACCGGCGCGTAGATATTCCCGTTCGTCACGTAGCGCATCGCCGAGGCGTCCACGACGCGCAGTCCCTGAAGGCCGTGAACGCGCAGGCTCCCCGGGTCCACGACCGACGACTCGTCGGTCCCCATGCGGCAGGTGCAGCTCGGGTGCAGCGCCGTCTCGCCGTCGCGCGCCACCCAGTCGAGAATCTCTTGGTCGGTCTCGACGCGCGGCCCCGGCGAGAGCTCGCCGCCGTCGAACTCGGCGAAGGCCGGCCGGCTCAAAATCTTCCTCGCGGCGCGCACGACCTCCACCCACTCCCGCCGATCCTCCTCGGTCGAGAGGTAGTTGAAGCTCAGCCGCGGCTTGGCCGTCGGATCGGCGGAGGCGAGCTTCACGCTGCCTCGCGAGTTGGAGTACATCGGCCCGACGTGCACCTGGTAGCCGTGTCCCCCGGCCGGGGCCGAGCCGTCGTAGCGTATCGCGAGCGGCAGGAAATGGAACATCACGTTCGGATACGCGACCCGCTCGTTGCTCCGGATGAACCCGCCCGCCTCGAAGTGATTCGTCGCGCCCGGACCCGAGCGGAGGAACAGCCATTGGAAGCCGATCCACGGCCAGCGCCACTTCCTCAGCGCGGGCTGCATCGACACGGGCTGAGTGCTCGCGTGCTGAATATAGACCTCGAGGTGGTCCTGCAGGTTTTCCCCGACGGCCGGCAACGCATGCACGACGTCGACGCCGGCGGCCTTCAGGTCGGCCGGGTTGCCGACGCCGGAAAGCTGCAGGAGCTGAGGCGAGTTGAACGCCCCGCCGCAAAGGATCATCTCGCCCCCGCGGACGTCCCGCGCGGCGCCGCCGCCTTCGGAGAAACGCACCCCGGCCGCGCGCTTGCCCCGCTCATCAAGAAGCACCTTGAGGGCCCGCGCCCCGCAGATCACCTCGATATTGGGGCGGCTCAGGACCGGATGCAGATAGGCGCGCGCCGCGCTCAAGCGGCGGCCGCGGCGTATGTTGCGGTCGAACGCCGCGAAGCCTTCCTGCTGATAGCCGTTGACGTCCTTGGTCAGCGGGTAGCCCGCCTCCTGGACGGCCTTGAAGAAGGCCGAGAACAGCGGGCTCGCCGCGGGTCCTCTTTCGAGCACGAGCGGACCCTCCCCGCCGCGGAACTCGTCCGGGCCCGCGAGGCAGGTCTCCATGCGCTTGAAGTACGGCAGGCAATGCGCGTAGCTCCAGCGCTCCATGCCCGGGTCCTTGGCCCAGCGCTCGTAGTCCATCGGGTTCCCGCGCTGAAAGATCATCCCGTTGATGCTGCTCGACCCGCCGAGGACCTTGCCGCGCGCGTGGTAGATGCGCCGCCCGTTCATATGCGGCTCGGGCTCGGATTGATATCGCCAGTCGTAGCGCGGGTTGCCGATCGGGAAGGACAGCGCCGACGGCATGTGGATGAAGACGTCCCACAGCCAGTCCCTCCGCCCGGCCTCGAGCACCAGCACGCGGACCGAGGGATCGGCGCTCAGGCGGTTCGCGAGCACGCAGCCCGCGGAGCCGCCGCCGACGATGATGTAGTCGTAGATTTTGTCGTCCATGAAGGGAACCGCCCGTCGGGGAATTTTGCGCCAACGACGGAATTCCCTAGAATTAAACGGAACAGGGGACTTTCATGTCAAGCGCGACGCTCGAACCCGAAACGACGGACAGCCAGGACCTCCAGCGGTTCGGCTACCGGCAGGAGCTGGAGCGGAGCCTGGGAAGCTTCTCGGCCTTCGCCGCGGGCTTCTCCTACATCTCGATCCTCACCGGCCTTTCCCAGACTTTCTACCTGGGCTACGGCGCGGGCGGCCCCGCCTTCTTCTGGACCTGGCCGCTGGTCCTGCTCGGCCATCTCATGATCGCGCTGTGCTTCGCGGAGCTGGCGGCCCACTACCCCCTTTCCGGCGGCGTTTACCAGTGGGCGAGACGGCTCGGCTCGCCGTTCCTCGGCTGGATGACGGGCTGGGTCTACCTCGCCTGCCTGGTCGTCACCTTGGCCGCCGTGGCCTTGGCGCTGCAAAGCTCCTTGCCGCAGCTCTGGCCGGGCTTCCAGCTCTGCGGCAACCTCGCCGATCCCAGGAGCCGGGCGCTGAACGCCGTCGTCCTGGGCTGCCTGCTCCTCGCGGCGAGCACGTTGATCAATTCCATCGGCGTCGGGCTGCTCGCGCGCATCAACAACGCCGGGGTGCTCTCGGAGCTGGCCGGCGTCGTCGCGCTGATCGTCCTGCTCGCGCGCCGCTCGGTCCGGGGGCCGGCGGCGGCGGTTCTGCCGACGCTCTCCAAGGGAGCGGCGCACGCGGCGGGCTATCCGGGGGCTTTTCTGGCGGCGGCCGCGCTGACCGCCTCCTACGTCATGTACGGCTACGACACCGCCGGCTCGCTGGCCGAGGAGACGCGCGACCCGCGCCGCCGGGCCCCGCGCGCGATACTCCGCGCGCTGTCGGCGGCGGGAGCCCTCGGGCTGCTGGTGCTGCTGTTCACGCTGATGGCGGCGCCCGATCTCGGGGCGGCGGAGCTGGCCTCGCCCGACGGCGGCCTGCCCTACGTCGTGCTGCGCGTCCTCGGCCGCCGTCTGGGCGGCCTGCTGCTCTGCGACGTCGCGTTCGCGATCTTCGTCTGCGCCCTCGCGGTCCACGGCGGCGCCATCCGGCTGGTCTACTCGATGGCGCGGGACGGCGGCCTGCCGTTCAGCGCGGCGCTGTCCCGCGTCTCCGGCGCCTCGCGCGTGCCCGTCCTTCCGGTTTTGCTCTGCGGCGCGGGCGCCGGGCTCATCCTGATCGTCAACGTCGGCTTCCCCAACATCGTCGAGCTGGTCACGGCGGTCGCGATCCTATGGGCCAACCTGGCCTACCTGCTGGTCGTCGCCGCGCTGCTGAAAAAACGGCTCGAAGGCTGGCCGTCCGGGGAGGACGGCGCCGCCGGCCGCGCGGCCTTCTCGCTCGGCCGGCTCGGCCTGCCGGTCAACGTCCTGGCGCTGGCGTGGGCGGCCTTCATGGTGATCAACGTCGGCTGGCCGCGGGCCGAGATCTACGGGGAAAGCACGCGCCACGCCGCGATCCTCTACACCGCCGTCCTGCTGCTGGCCGGCGCCGCCTGGCGCGGCTTGTCGGCCGAGCCCGGCGACGACGGCCTGGCCGCCCCCGAGACCGCCGCGTGAACGCGGGTTACGCTCATCTCGCCGTCATCTACCTCGCCTGGGGCAGCACCTTCCTAGCGATACGCGTCGGCGCTCGCCCGGGTTCCGGGTTTCCCCCGCTGTGGCTCGCGGCGTGCCGCGTGCTGACGGCCGGCACTTTGACCTTGGCTTGGGCCGCGCTGCGCGGATACCGCATCCGTCCTTCGGCGCGCGCGCTCGCCGCCTTGTTGGCGACCGGCTGCCTGTTCTGGGTGGGCGGCCACTCGCTGGTGATCTGGGGGGAATCGCGCGCCGACTCGGGCTATGCGGCGCTGCTGTTCGGCTCGATGCCGCTGTGGGGGCTCGTGCTGGAAACCCTGGGAAGAAAGCGGACGCCGCCGTCCGCGCGAAGCGCCGCTCCGGTCCTGGTGGGCTTCGCCGGCGTGCTGTGCCTGTCGTTGCCGGCCTTGCTCCAGGCCCTGCGGGCGGCGCCCTCGGCGGAGGCCGGGGCCGACCCCAAGGCCTTGCTCGCGCTGCTGCTCGCCCCGGTGAGTTGGGCCGCCGCCACCGTCTTTCAGCCGGCCGAGCTCCTAAGCCTGCCGGCCCCGGTGGTCGCGGGCTGGCAGCAGCTTCTTGGAGGCCTGGCCTGCGCGAGCCTGGCGCTCGGCCTCGGCGAACCCCTCCCGCGTCCGATCCCCGAGGCCCTCGCGGCCTGGCTGTACCTGACCACGGTCGGATCCCTGCTGGCGTTCACCTGCTTCACGCAGGCGACACGCCTCCTGCCCTCGCGCGTCGTGATGAGCTTCGCCTACGTCAATCCCGTCATCGCCGTCCTGCTGGGCCGGGTGATCCTCGGCGAGAGGCTCACTCCGTGGACGCTCGCGGGCATGGCGCTGATCATCGCCGGGGTCGGCGGACTGCTGCTTAGCCAAGGGCCCAAGCGCGGCGCTTCCGAACCCTCTCCCCGCCCCTTGACGCCCGCCTAATCATCAGTTATACTGACTATCAGGATGACAACCGAACAAGCATGCTCGCCGTGCGCCCGGCTGGGCCTGGCGCTTCTGCTCGCGCGCTGCGCGCGAGGGCTGGACGAGGCCGTCGAAAGTCGGCTCGCCCCGCTCGGCCTGAGGACGCGCGCCCTCGGGCTGGCCTGCCTCGCGCGGGCCGGAGGCGGCGCGACGCAACGGTCCCTGGGGCGCAGCCTGAACGTGGACCGGACGTCGATGGTCGCGCTCGTGGACGATCTGGAGAAGCGCGGGCTCGTGGAGCGCCGCGCGAGCCCCGAGGACAGGCGCTGCCATAGGATCGGCCTCAGCGCCGAGGGCGAACGCGTCCTGCGCCGCGCCGAGCGCGCGTCCGCCGAGGCGGAGGACGAGTTCCTCGCCCCGCTCGCGCGCGCCGAGCGCGTCCAGCTCCGCCGCCTGCTGGTCAAGCTGGTCGTTCGCCTGGAGGCTTCATGAAAACGATCTCGACGCCGCTGCTGTACGCCGGCTCCGACGGCCCGCCCGTCGCGCCGGGACTCCCCCCCGCGCCGCCAAGCGAGGCCGCCGCGCTCGACGCCTACTCCCGGATCGTCGTCGACGCGGCCGAGCGCATCGGCCCGTCGGTCGTGAACATCGAGGTCCGCATGAAGGTCCAGGGCCCGTACGGGACGCGAGAGTCGCGCGGCGGCGGGTCCGGCTTCCTGTTCACGACGAACGGCTACATATTGACGAACAGCCACGTGGTGCACAACGCGACCTCGGTCGAGGTCGCGCTCTCGGACGGCCGGCGCTTCCCGGCCGAGCTTGTGGGCGACGACCCGCACACCGACATCGCGGTCGTGCGCGTGCGGGCGGATGAGCCGCGCGCGGCCCCTCTCGGCGACTCGGCCGCGCTGCGCCCGGGCCAGCTCGTCGTCGCGGTCGGCAGCCCGCTAGGCTTTCAGGCGACGGTCACGGCCGGCGTCGTCAGCGCGCTGGGTCGCTCGCTGCGCTCGGGCTCGGGGCGGCTGATCGACAACGTGATACAGACCGACGCGGCGCTGAACCCGGGCAACTCGGGGGGACCGCTCGTCGACTCGCGCGGCACGGTGGTCGGGGTCAACACCGCGATCATCGCGATGGCCCAGGGCATATGCTTCGCGATACCGATCAACACCGCGAAGTTCGTCGCCGGCGAGTTGATCGCGCACGGGCGCATACGCCGGGGCTGGCTCGGCTTGGCCGGCCAGGACGCGCGCCTCGACCCGCGCGCCGCGCGGCGGCACGGCCTGGATGGACGACGCGGCCTGCTGGTGATCGGGCTCGACGAGAACGGCCCGGCCGCCGCGGCCGGTTTCCGCGAGCTGGACGTGATCGTCGGCCTCTACGGCCGCGAGGTCTCGGGCATCGACGACGTGCACCGCCTGCTGACCGAGAATCCCCCCGGCGTCCGCACAACCGCCGAGGTGCTCCGCGGCGCCGAGAAGCTGACCATGGACATCACCCCCTCGGAGTCGCCGGCCTGAAGATAGACGGCGAATAACCACAGAGGGCAGCAGGGGGCGCAGAGCACGGCAGGAGGGCGGCTTTTTTCCGCGCCCTCAGCGTTCTCCGCGGTTGAATCGCTGTTCCTCGACAGTCCTTCCTATTGTAGAATCCCGACATGATCCTCTTTCCACTTGCCCTCGCCGCCGCGTCGTTCAGCTCCGCCGCCACCCTCAAGGCCTTGCCCTCGATGCCGGCGGCGCCGCTCGCGCCGGCCGTCGCCGCGAGCCCGGCGATGGGCTGGGGCTCCTCCGCGCGCCTATTCGACGGCGCGGGCTTCCAGGGCCCGGCGCTGGAACCGCTCGACGTCCCCCGGATGGGGCCGGCCCTCTCGGCGCGTCCCCCGAAAGGCGCGGTCTCCGGGCGCTTCATCACGCGGCCGACCTACCTGCTCCGCCTCTTCAGGACGGCGCTGATGCGCCACGCCCAGTTCTTCGACATCGACGGGGACGGGATCATCTCGCTCTCCGAGACGATCACGCGCCTGCGCCAACTCGGCTACGGGGCCGTCCACGCGCGCGTGATCGCCTACCCGATCCACATGCTCCTCGGCCCCAAGACCTCGGGGCGAATGACTCTCGGCATCACGATCGCGAACATTCATGTCGGCAAGCACGACAGCGACACCGGCGTCTTCGACGCGCAAGGGAACTTCGTTCTCGAGAACTTCGAGCGCATGTTCGCGCGCTTCGACAAGGACCGCAGCGGGGCGCTGAACGAGCTGGAGATCAAGGCGATGGTCGCGGCGCACTCGAAGGAGCGGCCGGGCGGCTGGCTCGCCTCGCGCCTCGAGTTCAAGCTGCTGCTCGATCTGGCGGCCGACGGGAGCGAGGTGGTGGACGGCCGGAGGGTGCGCTCGATCAGCCGCGCGCGGCTGCGCAAGTTCTACGACGGGACCTTGCTGCCCGAGCTGGTGGAGAACCGGCGGCGGCTGGGGCTGATCGACTGAGCTAGGCGGGAACGATCTTGCCCAGGACGCGGGGGCCGCGGGCGCCGGTGGCGGCGGGGACGTTGTTGGGCTTGCCGTCCAGGGCGCGAGCGGCGAGCAAGGCGAAGCAGGCCGCTTCTTTCGCCAGCGCAGGGATGCCGTAGTCTTCCGGCAGGCGCACCGGGATCGGGAGCATGAAGCGGAGATTCTCGACCAAAACCGGGTTGAGCGCTCCCCCGCCGCTGAGCAGGACCTCGGTCGGCATGCGTCGCGGGAACACGAAACGCTCGTACGCGTCGGCCACGCTCAGCGCGGTGAAGTAGTTCAGCGTCGCGAGCAGGTCCCCGGAACGGCGCAGGCGCGAAAACCGCTTCAGGAAGGCCCCGTCGGAATCCCCGCGGTCGGCCC
>CAZMIB010000082.1:0-14070 GCA_964566245.1 uncultured Elusimicrobia bacterium | reverse complement strand
TCTACTTTCACTGCGGAGGGCTCGCGCTTTACCCATGCTGAACCCGGAAGCACCGTTTACTTCAGGGGCTTAAAAAAAGCTTAAGAACGTGTTACCGGGGAGAGAATTCTCGACGAAAAAGCTGCGAAAACGGCCAAAAAACGCATAGAAAAGCCTCTTGTGGGACCTCGGCCTCGGGGCCGCCGGCTGTGCCGCTCCGCAAAACGCGCTCGCGCTCAGAGATCGCTCGCTCCGAAGAGTCTCCCTCGTTCTGAGCCTCGGTCGGCTCACGGGTTTTGCTACGGGCACACCCGCCATCCCCCGAGGCCGAGGTCCAAACGAACCGATAGCGTGCACGACAGATAACGAAAGGTGGAAGGGCAGCCTAGCTTAACGAGTGGGGTCAGGCAGAAAAGGAGAAAGCCGAGGATGGGATTCCTGCTCACCCAGCCGCCAGTCGGCGGCTTCCTTCGCAGCCGGCCGTCCTCGCTGCCGCTCAGCCGCTCCGCGGCTTCGCTATCCGCCTCAGGCGGCGCTCGGATCGGCTTCGAATCCCATCTGATCCGGGCAAAAGAAAAAGCCGAGGATGGGATTCGAACCCACAACCTATCGCTTACGAAGCGATTGCTCTACCGTTGAGCTACCTCGGCGCGACGTCAGTGTATCATTTTCTTGGGAGGTCTTTCACAGGGCGGCCGCGGAGATCGCGATCGTCCTGGGGCCGAGCAGGCGATGCTCGGAGCCGGTGTAGATGACGGCCCCGAACGGCGCGGCCTTGCCATGATCCGCGATGAACGCGGCGATTCCTTTGAGCATGCTCGGCGACACGCCCGATCCCGCCTTCACCTCAATCGGCAGGGCCCTGTCGCCCAGCGCCAGAACGAAATCCACCTCGACTCCCGTCCGGGTGCGCCAATGATGCAGTTCCAACGGCTCGGAGTTGAGCCAAAGCGCGGCCCGGAGCTCGTTCGCCACCCAGGTTTCGAACAAAGCGCCCAAGCGATCCGCGGCTTGGGCCTGGTCCCAATGCGTCACCCCCATCAGGAACGCCAGCACCCCCGAGTCGAACCAGTAACCCTTCGGCGATTTGGTGAGCCGTTTGCCGAGATTGCGAAAGTACGGCGTCACGCGAGCCCACTGGCAGGAGCCCTCGAGAAGGCGAAGATAGTTTTGAGCGGACGACAGCGGCACACCCGCGTCCCGAGCCGCGTCCGAGAGGGAGAGCAGACCCGCGCTTCGGTAAGCCAAGTGGGTCATGAAGCGCAGGAAATCCTCGGCCGCCCCGAGACGCCGAACCGGCAGCACGTCCCGTTCCAGATACAACACGCGGTAGGCGCGCAGCCAATCCCTCCAAGCCTCATCGTCCGCGGCTTGCCACGCCGGAGGAAGCCCGCCGCGCATGACCCGCCGCCTGAGCGTCTCCCGGCTCGTCTTGGGCTCGGGCAGCCGCCGCAGAGCCGACGCCGCGTCCGGAGCGCGCAGAAGATCGAGCCAGTCGATCGGCTCGCGGCGCTCTATCTCGGCCAAGGTCAAGGGCCCCATCTCCAGGATCGCGCTTCGTCCGGCCAAAGCCGAGGCCTTGCCGGCCGCGACGATCTCGGCCGCGGAGGAACCCGTGAGAAGGAATCGGCCCGGCCGGCGCTCCCGATCGACGGCTCGCTTGGCGCGCAGGAATATCTCCGGCCGGCGCTGGACTTCATCGATCGTCAGGCGCGGAGCTTGCTCCAGGAACGCCTCCGCGTCGGTCTTCGCGGCCGCGAGGGTCTCCGGATCGTCGAAGGTGAGATAAGTCCGTCCGCCGCCCAGCTTGGTCTTGGAGACGAAGGTCGACTTGCCGGTTTGCCGCGCGCCGAAGAGCAGGAGGCAGGGGAAGCGCGACAGGAGCCTCTCGGCGCGGCCCGCCAAGGCTCTCTCGATCATGCTGAAATTCTACATGAGTCGTGTAGATTTGTCAACAACCGAAAACAACCGGAAAAACCGTCCCCTTATCTCGTCCTTGGGTTCAGGCCCCGACGCCGAGGTAGGCGTCGCGGACTTGGGCGTTCGAGAGCAGGCTCGGGCCGGTGTCGGAGAGGACGACCTCGCCGGTCTCGAGGACGTAGGCGCGCGCGGCGACCTGCAGGGCCTTTCTGGCGTTCTGCTCGACCAACAAAATGGTGGTGCCGCCGGCGTTGATGCGCTTCACGATCTCGAAGATGCGCTCGACGATCACGGGGGCCAGGCCCATCGACGGCTCGTCGAGCATCAGCAGCTTGGGGCGCGACATCAGCGCGCGGCCCATCGCCAGCATCTGCTGCTCGCCGCCGGAGAGCGTTCCGCCGAGTTGGGCTTGGCGCTGGCCCAGCACCGGGAAAAGCTCGAAGACGTGCTTGAGCTCGGCGTCGAAGGCGTCTCTCCGCATGTACGCGCCCATCTCGAGATTCTCGCGCACGGTCAGCCGCGCGAAGATGCGCCGGCCCTCCGGGACGTGGCCCAGGCCGAGGCGCGCGATGTCGTGCGGGCTCATGCCGAGGATCGAGCGGCCCGCGTACTCGATGCGGCCCGCGTCCGGCTTCAGGGCGCCGCAGATCGTCTTCAGCATCGTCGTCTTGCCGGCGCCGTTGTTGCCGATCAGGCAGACGATCTCCCCCTGCCGGACCTCGAGCGACACGCCGCGGAGCGCGTGGATCTTGCGCCCGTAGTAGGTGTGGACGCCCTCGAGCTTCAGGATCGGGGAGCCGTCGGCGCTCATGCGGCCCTCATGCGTCGCCTTTTCCAAGGTAGGCCTCGATGACCTTCGGGTCGCGCTGGACCTCGTACGGGGTGCCCTCGGCGATCTTCACGCCGTAGTCCAGCACCGCGACGCGGTCGGAGATCGACATCACGAGCCGCATGTGGTGCTCGATCAGCAGCACCGTCACGCCGCTCGCGCGTATCTTGCGTATCAGGGCGATCAGGTCCTCGGACTCGCGCGGGTTCATGCCCGCGTTCGGCTCGTCGAGGATGATCAGCCCGGGGTCGGTCGCCAGCGCGCGCGCGATCTCCAGACGGCGCTGCGCGCCGTACGGCAAATTCTTGGCGAGCTGGTTGCCGGCCTCCAGCAGGCCGACGAACTCCAGCCTGGAGCGCGCGGCCGCGAGGATCGCGCGCTCCTCCTCGCGCACGGCCGGGGTGCGCGCGAGAGCCGCGAGCACGCCGGAGGAGGTCCGGCAATGCCGGCCGACCATCACGTTCTCCAAAGCGGTCATGTTGCCGAACAGGCGGATGTTCTGGAACGTGCGCGCGATGCCTCGCTCCGCGATCGTGTGCGACGGCAGGCCTCGGATGGCGGCCCCGCGGAAGGCGATCTCGCCGGCCGTGCCGGGATAGACGCCGGTCAGCACGTTGAAAAAGGTGGTCTTGCCCGCGCCGTTCGGCCCGATCAGGCTGACGATCTGGCCGGGCGCGATCGCCAGATGGACGTCGGTCAGGGCCTTCAGGCCGCCGAAGGCCTGAGAAAGGCCGCGGATCTCGAGCAGGGAGCTCACTCGCCCTCCTTAAGCTCGGCCTCATGGCGCTTCGAGGGCCAGAGGCCCTCCGGCTTGAAGATCACGATAAGAACCAGCAGCAACCCGAAGAAAAAGTAGCGGTAGTTGATCAGGTTCGAGCCGGCGAAGGTCGCCTGCAAAATCTGCGGCGTCCCCCCCATCAGCACCGCGCCGAGCACCGCGCCCGGGATCGAGCCCATGCCGCCGACGACGATCATCGCGACCACCAGGATCGACTCCCAGAACACGAACGACTCCGGCGTGATGAACTTCTCCCAATGCGCGAACACGGCCCCGGCCATCGCCGCGAAGACCGCGCTGAGAGTGAACGCGAGCAGCTTCATCTCGCGCACCGGCACGCCGACCAACTCGGCCGCGACCTCATCCTCGCGTATCGCGACCCAGGCGCGCCCGAGGCGCGAGTTCTCGAGCCGCGACGAGATGAAGACCGCGAAGGCGACCATCGCGAGCACGAGGTACAGGTAATGCATGTTGGAGGTCAGCGCGAAGCCGAGCACGCGTATCGGCATGATCGACTCGCCGACGCGCGGAAGGCCTTTGGGCCCGTTCGTCAGGAAGTCCATGTTGTTCAGCGCCAGGCGCGTGATCTCCCCGAACCCCATCGTGACGATCGCGAGGTAGTCGCCGCGCAGGCGCAGGATCGAGACTCCGACCGCGAGCCGCACCGCCAGCGCGACCGCGACGGCGACCGCCATCCCAGCCCAGAACGACCAACCGTGGATCGACAGAATCGCCGAGGTGTAGGCTCCGATCGCGTAGAAGGCGATGTAACCCAGATCGAAAAGACCGACGTAGCCGAGCGTGAAGTTGAGGCCCAGCGCGAGCAGGACGTAGAGGCCGACCAGGCCGAGCGCCCGGTTGAGGTACGCGAGCGGGCTTTGCTGCAGCAACCAGGGGCCGAGCAGCGCGGCCGCGAGACCGAGCCAGGGTAAAGCCGAGGAGAGACGGCGCGAGAAGGGCATGGTGGAAACCGGTGCTTTGCGAGGGTAAGTGAACCCCTCACCCCCCCTTCGGGGACCCTCTCCCTCAAGGGGAGAGGGCACCTTTGTAGACGGAAGCGGATTGTTCGTCATACTTTTTCGGCGATCTTCTCGCCTAGGAGGCCCGAGGGGCGGAACAGCAGCACGACGATCAGCACGAGAAAGGCGAAGACGTCCTTCCACTCGTTGCCGCCGGGCAGGTAGCCGGCCGCGAGGACCTCGAGCAGGCCGAGGATGAAGCCCCCCAGCACGGCGCCGGCGATGTTGCCGATGCCGCCCAGCACCGCGGCCGTGAAGGCCTTCACGCCCGGCAAAAAGCCCATCGTGTATTTGATCGAGCCGTAGTACATGCCGTTCAGCACGCCGGCCGCGCCGCCGAGGGCGCCGCCGACGAAAAAGGTGATCGCGATGATCCGGTTGGTGTCGATGCCCATCAGCTCGGCGGTCGGCAGGTCGTCCGCGCAGGCGCGCATCGCCTTGCCGGTCTTCGTGTGCTGCGTGAAAAAGTGCAGCGCGGCCATCAGCGCGATCGCGGTCGCGAAGATCAGGAGCTGCAGATTGCTGACGCTCGCCCCGCCCACGTCCCAGACCTTGATGTCGAGGATCGGCGGAAAGTTGACCGTCGAGGCCGTGATCCAGAGAAAGGCCGCGTTCTGGTAGACGATCGACATGCCTATCGCCGAGATCAGCGGCGCGAGCTTGGAGGCGTTCCGCAGCGGCCGGTACGCGAAGCGCTCCGTCAGCAGGCCGAGGATCCCCGAGGCGATCATCGCGATCGCGAAGCAGGAGCCCAAGGTCGCCCACGGCCCGAGGTGACGCGCGACGGCGAGGTTGACGACGCCCAGCCCCGCGAACGCCCCGAGCATCAGGATGTCGGAGTGCGCGAAGTTGATCATCATCAGGATGCCGTAGACGAGCGTGTAGCCGAGGGCTATCAGCGCGTAGACGGATCCCAGGACCAGGCCGTTGATCGTCTGCTGAAAGAACATTACATCGAGCCGACGGGGACGAACTTCCGCTTCTCGACCTTCGTCATCGTGATCGTCTTCGAGAGCGTGTCGCCCTTGTCGTCGAAGGCCGTGACGCCGAGCACGCCGTCGTGCTTGATCGAGTGCAGGGCCTGGATCAGCTTCGCGCGGTCGGGCCCGACCTGCGCCAAGGCCTCGATCAGGATGTTCGCGGCCTCGTAGCCGAAGTGGTCGAACGGCTTGATCTCGATGCCCGGATACTTGGCGTGGTACTTGTCGATGAACGCCTTCGCGCTCGGGAGGAACTCGACCGGGATGCCGGTGATCGTGAAGTACGAGCCCTCGGAGGCGTCGCCCGAGACCTCGAACAGGCCGTCGGTCTTGGAGCCGTCGCCCGAGAAGAACGGCGTCTTCATGCCGAGCTCGCGCGCCTGCTTGATCAGCAGGCCGCACTCGGGGTACAGCCCGCCGAAGTACACGCCCTCCGGCGAGGTCGAGCGGATGCGCGTCAGCAGGGCCTTGAAGTCCTTGTCGCCGATCGCGATCCCGTCGAAGCTGACGACCTTGCCGCCGAGCTGCTCGAAACGGCGCTTGAACTCCTCGGACAGGCCCTGGCCGTAGGCCGTTTTGTCGTGCACGACCGCGAACTTCTTGAGCTTCAGGCGCTGGACAGCGAAGTCCGCGGTGTAGGAGCCCTGCACGTCGTCGGTCGGCACGACGCGGAAGACGCTTTTCGGCCCGACCCAGCCGGGCTCGAGCTGCTGCAAGGTCAGCTTGGGATTCGTCGAGGCCGGAGAGATCATCGGCAGGTTCGCCTGCGCGTACACCTGCGCCGCCGGGATCGAGCAGCCGGAGTTGTAATGGCCGACCACGCCGATCATGCGCGAGTCGGAGACGATCAGATTCGCGACGTTCTTGGCCTCTTTCGGATCGGCCCGGTCGTCGAAGGCGCTGGCCTCCAGCATGAAGGGAAAGCGCTTCGCGTCGTTGGCTTCGGCGACCGCCAGCTCGACCGCGCGCTTGATGCCTTGACCCTCGGTGCCGATGTCGCCGGTCAGCGGCATCGCCACGGCGATCCGCTGCACGTTGCCCCCCTTCCCGCAGGCGGCCAAGCAGGCGGCGGCTATCACGACGGCGAAGGCGGAAAATCGTCTCATGTTCCCTCCGGGGCGGAGTATACTAATCGCGCCTCACGTTTGCAATCGACGTGAGCGGCCCTTATATATAGGAAGAGCGGTCGCCCGGGGACCCCGAAATTAGGGTATAATAACGCCGGATCGCACGAAGAAAGGTCCCGTCCGACAATCCCAAAGCCTGCCGGAGAAAGCCCTGAATTCATCCGCGCGCCGCGCCGCCTCGCCGATGACCGACCGCCTCAAGGCCTATTTCGAGGCGCGCCGCGTCCTCGTCGAGAAAGCCCTCGAGGCCCACGTTCCCGCCGAGGGCGTGCTCGGGCGCTCGATGCGTCACTCCCTGCTTTCCAGCGGCAAGCGCCTGAGGCCGATCCTCGTGCTCGCGGCCGCCGAGGCCTGCGGCGCCGAGCCCGCCTCGGCCCTGCCGACGGCCTGCGCCGCCGAGCTGATCCACACCTACTCCTTGGTCCACGACGACCTCCCGGCGATGGACGACGACGACGAGCGGCGCGGTCGCCCGGCGAACCATAAGCTTTTCGGCGAGGCGATCGCGATCCTCGCCGGCGACGCGCTCCTGACCCGGGCTTTCGAGCTCGCGGCGTTGAACGCGCGGATCAAGGGCGTCCGGGCCGAGGACGTCATAGAGGCCGTCTCCGTCCTCGCGGCCGCGGCCGGCTCACGCGGCATGGTCGGCGGCCAGGCGGACGATGTGCTCGCCGCCGATGACGAGGGGCTCGGAGAGCCCGGAGCCGTCACGCCCGAGGCCCTGCTTTCGATCCACCGCCGCAAGACGGGCGCCTTGATCGCCGGCTGTCTCGAGTCCGGGGCCGTGCTCGCGCGCGCCTCCTCCCGCCGGCGCGCCGCCCTCGCGGCCTACGGCCGCGAGCTCGGACTGACTTTTCAGATCACCGACGACCTTTTGGACCTCGGGGAGACCTCCCCGATGACCTTCCCGCGAGTGCACGGCGTGGAGCGCTCGCGGCGGCTGGCGCGGCAGGCGACCGCCAAGGCGCTCGCGGCGCTCGAGCCGCTCGGCCGCCGGGCTTGGATGCTGCGCGATCTCGCCGATTACGTGCTGCGCAGGGAGAGCTGACACCATGGAACTGCTGCGTTCGATCAAGAGCCCCGAGGACCTGCGCCGGCTGCCGGCCGAGAAGCTGCCCCAAGTCTGCGCGGAGCTGCGCTCGCTCGTCGTCGAGACGGTCTCCAAGATCGGCGGCCATCTCGGCGCCTCCCTCGGCGCGACCGAGCTGACCGTCGCGCTGCACTACGTCTTCGACACCCCGAAGGACCGGCTCGTCTGGGACACCGGCCACCAGACCTACGGCCACAAGGCGCTGACCGGGCGCCAGGACAAGCTGCTGACGCTGCGCCAGTTCGGCGGCCTCTCGGGCTTCCTGCGCCGCGACGAGTCGCCGTACGACGCCTTCGGGGCCGGCCACGCCTCGACCGCGATCTCCGCGGCGCTCGGCATGGCCGCGGCGCGCGACCATAAGCGCGAGGACCGGCGCGTCGTCGCCGTCGTCTCCGACGGCTGCATGACCGGCGGCATGTCGTTCGAGGCGCTGCAGAACGCGGCCCAGGTCGGGACGGACCTTCTGGTCGTGCTCAACGACAACCAGATGTTCATCTCCAGCCGCGTCGGGGCGCTCGGCGGGGCCCTCCTAAGGATATTGACGCTCAACCGCGTCCGCGACGCGCAGAAGAAAATCGAGCGGCTGATGAACCGCACGCGGTTCCTCGGCTCGGGCGCGCTGCGCGCGGTCCGCCGCGCGAAGGTCCTGCTTTTCCCCGGGATGCTGTTCGAGGAGCTCGGCTTCTCGTACTTCGGACCGGTCGACGGCCACGACATCGCCCAGCTCACGCGCGCGCTGGAGGCGGTGAAGAGCCTGAAGGGGCCGGTGTTCCTGCACGTCGTCACGAAGAAGGGCAAGGGCTACGGCCCGGCCGAGGAAAGCCCGATCGTCTACCACGGCCTCGGCCGCTTCGACGCCGCGACGGGCCGCATCCACGCCGCGCCGACTCCGCCCGCGCCGGCGTACACGAAGGTCTTCTCGAAGACCTTGCTGCGCCTCGCGGAGGAGGATCCGCGCGTGGTCGCGATCACGGCCGCGATGCCGGAGGGCACCGGCCTCGACGCCTTCCGCGACCGCTTCCCCAAGCGCTACTACGACGTCGGCCTCGGCGAGCAGCACGCGGTGACGTTCGCGGCCGGCCTCGCCTGCGAGGGCCTGAAGCCGGTCGTCGCGATTTACTCGACCTTCCTGCAACGCGGCTTCGACCAGATCGCGCACGACGTCTGCCTGCAGGGCCTGCCGGTCGTCTTCTGCCTCGACCGCGCCGGGCTGGTCGGCGAGGACGGCCCGACGCACCACGGGGCCTTCGACCTCTCGTACCTGCGCATGCTGCCGAACATGACGGTCCTCGCGCCGGCCGACGAGAACGAGCTGCAGCACGCGCTGAAGACGGCGCTCGCGCTGGACTGCCCGGTCGCGATCCGCTACCCGCGCGGCATCGGGCTCGGCATCCCGATGGACGAGCAGCCGGCGCCCCTGCCGATCGGCAAGGGCGTCGAGGTGCGCCGCGGGCGCGACGTCACTTTGGCCGCGATCGGCGGCCGCGTGCACCCGGCCCTCGAGGCGGCGCGACTGCTCGAGGAGCGGGGCATCTCGGCCGGCGTCCTCAACATGCGCTTCGTGAAGCCGCTCGACGCCGAGCTGCTGCGCGAGGCCGCGCGGCGCTGCCCGCGCCTGGTGACGATCGAGGACAACACGATCGTCGGCGGGTTCGGCTCGGCGGTGCTCGAGGCCCTCGGCCCGGAGCCCGCGCGGGTCCTCAGGCTGGGCCTGCCCGACGCGTTCGTCGAGCACGGCGCCCCGGCCAAGCTCTACGAGCGGACCGGCCTCACGCCGAAGGGGATCGCCGACCGCGTCGCCGCCTGGCTCCCCTCCCCCTCTCCCACGAAGAACGAGGCCTGATGAGCGCGCCCGAGGTCCGCGTCGAGAAGCTCGTCGTCGCGCGCCTCAGGGGCTTCTGCGCCGGCGTCGTGCGCGCGGTCGAAACCGTCGAGAAGGCCCTCGCGGCCTGCGGCCGGCCGCTGTACGTGCGCAAGGAGATCGTCCACAACCGCCGCGTGGTCGAGGACCTCAAGGCCAAGGGAGCGGTGTTCGTCGACGAGCTCGACGAGGTCCCCGAGGGCGCCACGGCGGTGTTCTCGGCCCACGGCGTCTCGCCCGAGGTCCGCGAGCGAGCGCGCCTTCGCCGTCTGCGCGTCATCGACGCGACCTGCCCTCTGGTCACGAAGGTCCACCTCGAGGCCCTCGCGTTCGCGCGCGAGGGCCGGACCGTCTTCCTGGTCGGCCACCGCGGCCACGACGAGGTCGTCGGAACCTTCGGCGAGGCCCCCGAGGCGCTGCGCCTGATCGAGACCGTCGAGGACGCCGAGCGCGTCGAGGTTCCCGACCCCGGGAACGTCGCCGTCGTCACGCAGACCACGCTCAGCCTCGACGACGCGCGCGCCATCCTGGACGTCCTACGGCGCCGCTTCCCGGTGATGCGCGAGCCCGGCAAGGACGACATCTGCTACGCGACGCAAAACCGGCAGGACGCGGTAAAGGCCCTGGCGCCCAAAGTCGACCTGGTGCTCGTGCTCGGGGCCCCGAACAGCTCGAACTCCCTGCGGATGGTGGAGGTCGCCCTCTCGGCCGGCACGCCGGCCAAGCTGATCGAGAGCGCGTCGGACGTGACCGCGGAGCTGCTTCGCGGCGTGAGGACGCTCGGTCTGACCGCCTCGGCCTCGGCCCCAGAGGTACTGGTCCAGGAGACGGTGGCCGCCTGTCGCGAGCGCTTCGGCGTGGCGACGGTCGAGGAACTCGAGACCGTCGACGAAAACGTATCCTTCTCCCTGCCGAGCGAGCTGCTGCGGCTGCTCGGCCCCGACGGCGCGGCCGTCCGCGCCTGACGTCCCCCTACTACATCTTCACGGCCCAGCCGCCCGAGGATCGGGCGGGTCTTTTGGGTTGCTCCTTAAGCGCCACGTTCTCCCCTCGGTAGGCGTCGGAGATGGGCGTCAGGCGGCGGGTCAGCCAGAATACCGCCGCGTGCCCGCCGAAGCGGCCGAGCCTGAGCGCGGCGCCTTCCAGCGTGTGCCCGAACAACGTCGCCTCGCCCTTGCCGAGGTCCGGGTGCTCGAAGGGCTGGGGCGGCCGCGGAACGTTCAGCTCCGGAACAGCGCCCTCCATGCCTCTCAAGCCGCGCTCGACCTCCTGCTTCAGAAGCTCCAACCTCTCGCCGGCCAGCGGCCCCGCGAGGACCCAGCCGACGTTGACGAAAACCTCTCGCCGGCGCGCGATGAACGCCAGCGGCAGGGTCTCGGTGGTCAAGGTCGCCGTGACGCCCCTCGCTCGCAGGCTCTCCAAATAGTCCGCCACGCGGGGATCGGCCTCGAAAGCCTTGAACGGATCGGCGCGCAGGCCCCGCTCCAGCTCCGCGCCCAGCCTCGACGCCGCGCGCGCCGGGGCGCGCCAGCCGAGCATCCAATTGTTCAAGCTTTGAGCGAAGCCGGCGAGCGACTCGAAACCGTCCCCGAAGTACGACCAACCGACGACGCCCACGCGCTCGCGCATGCGCTGCACGAGCGGCTTGGACGCGCCGATCGCCGCCGGCGCGCGCGGGCTCGCGCCGACCTCGGCGACGAGGAGCTGGGCCATGCTCAGGAAGCCGTGATCGGACCAGGTCCCCGACAGCCAATGGTCGGCCAGGGCCGCGGCCGGGGTCAGCCGCAGCAGGTGCAGCAGGTAGTTCACGAACACCACGTCCGCGCGCGGCTTGAGCACGATCGGATGCTGGTCGGCTTGATCGAGATCGGCGTACACCGGCTTGATCCAACTCCTCAGCGGGGCCGCGAGCCTGAGGCCCGCGCCGCGCGGCTCGAAGTAGCGCTCCGCCCCGACCTCCTTGAAGACCGGCTCGTCTTTCGGCGTCAGCGCGAACAGGCCTCGGCCCGCGAGCAGCAGGCTTTTCAGGCTGACGTCGTAGGTCAGGATGCCGACCTCCCAGCGGGAGGGGTCCTCGCCGGCCGCGCGCAGCGCGCGGTCGACCATGATCGCGAGCCCGTAAGCCTCCGCGCCCGAGCCGGTGCCGACCGACTGCACGGTCAAGGTACGCGCGGCGCGGCGCTCGGCGACGCGCTTGGCCAGGTACTCCTCCAGCGGGCCTTTCCAAAGCGGATGGTCGCGGAAAAAATAAGTGTCGCCGTCGGTCCTATGGCCGGCCTGCTTGACCAGGAGCCTCGCGAAGTCGGCGCGCTCGCGCGCCGCCGCGTCCCCGCCGAGGCGCGCCATGTAGTCCTCGTAGCTCGTCTCCTCTCGCGCGGCGCGGTTGCGAAGGAAAGGCTCCAGGACCCGGGCCAGCTCGCCTTTCCAGTCGCCGTCGCGGAGGCTCTCCCGTCCGGGGGCGTCGAAGACCGCGGCGAGAGCCGGCTCGACCGCCGGGTTCTCGGCCAGGACGCGGGAGAGGACCCGCTCGGCGGGCGAGGCGGCCTGCGGACGTCCGAGGCCCTCGCGACCCTGGGCTTGGACCTGCGCCGGCGCGGACGGCTCGGCCTCGCCGGCGGAAAGGACCGGCGCGTCGGCCGCGCCGAGAAAATGCCGCGCCTTCTCGGCGAAGCTTCGGTAAGCGCGGGCCTCCGGCTCCGGCTCGCCCTCCGCCGCCGCGGCGCGCTCGACCGAGGAAATCCGCTCCTCGAGCGTGGCCGCAGGCGCCGTTTCAACTCTCCCTCTCCCGTACATGGGACGGGGGGAGCCCGGCGGGCTCCCCCACGGGCCTGGCCGTAGAGGGGGGCGGCTGGGACTGGATGAGGGTGGGGGTGATGGCACGGCGCCCGGATTGCTTTCGCTCAAGCCAGGGGGTTGGAGCGAAGGCGCCGGCGCTATGCTAAGCCCCCCCTCACCAACTCCTCTTCCCCCAACGGGGGGCGAGGGAGATAGCGAGGCCTGGGGCGCGAGAGTGGGCGCGGAAACGGAAAGGCTCGGAGTCTGGAGCGGGCTCGAAAGGCCGGCCGCCGGCGCGGGGACGATGATGGGGGCCGGAGCGTCGACGACCTCCGAGCGCATCTTGTCGACGCCTAGAGCCGGGGCTCCGCGCAGGAGCAGGGCCAACAGAAGGGCCTTTCTGGTCACAAAGAAAGGATGACGGGCGAAGCCCTCGCGCTTCAGGGCCGAAGGTCCCAGGCGGGAACGGACAATGGACCTAGTACGACGTAAAAACTCGTTAAGCCCGCGTCAGGGCTTGCGCAGCAATTCCATCTGTATGACCTTCAAGCGCGCCGCGTACTCCGCCGCCTGCTTCGCTTCCGCGGGGGATACCTGGGGCAATATCCGAGACGCCGCCTCCCGCGCCTTCGCGTCGCCGTCGGCCATGGCCAGCATCAGGTAAGCCAAGGCCTGGATCAGGTCCCTCGGCACACCTTCCCCGCGCTCGAACATCAGGCCGAGGGTTCGAGCCGCCGGGGCGTAGCCGCCTTGAGCCGACCTCTCGAACCACAACGCCGCCACGTCGGGGTGGTTGTAGGCATAGCCCGTCCCGAGCATGAACTGGGCGATGCGCTCGCCGCCCTCGGCCGCTTGATGGAACAACTCGAAAGCCTCTTTTTCGTCCTGCTCGACGCCTTCCCCGTTCATGTAGCAGAAGCCCAGCTTGGTTTGAGCGTCGACAGACCCGCGTTCCGCCGCCTTCCGCAACAACGCGATGCCCTCCTCGACTTTGCCGCCCTGCTGAAGCTCAAGTCCCCGCGCGGCCTCGCGCGCGGCGACGCGCTTCTGGATCATCTCCCGGACGGCCTCATCGCCGTCGGAGGAGAACTCCTGGCCCTCGCGGTCGATCATCGCGAGGCGCAGGGTCGGGGGCTCCAAGCCGCGGTCGGCCGTGGGGCGGCCCAGGCCGAGATAGGGCTCGCGCGTCTCGGCGCGCGCGGCAGGAAAGGAGGTCGACGCCCGCAGGGGAGCGGCCGCGGCGGAAAGTCCCACGATCAAGGCAAGCGCGCGATAAAGCTTCATGTCGGTCTCCGTAGGCTGCCGACATCCTATCTCTCCGGCGCCACCCCCCGCCCAGGCCCTTCGGACCCGAAATGGCGCGCCATCGGCCCCCGGGTCATTAGGCCTCCTCGAAATTGCTATTATCGAGCCATGCCCAAAGCGATAATGCAGACCAGCAAGGGAACCATCAATCTGGAGCTGTTCGACAAGGAAGCTCCCGGCACGGTCAAGAACTTCACGACCTTGGCCAAGAAGGGTTTTTACGACGGGCTCAACTTCCACCGGGTCATCAAGGGCTTCATGATCCAGGGCGGCTGCCCCGAGGGCACCGGCACCGGCGGCCCCGGCTACACGTTCGCCGACGAGATCAACGACCACAAGATCGTGCGCGGCTCGCTCGCGATGGCGAACGCCGGGCCGAACACGAACGGCAGCCAGTTCTTCATCGT
>CAZMIB010000081.1:0-14117 GCA_964566245.1 uncultured Elusimicrobia bacterium | reverse complement strand
CAACGCCAACGCCAACGCCAACGCCAACGCCAACGCCAACGCCAACGCCAACGCCGCCGCCTTGGTGCGCGAGGCGCTGCGCTCCGAGCCGGAGTACGTGCAGGCCGGCGAGGTGCGCGTCAACGACGACCGCGAGGAGATCCAGCCCGGCGACAAGGTGCTCCTAATCGTCGAGGACGACGTCGCCTTCGCCCCGGTGCTGCTGGACATGGCGCGCGAGCAGGGCTTCAAGGGGCTGGTCGCGCGCCGCGGCGACGAGGCGCTGACTCTCGCGCAGAAGCACAAGCCGGACGCGATCACCCTCGACCTGCGCCTGCCGGACATGGACGGCTGGCGGATACTGGACATGCTGAAGCACGACCCCCAGACGCGGCACGTGCCGGTGCACGTCATCTCGGTCGAGGAGGAGCGGCAGCGCAGCTTGAAGGTCGGCGCGATGGCCTACCTGCAGAAGCCGGTCGATCGGGACGCCCTCGTCGGGGCGTTGACGGACATCAAGAGCTTCATCGAGCGGCGGGTCAAGAGCCTGCTGATCGTCGAGGACGACGAGGTCCAGCGCAAGAGCCTGGTCGAGCTGATCGCGAACGACGACATCGAGACCACCGCGGTCGCCACCGGGGCCGAGGCCCTGGAGGCGCTCGCGTCGCGCAAGCACGATTGCATGGTGCTCGACCTGGGGCTGGCCGATATCTCGGGCTTCGAGCTGCTCGAGGCGATGCGCAAGGACGAGGCGCTGAGGACGCTGCCGGTGATCGTCTACACCGGCCGCGACCTTTCCGCGAAGGAGGAGTCCAGGCTCAGGAAGCTCGCGAAGTCGATCATCCTGAAGGACGTGCGGTCGGCCGAGCGCTTGCTCGACGAGACCTCGCTGTTCCTGCACCGGGTCGAGTCGCGGCTGCCGGAGAGCCAGCGCAAGACGCTCGAGCGGCTGCACCAAATCGACCCGCTCCTCGCGCGCAAGAAGGTGCTGGTCGTCGACGACGACGTGCGCAACATCTTCGCGTTGACGAGCGTGCTCGAGAAGCAGAGCATCGACGTGCTGCACGCCGAGAACGGCAAGGACGCGATCGAGCTGCTTCAGAAGGCGCCCGAGGTGGACATCGTGCTGATGGACGTCATGATGCCCGAGATGGACGGCTACGAGACGATGCGCGCGATACGCAAGATCGGACCCTTCAAGGACCTGCCGATCGTCGCCCTGACCGCGAAGGCGATGAAAGGCGACCGCGAGAAGTGCATCGAGGCCGGAGCCTCCGACTACATCGCGAAGCCGGTCGACGTGCGGCAGCTGCTGTCGATGCTGCGCGTCTGGATGTACCGGTGAACGCCGAGCTCGAGGCGCTCCGGTCCGGCGCGTTGTTCGCGCAGCGTAGTCTCGCCACCGACGCCTCCGCCGGGCTCTGCGGGAGGTCGTGCTGATGGACGCGAAAGCCAACATCCTGCTGGTCGACGACCGGCCGTCCAACCTGGTCGCGTTGAAGGCGATGCTCGAGCAGGACGGGCACGAGCTGGTCCTCGCGGGGTCCGGCGAGGAGGCCTTGAGGCGGCTCCTCAAGCAGGAGTTCGCGGTCATCTTGCTCGACGTGCAGATGCCGGAGCTTGACGGGTTCGAGACCGCCTCGATGATACGCTCGCGCGACAGGACCTCGTATACCCCCATCATTTTTCTGACCGCGCACGACACCGACGAGACGCACGTCACCCGCGGCTACGAGCTGGGGGCCGTCGACTACATCTTCAAGCCGATCGTGCCGGAGATCTTGCGCGCGAAGGTCCGCGTCTTCGTCGAGCTGCTCCGCAAGACCGAGCAGGTCAAGCGCCAGGCCGAGCTCGAGCGCTCGCACGCGGAGCTGGAGCTTCGCGTCCGGGAGCGCGCCGCCGAGGCCCGGCGTCTGGCCGAGAGAGAGAAGATGCAGCGCGACTTCGTCGCGCACGTCTCCCACGAGCTGCGCACCCCGATCGCGGCGATCAAGGGCTACGCGGAGACGCTGCGCTGCGGGGCGATGGACGACCTGCGCCGCCGGCTGGGCTTCGTCAAGACGATCGAGCGGCACGCCGACCGCCTGGGCGCCTTGGTCGAGGATTTGCTGACGATCGGCGCCCTGGAGAGGGGCCGCGCCCCGTGCCGTCCGGGGCCGGTGCGCCTGGCCGGGCTGGTCTCGCGCTATGTCGCGAGCGTCGGTCCGCTCTCGAGGCGCAAGGGGATCGCGGTGTCGGTCGAGGCGCCGCGGGCCTTGGTCGCGCGCGCCGACGAGGACCAGGTGACCCAGGTGCTCCAAAACTTGATCGACAACGCGATCAAGTACAACCGGCCGGGCGGCATGGTCGAGATCGAGGCCCGCGCCGAGGGGGCGTTCGCGCGCGTCGACGTCCGCGACACCGGCATCGGGATCGCGCCCGGGGACCTGCCGTTGCTCTTCACGCGCTTTCACCGCACGGACGCGGCCAAGGCGATGAACATCGGCGGGACCGGCCTGGGCCTTTATATCGTGAAGACGATCGTGGAGTCGAACGGCGGGCGCATCTGGGCCGAGAGCGCGGCCGGGAAAGGCTCGACCTTCAGCTTCATCCTGCCGCTGCACAAAGGAAGGGTCAGTCGCCGAAAGGCAGCGGATAGAGGTACGGCGATCCTCGTTTCTTGACCTGCTCCTCGAGATCCGGGCGCAGGCGCTTCACGTAGCCCTCGTCGAGCTTCCGGGAGTCCTTCATCTTGCGCTTCTTATAGGTCGCGGCCCGCCAATAGTAGGCCCGCGCGTTCTTCGGGGCCAGCTCGACCGCCCGGTCGAGGTCGACCATCGCCTTGCCGAGCGCCCCGGAGTGGAGCAGCGCGATCCCGCGCGCGATCAGCGCCTCGACGTTTTGAGGCGCGACCTTGAGCGCCGCGGTGGCCGCGCGCGCCGCGCCGCGCGGGTTCTTGCTTCTGTCGAGCGCGCAGGCGCGCAGCACGTTGGCGGCCACCAGCCGCCGGTCGAGCGTGAGCGCGCGCCCGGCGTCCTTCAAGGCCTTGTCGGTCGCGCGCCGCCGGAACTGCACGACGCCGCGCGCGACCAGCATCTCCGGGTTCTTGGGGTCCAGCTCGACCGCGACGTTGAGGTCCTCCAGCGCCGGCTTGAGGTCCCCGGCCAAAGCCCGGGCCAGGCCGCGCTTGAAGTTCGCGAGGGCCCGCTTCTTGAAGCCCATGTCGGAGGTCCAGGCGTCGACCGCCTGGCCGTAGGTCTTGACCGCCTCCGCGTACTGGCGCGCGGCGGACTGCTCGTCGCCTTTCTGGATGTAGTAGTCGACGGGGGTGAGCCCTCCGGGCGCGGCCAGGGCCCAGCCCGCGAGGATCAGGAAGTAGATGCAGAAGCAGAGGCCGAGGCGCATGTCGACGATAAAATAGTAGAATCGCTTTTCGGATTTATTTCGCGCCGATTCCATGGGAGGAGCCATGTCCGCCGCCGACCACGCCGCCGAGCATTTCGACGAGTACCTCGAGGATCTGAAGGGCCTCGTCCGCATCCCCTCGGTCAGCTTTCCGGGCTTCGACCCGGCCCAGGTGAACCGCTCCGCGGAGGCCGTGGCCGAGCTGCTGAAGGCCCGCGGCTTGGAGAACGTCGAGCTGCTGAGGCTCGGCGACGCGCATCCCTACGTCTACGCGGACTGGCTGCACGCCCCGGGCCGCCCGACCGTGCTGCTTTACGCGCACCACGACGTCCAGCCGGCCGGGCGCGAGGAGAAGTGGAAGAGCCCGCCGTTCGAGCCGGTCGAGCGCGACGGCCGCCTGTGGGGCCGCGGCTCGGCCGACGACAAGGCCGGCGTGATCGTGCACGCGGCGGCGATCGCCTCCTATCTTCAGACCGAGGGGCGCCTGCCGCTGAACGTGAAGGTGCTGATCGAGGGCGAGGAGGAGATCGGCTCGGAGCATCTGGAGGCCTTCCTGGAGCGCTACGCCGGCAAGATGCAGGCGGACATCATGATCCTGACCGACACCGGGAACTACGACACCGGCCTGCCGTCGATCACGACGGCCCTGCGCGGCATCGTTTCCCTGGACGTGGAGGTCCGCTCGGCGGACCACCCGCTGCACTCCGGCATGTGGGGCGGCCCGCTGGTCGACCCGGTCATCGCGCTTTCGAAGATGCTCGGAGCCCTCGTCGACAAGGACGGCCGCCCGGCGATCCCGGGGCTGACCGCGGACGTGCGCGCGATGAACAAGACCGAGCGCGCGAGCCTGAAGTCCTTGAAGTACACCGAGAAGGAGTTCCGCCGCCAGGCCGAGGTTCTGCCCGGCGTGAAGCTGATAGGCGGCAAGGCGGAGCCGCTCGAGAAGCTGTGGCGCCAGCCGTCGATCTCCGTCAACGCGATCCAGGCGAGCTCGCGCAAGGATGTGGCGAACATCGTCTGCGAGTCGGCCTGGGCCCACGTCGGCATCCGGATCGTGCCGGCGATGAAGCCTCGGAAGGTGCTGAAGCAGCTGAAGGACTTCCTTAAGAAGCAGGCCCCGTGGGGCGTGAAGGTGGCGTTCTCGAACGAGACCGCGAACCCGTGGTGGAGCACCGACCCGGACGGCCCGGCCTTCCAGGCCGCGCGGCGCGCGCTCGCGAAGGGCTACGGGCGCGACGCGGTGTTCATCGGCTGCGGCGGCTCGATACCGTTCGTCGGACCGTTCGCGAAGGCGTTGGGCGGCGCGCCGGCGCTATTGATCGGCGTCGAGGACCCGTACTCGAACCCGCACTCCGAGAACGAGAGCCTGCACATCGGCGACTTCAAGAAGGCGATCCTGAGCGCGGTGCACCTGTACGACGAGCTGTCGAAGCTGCCGACGAAGGGCGGCCCGGCCACCAATGGCCGCTTGCGCGAGGCGGTCGCGGCCTGACGACGCCGGGTGTCAGACTTTGAATAGTTGAAAAACGGCGAAGCGGCGCTTCCTCTCCTATTAATAGGAGCCCTGATGGTCGGCGGGTGCTCGACGGAGCCTCGGCGGGAGGTTTTGTTCGGGCATAAGGTCGCGGTGTTGCCGCTCGCGAATCAGAGCGTCGACCTCTCCGCGCCGGGCTATGTCAGGAAGGTTTTCAGCGAGAAGATCGGACGGCGGGGGTACGCGCCGCTCGAGACGAGCGCGGTCGATGAGGCGCTGCGGACCAAGCTCAGCGTCAACGAGGGCGGCCAGCTCGAGGCGGTGACGCCGCAGAAGATCGGCGAGGCGCTGGACGTCGATCGGGTCTTTTACGGCGAGGTTCTGGATTACAAGAACGTGAACCTGGGAGTTTATCAGCAGAAGAGCGTGAAGCTGAAGTTCAGGCTCGTCGACGCCAAGACGGGGGCGACGCTTTGGGAGAGCGAGAAAGGCGCCAGCGCGGGGGCGGCGGTCAACGGCGGCGGCGACCTGGGCAGGACCATCGGACGGACGTTCGTGAAGGGGCTCATCGAGGATCGCGCGGGGCGGTTGATCGACTCGCCGCTGCGCGAGCAGGTGGACGAGGTCATGCGGCACATGCTGACGACCTTGCCTCCCGGCGACTAGAAAAGATACAATCCTGGAACGGAGCCTAGGCTCCGGCCGGCAGCGAAGGACCGCAAGGAATCCGCGCCGCGACGACGCGGCGCGATTGCTATTCCGTCGGATTTTTGATATATTTCCTCATCCAATGGCCAAATACGAAACCGTCGTCATCATTAAGCCGCAACTTTCTGACGCGCAGGTCGGAGAGGTTCTCGAGAAGACCAAGAAGCTCATCGCCCAAGAGGGCGGGGAGCTGACGGGCGAGGATCTGTGGGGCCGGCGCAAGCTGGCTTATCCGATCCACCAGTCGCGGGAGGGCTACTACGCCCTGCTGAAGTTCCAGGGCCCGGGCGGCCTGCTCTCGCGCCTTAACCATCATTTTCACGTCTCCGATAACGTGATGCGCACGATGACCGTTCGGGGCTCCGAGTTGAAGCCGCGGCCCCCGAAGAAGGCGAAGGCTCCCAAGACGGCCTGAGCGTCTCGGGATCGGGTTAGAGAGTCGGCGGAGGAATCATGGCGGGCATCCGGCTTCCGGAGCAGAATCACGTCGCGCTGGTCGGGCGTTTGACGCGCGATCCGGACTTGCGTTTTACGCAGAAGGGCGCGGCGATGTGCCGCTTCAGCATCGCGGTCAATCGGCGCTACAAGGACACCGCGACCGGGGAGTGGAAGGACGACACGTCCTTCATCCCGGTGATCGTTTGGAAGGAGACGGCCGAGCGTTGCGGCCAGCGGCTTAAGAAGGGCAGCCCGGTGCACGTCGAGGGCCGGCTGCGCAGCCGGGATTACGAGGACAAGCAGGGCCAGAAGCGGACCGGCATCGAAGTCGAGGCGCGCCGGGTCCAGTTCCTGGAGAGCATGGCGGACGCGAAGGTCGGGGCCGCGGCCGGCGTTTCCGGCGCGGGCTCCGAGATGGCGGGGGGCTCGGTCGCCGACGCCCCGGCCGAAGGCGGAGGAGAGGACGGCGACCTGGAAGAAGTCCCTTTTTGAGAGGTTCAAATGGCTGAAGACATGAAGCCCGCCCCCGCGGCGGCACCCGAGACCCCGGCCCCGGCTCCCGCCGCGGCCCCTTCCGTTGCCTCGGCCCCGTCGTCCCATACGGGCCATTCGGCCGGCGGCCCGCCGCGCCGGCGCGGACCGTTCGTGCCGCGCCGCAAGGTCTGCCGCTTCTGCGCGGACCAGGTGCGCGAGATCGACTGGAAGCAGATCGCCGTGCTGCGGTCGTTCACGACCGAGCGCGGAAAGATCCTGTCGAGCCGCGTGACCGGCGTCTGCACCAAGCACCAGCGCCAGCTCGCGACCGCGGTCAAGCGGGCGCGGACGATCGCTTTGCTGCCGTTCGTCTACTCGTGAGGCCGCGATGAAAGTCATTCTCCGCCAAGACGTCGATAGGGTCGGCTCGCTCGGTGACGTGAAGGAGGTCAAGCGGGGCTTCGCGCGCAATTATCTCTTGCCGCGTTCCCTCGCCGAGGAGGCGACCCCGGCCGCGCTCGCCGAGCTCGGGCGCCGCAAGGACGCCCTGATGGCGAAGCGCGCGAAGGCCGTCGAGGCCGCGACCGCGCTCTCGAAGAAGGTGGACGGCACCGCCCTTTCGTTCACGCGGCCGGCCGGCCCCGAGGGCCATCTTTTCGGCTCGGTCGGCAAGACCGACATCGCCGAGAGCCTGAAGGCGTCGGGCTTCGAGATCGACCGCGCCGCGGTCCAGCTCGAGGCGCCGATCAAGATGGTCGGCGACGTCGAGGTCGAGATCCGGCTCCGTCCCGGCGTCTCGGCGAAGGTCAAGGTTTCCGTCGTAGCGCGCGCCTAAGCTTTAGGACGCCGTTCCCTGCCGCCAGGCAGGCCCCGATGGAACGACTCGACAAGGTCCCGCCTCAGGCGCTCGAGGCCGAGATGGCCGTTCTCGGCTCGATGATGATCGAGCGCGAGGCGATCGACTCGGCCCTCGAGTGGGTCGAGGAAAAGCACTTCTATCAGGACTCCCACCGGAAGATCTTCCGCGCGATCTTCTCGCTGAACAACAAGCAGCAGGCCGCCGACCTCATCACGGTCACCGAGGAGCTGCGCCGCGACGGGGCGCTGGCCGAGGTCGGGGGCCAGGGCTACCTGACCGACCTCATCAACCGCGTCGCGACCGCCGCGCACGTCAAGCACTACGCGCAGCTCGTCCGCGAGAAGTTCGTGCTGCGCGAGCTGATCAACGTCTCGACGGGCATCATCTCCCAGTGCCACGCGGGCGAGAAGGACATGCAGGGCATCGTCGACGAGGCGGAGCGCCGGATCTTCGGCGTCGCGCAAGGCTCCGCGTCCCACGGCTTCGAGGGCTCGGCGACGCTCGCGCACGAGGTCATCGACCAGATCGGCAAGCTGCACCAGAACAAGAACCTCGTGACCGGGGTCTCGACCGGCTTCAAGGAGCTCGACCGGCTGACCTCCGGCTTCCAGAAGTCCGACCTGATCATCATCGCCGCGCGCCCCAGCCAAGGCAAGACCGCGTTCGCGATGAACATCGCGGCCCAGGTCGCGACGCACAAGACGACGCCGCGCGCGGTCGGCGTCTTCTCGCTCGAGATGAGCAAGCACTCGATCTTCCAGCGCATGGTCTGCGCGGAGGCCCGGGCCGACCTGCATCAGGTACGCTCGGGCTTCTTCAGGAAGGAGCTGTGGACGAACCTGACGAACGCGGCCGCGCGCCTCGGCGAGGCCGACCTGTTCATAGACGACTCGGGCAGCCTCTCGATCGTCGACATCCGCACGCGCGCCCGGCGCCTGTCCTCGGACCTGGCGCGCCGGAACAAGGAGCTGGGGTTGATCGTGATCGACTACCTCCAGCTCGTCGCCGGCTCCAACGCCTCCCGCCGCGACGGACGCCAGCAGGAGGTCTCGGAGATCAGCCGCAGCCTCAAGGCCCTCGCGCGCGACCTCAAGGTGCCGGTCGTCGCTCTTTCCCAGCTCAGCCGCCGCGTCGAGGAGAAGGGCCGCGAGGGCCGGCCGATGCTCTCCGACCTGCGCGAGTCGGGCGCGATCGAGCAGGACGCTGACCTCGTGATGTTCATCTACCGCGAGGCTTCCTACAAGTCGCCCCTCGAGGTCTCCGTCGAGGACCAGCGCAAGGCCGAGATCATCATCGCGAAGCAGCGCAACGGCCCGACCGACACGGTTCCCCTGCAGTTCTTCCGCGAGTGGACGCGCTTCGAGAACCCCGCGCCCGAGGGTTCGGACGCGCCCCAGGACATCCAGCGCTCGGTGCTATGACGGCCGCGACCGCGGCGTCCCGGCCGGCCCGAGCCTCCGCCCAGTACCGCCCGACCTGGGCGGAGATCGACCTCTCTCAGCTCCGCGCTAACCTCCGCGCTTTCCGCCGGCGCCTGAAGCCCGGCGTACGCGTGCTCGGGGTCGTGAAGGCCGACGCCTACGGGCACGGGGCGGCCCGCGTCGCGCGCGCGCTGGAGGACGAGAAGGCCGACTGGCTCGGCGTCTCCTCGGTCGAGGAGGGCGTCGCGGCGCGGCGCGCGGGGGTCCGGCTCCCGGTGCTCGTGCTCGGCAGCCTGTACCCGTTCGAGAGCTTCGACGCCTGCGCCGCGTTCAAGCTGACGCCGACGATCGCGAGCCTCGAGGGCGCGCGGCGCCTCGTCGAGTCGGCCGAGCGACGGCGCTACAAGCTCGCCTGCCACGTGAAGGTCGAGACCGGCATGGGGCGCATCGGGGTCTCGGTCGCGGCCGCGGCGGCGGTGCTCGGCCTGCTCTCCAAGTCCAAGCGCGTCCGTCCGGAGGGGCTCTACAGCCATCTGGCCTGCGCGGAGTCCGACGAGGCCTTCACGCGCGGCCAGCTTGCGGCGTTCAAGGCGGCCGTCGATGCGGCGCGCGCGGCCGGCGTCGAGGTCCCGCTCAAGCACCTCGCGAACAGCCAGGGGGCGCTGCGCTACCCGGAGAGCCATTGGGACATGGTCCGCCCCGGGCTCGCGCTGTACGGCTTGATGCCGCCGTTCGAGCCGGTCCTGTCGCTCAAGACGCGCCTCGTGTTCCTGAAGCGCGTTCCGGCCGGGACCCGCCTGGGCTACGGCGCGACGTTCACGACCGCGCGCCCGAGCTCGATCGCGACCTTGCCGATCGGCTATGCCGACGGCGTCGCGCGCGGGCTCTCGAACCGCGGCGAGGCCCTGGTCCGCGGCCGGCGCTGCCGGATCGTGGGCGCGATCTCGATGGACATGCTGATGGTCGACGTCACCGACGTGCCGGCCGTCGCGGTCGGCGACGAGGCGGTGCTGATCGGCGGGCAAGGGCGCGGGCGCATCGACGCCTCCGAGCCGGCGCGCGCGCTCGGCACGATCCCGTACGAGATCGCGACCGGCCTCGCGGCCCGCGTGCCGAGGCGGTACCTCGAATGATCGAGGAGGCTCTCGGGTTCGTCGGCGCGCGCCTGCTCGGGATCGCCCAGGCCCTGGGCGAGGTCACCGCGCTGCTCCGCTCGAGCCTCACCTGGTCGGTCCGGTCTCGGCTCGAGGCCCGGCAGACCTTGATCCAGATGGTCCGCATCGGCGTCGAGTCGCTTCCGGTCGCGACTTTGACCTCGTTCTTCACCGGGATGGTGCTCGCGCTGCAGTCGGGCACGACCTCGAAGGACCTGTTCAACGAGCCGCTTTACGTCGGCACCTTGGTCGGCTTCTCGATGGTCAAGGAGCTGGGGCCGGTGCTGACGGCCTTCGTGGTCGCCGGTCGCGCGGCCGCCGCGATCACCGCCGAGATCGGCACGATGAAGGTGACCGAGCAGATCGACGCGTTGTACACCCTCGGCACGAACCCGGTGCGCTACCTGGTGATCCCGCGCTACATCGCGATGCTGGTCGTGCTGCCGCTTTTGACCGTATTCGCCGACTTCACCGGCACCTTCGGCGGCTTCGTCGTCTCGGTCACCAAGCTGAGCATCCCGAGCTCGGTGTACTGGGACGACATCCTGACGTTCATGAAGAACAAGCACTTCTTCCACGGCTTCATCAAAACCTTCTTCTTCGCGATCGCGATCACGACCGTCTGCTGCTACAAGGGCCTGAACACAAGAGGCGGCGCCGAGGGCGTCGGCCGCTCCACGACCGCCGCGGTCGTCGCGAGCATGGTCTCGATCCTGGTGATCGACTACTTCGTCACCGCCATCCTGGTCGTCCTGGGGATCGGATGACGGTTCTTTTTGAAACGGATCGTCGGCGTCCTGGAGCGGGCCCTGCTCGGCGAATCGGCACGAACGGAAGCGATTTGTTTTTTTCATGATCGAGGCCAAGGGGATCGTCAAGTCGTTCGGGCCCAAGCACGTTCTCCGCGGGGTCGATCTCACCATCAAGGATGGGGAGACGGTCTCCATTATCGGGGGGTCGGGGACCGGGAAGTCCACGTTCATTCGGTGCGTGATCGGGTTGCTGAGGCCGGATCAGGGGGCCATCCTGGTGGATGGCGAGGACGTCACCAAGATCGAGGATGAGGTCGAGATGGCGCATGTGCGGCGCAATTTCGGCTACCTGTTCCAGGAAGGGGCCCTTTTTGACTCGCTCTCGGTATGGGAGAATGTCACGTTCGGGCTGCGCTATTTGACCGACATCCCGGCCTCCAAGTACCGCTCGATCGCGACCGAGAAGCTGGCGTTGGTGGGCCTGAAGGGGGTCGAGGACCTGCGGCCGGCCGAGCTCTCGGGCGGCATGAAGAAGCGCGTGGCCTTGGCCCGGGCCATAGCCGCCGAGCCGAAGCATATTTTGTATGATGAGCCCACGACCGGTTTGGACCCCATCATGTCCGAGATCATCAGCGATTTGATCTTGGATTTAAAGAAGAAAACGGGGGCGAGCGCGATCGTCGTCACGCACGACATGAAGGTCGCGTACAAGGTTTCCGACCGTATCGGGTTCCTGTTCGAGGGCCGCTTTTTGCAGATCGACACCCCCGAGAACATCAAGCAGAGCCGCGATGCGCACGTTCACCAGTTCGTCGAGGGGCTCAGCCAGGGCCCGATCCAGATGAAGATCAAGGAGCTGGACTGACGGCGAGGAAGCGTCCCTAGACCGATGACCACCGAGGCCCGCGTCGGCGCGTTCGTCCTGTCCGGACTGCTGCTGCTCGCGGTCACGATTTTCCGGCTCGGCGACTTCACGCTCGAGAAGCGCTACCCGGTTTACGCGTCGTTCCGCGACGTCTCGGGGCTGCCGGACAAGGCGATCGTGAAGCTCTCCGGCGTCGAGGTCGGCAAGGTCAGCGACCTCAAGCTCGAGGACGGCAGCGTCACGCTGACGCTGAAGGTCAAGCAGGGCGTGCGCATCTACCGCGACGCGCACTTCCGCATCGGCGCGACCTCGATCATCGGCTCGAAGTTCCTGGACATCGAGCAGGGTCATTCCGGGTCCGGGGTTGTGGAGGCCGGGGAAACGGTGCGCGGCGAGGAGACGATCGACCTCGTGAAGGCGGCCGGCAAGGCGCTCGAGAGCGTGCAGAAGCTCATCGACGGCATGAACGGCAAGGACAACCTCGGCGAGAATCTGAACGTGATCACGCGCAACCTGCGCGAGACCACGAACACGATGAACGAGCTGCTCGCCGACACCAAGCCCCAGGTGACCGACGCCTTGGACCGGCTGGCCTCGATCACCGCGAAGCTCGACAGCATCCTTTCGAAGACGGACCAGGTGATGGCGAAGGTGAACTCCAGCTCCGGCACGGTCGGCACCTTGCTGACCGACCAGAAGATGGCCGACGACGTGAAGTCGACGGTCTCCGACCTTCGTGACGCCGCCGGCTCGGCGAAGAACCTGCTCGGCGGCATCGACCGCTTCCATGTCTTCTGGTCCTACGACAGCCGCTACGAGCCGGCCGCGAAGGCCTCGCGCGGCGACATCGGCCTGAGGATCGTCCCGCGCCCGTGGCGGTACTACTACCTCGGCGTCTCGAACATGACGAACCCCTCCGACCTGCCGCGCGGACCGGACTTCGAGCGCAAGAACACGATCGACGCGCGGCTCGGCTGGGTCAAGGAGAACGCCTACGACGTCTACGCCGGCCTGATTCGCGGCGGCGGCGGCGTCGGCATCAAGGTGCATCCTTTGCCGAACGTCGACGGGCTCAGGCGCGTCTCGCTGGTCGCCGAGGCCTACGATTTCCTGCGCAACCGCGTGATCAACGGACGCACGTTCTCGAGCCCCGAGTACGACGTCGGCACGGAGGTCCAGGTGCACCGGCTGGTCTCGGTCGGCGCGCGCGTGCAGGATCTCGCCGAGACGACGCGCTTCGAGACCCAGGTCAACGTGACCTTCGAGGACAAGGACATCGGCTACCTGTTGGGGCTGCTGACCTTCGGCAGCACGACGGCGGTCGGCAAGGGGGGCGACAAGTGAAGCCCCGCTCCGTCTACCGCTGCCAGTCCTGCGGCGCGGCCGAGTCCAAGTGGGCCGGCCAATGCCCGGGCTGCGGCGAGTGGAACACGATGGCCGAGGAACTCGAGCAGAAGGCCGACCGGCGACGCGGCCTGACCGATTTTCGCTCCGAGGTGACGCCGCTCGCGGAGGCCGCCTCGCGCCCCGAGGTCCGCGTCGCGACCAAGATCGGCGAGCTCGACCGCCTGCTCGGCGGGGGCCTGGTCCCGGGCCAGGTCGTGCTGTTGGCCGGGGCTCCGGGCATCGGGAAATCGACCTTGATGCTGCAGGTCGCGGGCAAGCTCGCGTCCGCGGGGCCGGTGCTGTACGTCAGCGGCGAGGAGTCTCTGTCCCAGGTCTCCTCGCGCGCGCGGCGGCTGGGCGTCGCCCCCGAGGGCGTATTCCTGCTTTCCGAGACGGCTCTGGACCGGATCGTGGCCTCGGCGGAGAAGCTCAAGCCCGCGACGATCGTCATCGACTCGATCCAGACGACGTTTCACCCCGAGCTCTCCGGGGGGCCGGGGACCGTCGGGCAGGTGCGCGAGTGCGCGGCCGCCCTGCTCCGGCACGCGAAGGCCTCGGGCGCGACGCTGTTCCTGCTGGGGCACGTGACCAAGGAGGGCTCGCTCGCCGGGCCCAAGGTCCTCGAGCACCTGGTGGACACCGTGCTGTATTTCGAGGCCGAGCGGCACCACATGCTGCGCGTGCTGCGCGCGCGCAAGAACCGCTTCGGGCCGACCTCGGAGCTCGGCGTCTTCGAGATGCGCGAGGGGGGGCTGGCCGAGGTCGCGGACGCCTCGCGCTTCTTCGTGCAGCAGGCCCCGTCGGGGCTGTGCGGCCGCGCGATCTCGGTCGCGCTCGAGGGCACGCGCCCGATGCTCGCCGAGGTGCAGGCGCTCGTGAGCCCGACGCGCTACCCGCTGCCGCGCCGCATGGTGACGGGCTTGGACCCGCGCCGGACGATGGTGCTTCTGGCCGCGATGGAGCGGCATCTGCGCCTGCGCCTCGAGAACAAGGACGTTTTCATCAGCCTCGCGGGCGGCATCAAGCTGTCCGACCCGGCGCTGGACCTCGCGGTGTGCCTGGCCTTGGTCAGCTCGCTGCGAGAGGTGCCGATCGCCCCGGACTGGGTGCTGCTCGGCGAGGTGGGGCTGCTCGGCGAGATCGGACTGGTCCCCTTCCTGGGGCTGCGCCCGAAGGGGGCCGCGTGCTGCGCCTCCGCGCGGGCCCGTCGGCCGGAGCGGCAC
>CAZMIB010000080.1:0-14141 GCA_964566245.1 uncultured Elusimicrobia bacterium | reverse complement strand
GGCCAAGGGCGGCGGCGAGCTGCTCTGGGAGCAGGCCGCCTGCGCGCTCTCGGACGCGCGCCCGCTGGGCGACTACAAGCTGGCGCTGGAAGCGAAGGGCGCCCAGGTCGAGCTGGGCATGGAGACGCGGGGCGGGGCGATCGCCTTGGCCGGACGCGGGGTCTGGCAGCCCGGCCACCTGGTCTTCGAGGGCTCGGCCAAGGCGCTGGAGCGCGCCGACGAGCTGGCCGGATTGCTCAAGCTGATCGGCTCGGACGCGGGCGGGGGACGCCGCGCGTTCGTGGTCGACGTCCCGTTTCCCTAACCGGCGTGGGTCGGCTCGCCTTTCCCCGGCTCGAGCTCGCCTAGCTCGACCAGCGCCTCGCGCAGCTCCTGGTCGTGCTTATGGCTCTCGACGCGCGCCAGCAGGCTGTAGGCGCACGGCACGACGTAGAGCGTCAGGAAGGTCGACACGAGCACGCCGCCGATGATCACGACCGCCATCGGCACCATCGTCTCGGAGCCGGAGCCGGTCGCCAGGGCCTCGGGGATCGCGGCGGCCATCGTCGCGACCGAGGTCATCAGGATCGGGCGCAGGCGGATCGGGCAGGCCGAGAGCAGCGCCTCGCGCGGAGGCTCGCCGGCCTTGCGGCGCTCGTTCGTGAAGTCGACCAGCAGGATCGAGTTCTTCTTGACGATACCCATCAGCAGGATGAGCCCGATCATGCTGTACAGGTTCAGCGACTGCCCGCGGACCGCGAGCGCGATGAACGCCCCGGTCACGCTGAAAGGCAGGGCCAGCAGCACGGTGAACGGATGGATGAAGCTGTTGAACTGCGAGCCCAGCACCATGTACGCGACGAATATCCCGAGCACGAGAACGAAGATCAGGCTGCCGAACGACTCCTTGAAGGTCTGCGAGCTGCCCGAGAGCACCAGGCGGTAGCCCGAGGGCAGGACCTCGGCGCCGATGCGCTGCACCGCGTCGATCGCCTCGGCCTGGGACTTGCCGGGAGACGGGTTCGCGAACACCGAGACCGCGCGCTCGCGGTTCCAGCGCGTGATCGAGAACAAGGTCGGCCGCTGGGCCAAGGTGACGACGTCGGAAAGGCGGACGACCTCGCCGTGGTTGTTGCGCACCCAGATGCGGCTGATGTCGGAGGGCTTCGAGCGGTCCGACTCCACCAGGCGCACGCGAATGTCGTAGCGCTGAGAGCCGCCGGTGTACTTGCCGTTCCTTACGCCGCCGATCATCGCGTTGATCGTGTCGCCGATCGAGCGTATGTCGACGCCGCGCCGCGCGGCCTTCTCGCGGTCCGGGTAGACCTTCACCTCGGGCATGCCGAGCTGGTAGTCGGTGTCGATGTCGGTCATCAGCCCCGACTCCTTCATGCGGTCCATGATCTTCCGGCTGTAGTCGGCGAGCTTGTCCCACTCCGGGCCGCGAACCGTGAACTCGATCGGGAAGCCGCGCTGGGCCGTGAAGCCCGAGAGCGAGAGGTCCTGCATGATGACCCGATCCAGGCCGGGGATATTGGACAGCTCCTTGCGGGCGACGCCCATGTATTCCTGCTGGGTGATCGGGTGGTTGTCGGAGCCGAACGGCGTCCTTTGCGCCGGCGGCTTCATCGTCACGAACAGAAAGCCGGTGTTGACCTGACCTCCGGTGAACCCGCCGACCGCGGCGTAGTACTTGTCGATGTTCGGGTTCGCCATCATCAGGGCCTCGGCCTGACGGAACAGCTTATCGGTCTCCTCGATCGAGGTCCCCAGCGGCGTGGTCAGGCGCACCAAAAAGCGGCTCTGGTCCTGCGGCGGGACGAACTCCTTCTTGAGCGTCTTCGCCAAGCCGAGCGAGATCACGAAGAAGCCGCTCGCGGCCGCGAGCACGAGCCAGCGATGGTCGAGCGCCCGGTTGAGCGTGCGGCGATAGGTCTCGGTGAGCCAGGTCATGAAGCGGTCCATGACGCGCCCGACCCAGGAGGCGTTCCCCACCTCCAAAAACTGCGAGCAGCGCATCGGCGCGATCGTTAGCGCCTCCAAGAGCGAGAGCATGACCGCGACCGAGATCGTGATCCCGAACTGGTAGAAGAACTTGCCGACGACGCCCGGCATGAAGATGACCGGAACGAAGATCGCCAGGATCGCGACCGAGGCCGCGAGCGCGGCGAAGGTGATCTCCCGCGCGCCGACCAAGGCCGCGCGCACGCGCGTCTGGCCGTGCTCGCGGTAACGGGAGATGTTCTCAAGCACCATGATCGCGTCGTCGACGATGACGCCGATCACCAACGCGAGCCCGAGCATCGTGAACGTGTTCAGCGTGAAGCCCATGAAGTACAGCGCGATGAACGAGCCCATCACCGCGGTCGGAATCGCGAGCAGCACGTTCAATGTCGCGCTCCACGACCCCAGGAAGAGGTAGCAGACCAAGGAGGTCACGACCGCCGAGAGAACCAGGCTGCGGTTCAGCTCGTGCACCGAGTCCTTGATGAACTGCGTGGTGTCGAAGACCGTCGTGATCCGCATCCCCTGCGGCAGGCGCTTCTCGATCTGCGCGAGCTTCGCCTTCACCGCCTCGGCGACCGCGACCGCGTTCGTGCCGCGCTGCTTGACGATCCCGAGGCCGACCGCGGCCTGCCCGCCGGTGCGCGAGATGCGGCGCACGTCGGCCAGGCCGTCCTCGACGGTTCCGACGTCGCGCAGGTGGAAGGTCGTCCAGATCGGGGCCCCGCGCACGCGCGTGGGGATGACCAGGTTCGAGAACTCCTCGGGAGACGCGGCCTCGCCGAGCACGCGCACGTTCATCTCATTCAAGCCGGTGTCGATGTAGCCGGCCGGGACCTCCGCGTGCTGGAGGTTGATCGCCTGCAGGACGTCCTCGACGGTCAACTCGGCGCCCTGCATCTTGCGCGCGTCCAGCCAGACCCGCAGGTTCGGGTCGACGTAGCCCCCGAGGCGTATCTCGCCGACGCCCTCGGCGGTCGTCAAATCGTCCTTCAGGTGCTCCTTGATATAGCGCGTCAGGTCCTTCAGCGGGCGGCTCCCGGAGAGCGCGAGCCACATGATCGGCTGGTCCTCGGGGTTCGTCTTGGTCGTGATCGGGGGATCGATGTCCTTCGGAAGCAGGCGCTGGGCCTGCGCGATCTTGGTTTGCACGTCCTGAAGCGCCGCGTCGATGTTGCGATTGAGATTGAACTCGACCGTGACCGTCGTCTGCCCCTGCTGCGAAACCGAGGTCACGTTCTTGACGCCCTCGACGCCCATCACCGCGTCTTCGACCACGTCGGCGACGTCCGTCTCCATGATGTCCGGGGCCGCGCCCTCCCAGGTGATCTGGGTCGTGATCACCGGGAAGTCGATGTCCGGGAGCTGGCTGACGCCCATCCGCTCGAAGCCGATGGCGCCGAAGACGATGAGGCCGATCATCAACATCCAGGCGAAGACCGGGTTCTTGATCGAAAGGTCGGACAGCGTCATCGCGAGCCTCCCGGGCCGCCGGATCCGCCGGCGGCCGCCTCGAGCTGGGCCCGCGCCATCGCCGCCTGCTGGCGGGTCTGGCTCGCGGTCAGCCGCGTCGACTCCAACGAGGTCAGGCTGTCGAGCACCTGCAGGTTCGTGACCAGCCCCAGCTTATAGTCCTCGGACTGGGCCCTGAGGTTCTCCTCGGCCAGGCGCGCCGCGTTGTCGAACGCGCGGTACGCGGCCAAAGTCCACTCCAGGCTGCGGAAGGCGGAGCGGACGTCGCGCTCGGCCCCGCGCTCGGCCAAAGAGAGGGCCTGCGCGGCGTTGTCCTCGCCGGCCTTGCCCTGCCGGACCTGGGCGCCTATCTGTCCGCCGGTGAAGACAGGCAAGGAGAACGCGAACAGAGCGTCCCAGCGGGAGTTCTCCTGGAAACCGACGCGCTTCAGGTAATAATCGGCGGTCAGGCCCACGGTCGGCCACCGTTGGCGGGAGAAGATCTCGGTCGAAAGCCGCGCGACCTCGAGGTCGCGGCGACGGGCCTCGACGTCGGAGCGGTTTTTGGCGCGGCTCATGAACTGCTCGATCGGCTCGAGCTGCGGCACCGCCACCTCGTTCGGGGCGAGCGGCTGATCCAGGCCGGTCAGGAAGAGCAGCGCCTCCTGCGCGACCCGCTCCTGGCCGCGGGCGATCTCGACCTGGGCCTGCGCCTGCGCGACCTGCGACCGCGCCGCGATCAGCTCGCTGTCGCGCGCTCGGCCGATGCGTATCCAGTGGCGCAGCTCCTTCACGCGGTCCTCGGTGGCCTCGATCAAGTCCTGGCGTATGCGTATCTCCTGGCGCAGGCGCAGCAGGTCGAGGTAGGCCTGCGCGACGTCGAGATAAAGCAGCGACTCGGCGCGGCGCTCGTCGAGCCTCGCCGACTGGGCCACGAGCTTGGCCCCCTTATAGGCGATGAACTCGCGCAATCCCGAGAACAAGGGCTGGGTCAACGTGAGCTGGGCCTGCGGGATGGTCGTCCGGTTGATCGAGGAAAGATTACTGCCGCTGATGTTCGGCGAGTCCTGGATAAGCTCCTGGGCGTTCAACGCGACGTGCGGGTAGATCGAGGCCTTCAACTCGTCGATCCGGGCCAAGGTCTGAGCGATGAGATCCGCCCGCTGAGCGAGCGTCTCGCTGCGCTTCAGCGCGAGCGAGAACGCCTCGTCGAGCGTGATCGGGCGCGCCGCCTCGGAAAATGAAGAGGCCGCCACCTCCGGCTTCGCCGGCTCGTCCGCGTGCGCCGAAACGGACAATAACCCCGACAAAATCAAAGCGATCATGTTCTCTCTCCGTTCCCTCCCCCCCATAGGGGGAGAGGGGAGGGTGAGGGGGCCGTCATCGTCTTCCCCCGACGCCGTGCAGAAACATCTCCGTCACCATGTCGGCCTCGGCCGCCAGCGGGCGCGAGGCGCGGTCCAAAAGCTTCTTCAGCATCGCGGCGCGACACAAGCCCACGAAAGCCAGCGCGGCGTACTTCATGTCCTCATGGTTCGCGGCCCCGGGCACGCGCTTGAGCAAGGACGCGACGCGCCCGACGTTCTCGTCGAGCTTCTCCATCAGCTTGCCGGCCGAGCGCGCGCCGCAGGCCGGGAAGCTCCCCGCGCCGAAGCGGGAAAGAAAGTCGTGGTGGCGGTCGAAATGATCGAGCAGTACGACCGCCGTGGCCTTCAACAGGGCGTCGCCGCGCTTGTCGGAGGCCAGCAGCGCGTCGAGCTGCTCCCCCAGCGCCGCGACGAGGTCCTCGAACGCCGCGCTGAAGAGCTGGTCCTTGTTCTTGAAATAGAGGTAGAGCGTCCCCTTGGCGACATCGGCTTCCTTCGCGATGTCGTCGAGCGCGACGTCCTGATACCCCCGCCGCACGAGCAAGCCTCGCGCGGCGTCCAGGATCACGCGTCGTTTGGCGGGAGAGGTGACACCCATATGACTGACCGGTCAGTCATATGCTAGCAAGCCGTTATGGCGCTTACAAGCGCCTTCCCCCCGTTGAGAGAGGGCCCTTAGCGAGGCAGCGAGGAAATGTCTTTCTTTTTCCGGGCGTACAGGTCGCTGGTTTGGCCGGCGTAGCGGGCTTGGATCGATTGGCGGTCTTTCTGGTAGCGGTCGCGCAGGGCTAGGACCTCGTCCTGCAACTTCTTAAGTTCGGCCTGCTCCTTCTGGTCCAGCTCGGACAGCTCCTTGGCTTTCTTCTCATCCAGATCCTTGAGCTGGGCCGCGTAGCGGTCGTCGAGGTCCTTCAGCGCCGCCCTCCGGCCCTCGATCTTGTCCTTGCGCTCGGGGTGGTAGCGCTCGATCAACTCGTCGCGCTCTTGGGCCAGCGTGTCGGTCGCTTGCTGAAGCTGAGCTTCGAGAGCCTTGCGGTCGGCCTCGAACTTTTCGGTGGCGGCCTTCAGGCGCTCGGTGATCGACCGCCGCTCCTCGCGAGTGCTTTCCTCAAGCTCCTTCAAGCGCGCCTCCAATGGCTTGCGCATGTCGTCCAAGGTCTGGCGGAGCTGCTTGAGCCGGGCGCGCAGGGCTCCGATCGCCTGGAGACCGCGGGCCTCGAGGTCCTTGAGCTCGCGCTTTTCCGGACTCTCTTGAACGGCGGGCGGCGGCGACGCATCGTGGTGCGCGGCCGCCTGCGCCCAGGCGCCTACGGACGCGGACAGAATCACGGCTTGAAGCAATGAAAACATGGTTCCTCCTTGCCTACACCGACGCCCGGGGACGGCCAAAGGTTGCCCTGAACGGCGTTTGCGGGCCTGCTTACCTTGTACTATAGTCGCGGCGTGGCACGCTTGTACAAAAATGAACCCCTCACCCCCACCCTCTCCCCCAGGGAGAGGGCACCCCTTAGTCCACCCCCGTTTGACGGCGAGCCTTATCTCGATCGGCGTCAATTTTTAAAAGCCCTCGCGGGGCTCGCGTTTCTGGGGTCGCCGCTCAAGGCGTTGGCCTCGGGCACGGTTGATCTGCCGTTCGGGAACGGGCTTCGTCCGTTGGTGAGATACCCGCAGAAGCGGCCGTTGATACGGCTGACGTCGCGGCCGCCCCAGCTTGAGACGCCGTTTTCCGTTTTCAACGAAGGCGTCCTGACGCCGAACGACGCCTTCTTCGTGCGTTACCACCTCTCGGAGATTCCCCTCTCGATCGCCCCGGAGACGTACCGGCTGAAGATCAAGGGCGCGGTCGCGCGGCCGCTGGAGTTGTCATTGGCGGAGCTTAAGTCGCGCTTCGAGCGCGTCGAGCTGGTCGCGGTCAACCAGTGCTCCGGGAACGGCCGCGGCTTCTCCAAACCGCGCGTCGGAGGCGGCCAGCTCGGCAACGGAGCGATGGGCAACGCGCGCTGGGCCGGGGCACGGCTCAAGGACGTCCTCGACGCGGCCGGGGTGAACGCCGGGGCGCTTCAGGTCGCCTTCGACGGCCTCGACCGTCCCGTCTCGGAAAAGACGCCGGACTTCGTGAAGGCCCTCGATCTCGACCACGCCCGCGACGGCGAGGTCATGCTCGCCTACGCGATGAACGGAGAGGACCTGCCAATGCTCAACGGCTACCCGCTGCGGCTGGTCGTGCCGGGCTGGTACGGCACGTATTGGGTGAAACATTTAAGCGAGATCACCGTCCTCGATAAGCCGTTCGAGGGCTTTTGGATGAGCGCGGCCTATCGCATTCCCGACAACGATTGCGGCTGCGTGACGCCGGGGACGACGCCCGCTAAGACGGTCCCGATCTCGAAACTCAACGTGCGCTCGTTCATCACGAGCCTCGAGGACGGGGCTCGTCTCAAGGCCGGGCGTCGGGTGGAAGCGAAGGGCATCGCCTTCGACGGCGGCTCGGGGATCAAAGAGGTCGCCTTTTCCCCGGACGGAGGCGCGAGCTGGCGCCCCGCACGGCTCGGAGACGACCTAGGGCGCTATTCGTTCCGGCAGTGGACGGTTGCCTTCGCTCCGCGTCCGGGCCCCCAAACCTTGCTGGCCAGGGCAACGAGCCGTGACGGGGCGATCCAGCCCCTCGAGGCGACGTGGAACCCGGCCGGTTACCGCCGCAACGTCGTCGAGGCCGTCCACATCGCGGGGAAATGAGCGCGATGCGCCCCCTCCGCGTCCTCTCCCTCGGCCTCACGGTAGTCGTCGGCGCGAGCTTGGCCGCGTCGGCCCTCAAGATCGAGTTGCCGCGCGAGACCGCGGCCTATAGACCGGGGTCCGGCGTCGAGCTCGCCAACGCCCGTTGTCTGACCTGCCACTCGGCGGACTACGTCGCGACCCAGCCGCCGATGCCGCTCGCGTTCTGGAAGGGCGCCGTCCAGAAGATGCGCCAGAAGTACGGCGCCGAAATCCCCGAAAGCGAGGTCGAGGCGCTGGCCGCCTACCTGACGTCGGCCTATGGAGTCCCCTCCTCCTCGCCGACGGCCTCCGCGCCCGCGGCGGTTCCCTCGGCCGGAGGATCGCTCGACGCTCAAGCCTTGGCCGAACGTCACGGCTGCCTGAGCTGCCACCGGGTCGACGCGAAGCTGGTCGGCCCCGCGTTCCGGGACATCGCGGCCAAGTACAACCATCGGCGCGACGGCCCCGCCAAGATCGCGCGCCAGATCACGCGCGGCGGAGGCGGCCAATGGGGCTCGGTCCCGATGCCGTCCTTCGAAAGCCTGCCTTCGGAGGACGTTCAGGCGTTGACGGAATGGATACTGGGGTTATCCGGCCGATGACCCCCCAAAGGGGGCGAGGGCACGATTCACGATTCGACTGGCTTTGTCAGCAGCCTGCTAGCGGATGACCACGAAGCTGGCGGTGATGGTGCGGGTGTTGACGCCTCCGCCTCGTTGGTTCCAGGCTCGTATCCCGTGCGGACCGGCGGGCAAGGGCACGACGCAGGTGGCGGATTCGTCGGCGATCGCATTGGAGCTGTCGACGTAGGACTGGTTGGCGCAGTTGAGCCAGTTGCCGGCGAGCCCGTTCTCGTAGTCCATGATGAGCGCCCACATGTTATCGGTGCCGTTGCTGGCCTTCATGTCCGCCGTGAAGATCATGACGCCCGGGGCGTCGGTCGTGAACGTGGTGCTCAGCGTGTCCGTGTTGAACGGCGTCGGGCCGAGCGTCCCGCTCGCGAGTATGCTCGTCGGATCTTTCCAGGACGCCAGCCCGGCCGCGTCCGAGGTCAGCACCCTGCCGCTGCCCGGGCTCCCGCCGCGTATCGAGATCGGACCGTCGATGTCCAGCTTGGCCGCCGGATTGGCGCCTCCGGACGGCGAGCCGAAGGTCACCCCCCCGCCGTCGCGCGCGAGGATCGTGTCCCCGGTGGTCGTCAGATTGCTGTAGATGCCCAGCGGCGAGGGATAATACGTCTGCAAGACGAGGCTCTCGGAGCCAAGCTCCAGCGGGAGAACGACCAACAAGGCCGCCAGCGCGACGTGGCGTTCGACCATGCCACAGTGTAATCGCCCTAAGCCTGAAATTCAGGAGGCAGAGGCGACACTATGGTATACTGCGCTCACGATGAGCGAGATCCTGCCCCCGCACGAGCCTCCGAAGGAGCACGCGCTGGTCGACTCCGTGCTTTTGATCGACGGCGACAACGACCCCCATTTTCCGGCCGACTTCCAGATCACCCCGCGCACCTTGGTGCGCGTCTTTCTGAGGCCGCAGGCCAAGATGCCTCGCGGCCTCGAGCGCAAGCTGGGAGCCTTGCCGCTGTGCGTGTCCGTCAGCTCTCCGAAGGGCGGCGCCAACGCGGCCGATTTCGTGATGTCGCTTCACGCCGGCATCCTGCATGCGACCTTGCCGCTGCACATCCCGTTTACCGTCGTCACGCACGATAAGAGCCTCGCGGTGATGTGCCAGGAGTTCCAGCGCATCGGACGCCAGGCCGTGATCTGGACCTCGCATCCCGAGCGGGGCGGGGGACGGCGGCGCGGCTCATCTTCTTCCTCTTCCTCCGAAGCCCCGCGCGCCGAGAGGGCGCCGCGCTCCTCCTCCGGACGCCGCCGCCGCGGCTCGCGCTCCGGACGTGGGCGCTCGGTCGCTTCCGAGGCGCCGCCTCCCGTGGTGGACGCCTCCATGGCTCCTCCTTCAGACGCCGCCGCGCCCCTGCCGGCCGACCTGGCGACTTCCAGGCCCCCCGACCGGAGCCTGGAGGAGATCGCCTCGGTCTACGCGGCGCGGCTCGGACGCATTAAGGATCCGCCGTCGCGCCTGAAAACCTTGCTCAACGACATCAAGAACCGGACCGCCGCGGCGGGCCACACCCCGGAGGCGATCCTCGAGGAGCTCAAGCGCGCCCACGGCGTGATGGTCGACGAGAACGGCCGCGTCAGCCTGGCGGCCCGCGGCGGGAACTGAGCCCCGCATGCGGGCGCGGCTCTCCGCCCGCACTCTAGCCGCCCTCGCGCTGCTGTGCCGCGCGGCCGTCCCGGCCTCGGCCGCGCCGACCGCCCCGGACACTTTCACCCGCCTCGACATCGCCGAGGCCGACTCCCTCGATCCCGCCTGGCCCACCGAGCTGGTCAGCGAGGGCGTCATCCTCTCGATCTACGAGACCTTGTTCGCGTTCGACGCCAAGGGCGGCCTGACGCCGCTGCTCGCGAGCAAGGTCCCGTCCCGCGCGAACGGCCTCATCGCGGCCGGAGGGCGGGACTACGTGATCCCGATACGCGAGGGCGCGCACTTCCAAGACGGAAGCCCGCTGACGCCCGAGGACGTCCGCTACTCTCTGCTGCGCTTCATGCTTCAGGACCGGGACGGCGGCCCGTCCTCGATCCTGCTTCAGCCCTTGCTTGGCCTCGCGTCCACCCGCGACGCGAAAGGCGTTCCTTTGCCGGACGCCTACGCGCGCGCCTCCAAGGCGATCGAGGTCCGCGGCGGCTCGATCGTCCTCCATTTGCCGGCGCCGTTCGCGCCGCTGCCGACGATCCTCGCCTCGCGCTGCCCGATCGTCTCGAGGCGCTGGGCCGCGGCGAACGGCGACTGGGACGGCTCCGAGGCGGGGTGGACGCGCTTCAACAACCCGCGCAAGCAGGACTCGCCGTTCTTCGCGCGCGCCAACGGGACCGGCCCCTTCGTCCTCGCGCGCTGGGACCGCAAGACGGCCGAACTGGTCTTGGAGCGCAACGACGCCTATTGGGGGACGCCCGCCAAGCTCAAGCGCGTCGTGACGCGCGTGATCCCCGAGCTGGCCGCGCGCAAGCTGGCCTTGCAGGCCGGAGACGCGGACGCGATCGACGCCGACATCGGCAGCTACTCCCAGCTCAAGGGTCTGCCGGGCGTACGGCTGATCGACGACCTGCCGCGGCTGAGCGTCGAGCCGATCGCCTACTTCAATTTCGCGATCAACCCCGCCGGAAACCCGAACATCGGCTCGGGGAAGCTCGACGGCCAAGGCATCCCCCCCGATTTTTTCGCCGACAAGGACGTCCGCAAGGCCTTCGCCTACGCGTTCGACTATCCGGGGTTCATCCGCGACCTCTATCGCGGCAAGGCGATCCGCGCCACCGGCTGTATACCGAGCGGCCTGCTCGGTCATGACCCGACCGTGCCGGTCTACGAGTTCGACCTCGCGAAGGCGGAAAAGCACTTCCGCAAGGCCTGGGGCGGCAAGGCCTGGGAGAACGGCTTCACGTTCGTCCTGACGTACAACTCGGGAAACACCTCGCGCCGGACGCTGTGCCAGATGCTCAAGCGCAGCCTCGAGGGCCTTAATCCCCGCTTTCACGTGGACGTGCGCCCGATGGAGTGGCCGAGCTACCTCGACGCGGCCCACGCGCGCCGCCTGCCGATGTACCTGCTGAACCTAAGCGCGGATTACCCCGACCCGAACAGCCTCGCCTTCGAGGTCATGCACTCGCGCGGCAACGATCCCTCGCTTCAGGGTTACAAGAACCCCGAGGCCGACCGCCTTGTCGAGGCCGCCCTGGCCGCGACCGATCCCGTCGAGCGCCGGCGGCTGTACCGCAAGCTCCAGCTCGTGGAGCACGAGGACCTTCCGCATCTGCTGTTCGTCGAGGCCAAGACCTTTCGCGTGCAGCGCGAATGGCTGAAAGGAACGACCTACAGCGTCTGGTCCAGCAACCCGCGGCTGGACGCTGTATATAAGGAAGGGGACTAACTTCCGATCGGCCGGAGATCCACCAGGTAGTGGGTGACTTGCAGGGGGGCGAGGCTGCGGGCGCGCAGAGCGGCCCAGATGTCCTTCGGCGGCGGGTTGGTGTGCGGGCTCTCCCAGGTCTCCAGGACGGGGCAGGTGAAGCCGTGAGCCCGGGCATCCTCTTGAAGAACGGCAAGGCTGTCGCCCGAGGCGACCAACAAGGAACGCCGGGCGCTCGCGAGCGACAGGGCGCCGGGCCAGTAAATCTCCACGTCGCGGCCTAGATAAAGCTGAAGGTAGCCCGTGCCCGCCGCCTGAGGCTGCTCATGGTAGCGGGCGACGGGGCGGGTTCCGATCGCCTGCACGATGCGCTCCGGCACCGCGTTGAAACCGACGGCCTCGACCGCCGGCCCCACCAAAGCCACGACCAAAAGGCAGGCCGCGGCCGCGCCTGCGAAAGCGTCCCCTTGCCACAAACGAGCCACGCCGACCCCGGCGACGAGCACGGCCAGCAACCCCGCCGCCGGGCCGAGAAGCCCGAGCCACAGGCAGGCCGCCACGGTTGGAACGAACACGGCCGCGATCACGACCGCGGTCGCGCGCAGCGACAAGCGCCACGACGCCCGATCCGCCTCGATCAGCGCGGCGAGGACGAGACAAAGGCCCGGCATCGCCGGAAACGAGTAGCGCGAGGTGCGGCTGGCGATCAACAAGGTCGGCAGAAAGCCGCTGATCACCCAAGCCGCGGCGCCGGAGCGAATCGGATCCTTCAAACGGCGAACATCGGCGAGGGCCGGAAGCAAAAGCAAGGTCCACGGGAGCAGGCCGAGCAGGAGCCCGTGGCCGAGGAAGTCACCCACGCTGGTCGGCACGTTGAAGCGGTCGCCGATCAACTCCTTGCGAAGCTGGGTCGTGAACGCCTCGCGGTGCAGCGCCGCCATGTACGCCGGCCAAGGGACGGCGACCGCCGCGGCCAAGGCCAAAGCGGCAAGCGCCCAGGCCGGCCGGCGGAGCAGCCAACGCCACCGGCCCGAAAGAAGCAGATAGACCGCCGCGAAAATCCCGATCGTCAGCGGACCGACCACCCATTTCACCATCTCCGAGGCGCCGAGGGCCGCGCCGAAAAGCAGCAGCCACGCCGGAGACTCCCGCTCGCACGCCCGGCAGAGGCCGTAGAAGGAACCCATCATCGCCAGCGCGAGCGGAGCCTCGAGCAGCGGCTGGCGGCCGTACACCGCCATCGCCGAGGTCCCGAGCCACAGCAGCGCCGCGGCCGCGCTTCGGCGCCGCGCCAGGCCCCACAGCAGGCCGAACGCGTAGGTCAGAAGCACCGTGCCGGCGGCGCACAACGCGCCGGGCAGCCGGCTCGCGAGGAACGGATTCGAAAGCCGGCGCAGCCCGAACGCGATAAGCCAGTGGAACAGCGGCGGCTTCGAAAAGTCGATCCAGGCGCCCATATGCGGCGTCAGATAGTCGCCTCGCTCGTTCATGCCGACGGCGGCGCGAAGCACGAAGCGGTACACGTCGCCGCGCGTGATCTGCGAGGGCGAACCGGCTCCCGGGAGAAGGACGAGCAGCGCGAACGCGGCCAGGGCCAGGACGAAGGCCGGCTCGCTCAGGCCGTCGACGAAGCGGTCCAGCGCGGAAGGCTTGTCGGTCGAGGCGGTGACGGGAGCCATGCGAAGGAAGGGCTCATTTTACCATTTCCCCGTCGATCGCCGGAGGCGACCCAACCTTTCGGCTTCCTGGGCGGTCTAATCTTCAAGGTCGCCGGGCCCCTCGCGGAGGGAGGCGCGATGAACTGGAAAGTCGGTTCATTGATCGTGCTCGATCTGCTGTTCGGCGCGGAGGAGAGCCTGGTCTCGGGCTACGCGCGCCCCTGCCGCTCTATCGACCGCTACGACGCGATCATCCTCCACCACGCCCAGCGGCGCGGCCTGAACCCGCGCTTCGTCAAGGCGATCATCGCCGCCGAGTCCGAGTTCAAGCCCCGCGCGCGCTCGCCGCGCGGGGCGCGAGGCTTGATGCAGCTCATGCCGCGGACCGCTGCCCAGCTCGGGACGCCCCCTCACCGCCTGATCGAGCCCGAGGCGAACATCGCCGCTGGAACGGCCTACCTCGACGCTTTGTTCAAGGAAACCCGCGCGCGCTACGGCCTGCGCGCGACTCGTCTATGCGACGCGCCGGCTTGGGTCCAGCGGCGCGTCGCGGCCGGCTACAACGGCGGCTGGCGCTGCCTGTACCGCAAGCAGTGGCCCCCCGAGACGCGCCGCTACGTGAGGAACGTCGGCCGCCTGAGCCGCTCCCCGGTGAGCGCGCTGTCGCCGGCCTGCGAGGCGGCGTCGCGGGCTTCCTGAGCCGGCGCTCGATTCGGTATCCTGCGGGACATGCGACGATTCCTCTTGATCCTCCCGCTCGCGGCTTCGGTCGCGCGCGCCTCCGCGACGCCGGTCGATATCTCGACGCTTCCGCTTTCGAGCCTCGCTCTTTCCTCCGCGCCGTGGCTCGCGATGGAGGCGGGCTCCGAGCAGCATCCCCCTTTCTACGTGGGCCTTCATCCGCTCGCCCTGGCGCGCGGGGCGGCGCCCGAGCCGCGCGTCGCTCTGCCC
>CAZMIB010000079.1:0-14179 GCA_964566245.1 uncultured Elusimicrobia bacterium | reverse complement strand
CGTCCCCCGGAAAAGCCCGCGGCGGCCGCCGCGCGAAGCCGGCCTCGACGAACCAGCGCGCCGCGTCGGCCAGGGCCTCGGCCGCGGGACGGGGCCGGTAATCGAGCTCCTCGCGGGCCTTGCGATGGTCGTAAAACCACAGGCCGGCCGCGAGGCGCACGCCGTCCAGGGGCGCCCGGGGCGGCCGCCCGGTCAGCCGCCCCCAGACATGCTCGACGCCCGCGAGCGCCATCGCCGCGGCATAGGGCAGCTTGAACCGCGGCGCCGGAAGCCCTGTCAGGCGCGCGAGCCCGTCCAGCAGGTCCTTCAAGCGCAGGTTCTCTCCGCCGAGAATGTAGCGCTCCCCGATCCGTCCGCGGCGCAGCGCGAGCAGGTGCCCCCGCGCGACGTCGCCGACATGCACGACGTTCAAGCCGGTGTCCATGTACGCCGGCATCCGGCGGTTCAGGAAGTCGACGACGATCTTGCCGGTCGGCGTCGGCCGCGCGTCTCCGGGACCCATAGGGGCGGAAGGGTTCACGATCACGACCGGCAGCCCGCGCGCGACCGACTCCAGCGCGGCGCGCTCGGCCAGCACCTTCGAGCGCTTGTACGGCCCCGGCACCCCGCCCGGCGACGAGTAAAGCCGCGTCTCGTCCGAGGCCGCGCCTCCTCCGGAGGGGATCGTCGCGACGCTGGACGTATAGACGATCCTCTCGACCCCCGCCCTTCCGGCCTCCTCCAGGACGCGTTTGGTCCCCTCGACGTTGGTCAGGTGCATCGCGCCGGGATCGGGAACCCACAACCGGTAGTCCGCCGCGCAGTGCAGCACCGCTCGGCAGCCGCCGACCCCGCGCTTGAGGGCCGCCCGGTCGAGGACGTCCCCGGGAACCCACTCGATCGGCAAGGCGTCCAGCGGGGGACGCAGGACGCCGCGCCGCGCGAGGGCGCGGACCCTGAACCCCTCGTCCAGCAGGACCCGCGCGACATGCGCGCCGACGAAGCCCGTCGCCCCGGTGACGAAGACGCTGTCCATGCCGTTACTTGAGAGCGGCGCGCGCGACGTCCCGCGCCAGCTCGAGGAACTTGCCCGGGCTCGAGAAGCCGTCGAGGACCGCGCTCGGCTCGTAGCCGCAGTGCGTCATGCATTGCGCGCAGGCGGGGTTTCCCGAGCGGAAGCCGAAGCTCGGCCAGTCGGTGGTCTCCAGCAGCTCGCGGTAGCTGGCCGCGTAGCCGGCCTCGGCCATCATGTAGCACGGCTTCTGCCAGCCGAAGACGTTGCGCAACGGGTTGCCCCAGGGCGTACACTCGTAGTCCCGGGAGCCCTCCAGGAAATCCAGGTAGAACGGGGTGTGGTTCAACGGCCAGCCGCGCTCGCGCCAGCCGCCGAGAGCCTCGCGGAACCAGGCGCGCGTCTGCTCCCGGCGCATGAAGATCTCCTGGCGCGGGGCCTTCGAGTACGCGTAGCCCGGGGAGATCATCATCCCGTCGACGCCCAGGGCCGTCGTCTCGTCGAGGAAGCGCCTCAGCTCGCCCGGATCCTCGCCCTGGAAGACCGTCGTGTTCGTCATCACGCGGAAGCCCTTCGCCTTCGCCGCGCGCAGGGCCTGGACCGCCGCGGCGTGCACGCCCTCGCGGCAGACGAGCCTGTCGTGCGTCTCGCGCGCGCCGTCGAGATGGATCGACAGGATCAGCCGGCTCGAGGGCCGGAACAGCTCGAGCTTTTTCTCCAGCAGCAGGGCGTTCGTGCACAGATAGACGTAGCGCCGCCGCGCGATCAGGCCCTCCACGATCCGCCCGATCTCCGGATGGATCAAAGGCTCGCCTCCCGCGATCGAGACCACCGGCGCCCCGCACTCCTCGGCGGCCTCCCAGCTTTCCTCCGGGCTCAGCCGTCGCCGCAGGACGTCGACCGGATGCTGGATCTTGCCGCAGCCCGCGCACTCCAGGTTGCATGCGAACAGAGGCTCCAGCATCAGCACCAACGGGAAGCGCTTGCGGCGCGCGAGCTTTTGCCTGAGGATGTACGCGAGCACGTCGAGCTGCATTCTCCAAGGCACACCCATGAGGGTCTCCTAAATCCTCGCGGCGCTCTTCGGCGGCCGCGCGGCGGCGAGCCGGTACTGCCCCAGCGCCATCAGCGGGAAATAGTGGCGGTACAACGTGTACTCCAGGTAGAAAACCCTCGGAAAGCCGGTGCCGGTGAGCTCCGTCTCGTCCCAGCCGCCGTCCGGCCGCTGGGTCTCGAGCAGGCGGCGCAGCCCGCGTTGGACCGCGCGGTGGCCCGCCAGCCCTCCGGCCAAAAGCCCGCTGAGCGCCCAAGCCGTCTGGGACGGGGTCGAGGGGCCGCGGCCCTTGAGGGAAGGATCGTCGTAGGTCGCGCAGGTCTCGCCCCAGCCGCCGTCCTCCAACTGGACGCTCAGGAGCCAACGGCAGCCGCGCATGACGGACGGATCGGACGACCCGCAGCCCGCCGCCGCGAACCCGCGCAAGGCCAGCCAGGTCCCGTAGATGTAGTTGACGCCCCAGCGTCCGTACCAAGAGCCGTCCTTCTCCTGGCAGCCTCGCAGGAAGGCCAGGCCGCGACGGATCGCCGGCGCGTGCTCGGTCCTGTCGAGGCGGCCGAGCAGCTCCAAGACGCGCCCGGTGACGTCGGCCGTCGGCGGATCGATCATCGCGTTATGATCCGCGAACGGGACGCGAGTCAGCAGGCGGCGCTCGTTGTTCTTGTCGAACGACGCCCAGCCTCCGCCGCGCGACTGCATCGACAACAGCCAGGCCAAGCCGCGCTCGACCGCCCCTTTCGCGCGCGCGGCGGCCTCTCTTTCGGACGGGCCGAGCCGGCTCAGCGCGAGCAGGACCATCGCGGTGTCGTCGATGTCGGGGTAGAAGGAGTTGGAGAACTCGAACGCCCAACCCCCGGCCGGACCGCCCGGGTTCGCGACGCTCCAGTCCCCGCGGCGGCGGATCTCCCGCGAGAGCAGCCAATCCGCCGCGCGCGCCAACGCGGGCTGAGCCACGGTCTGCCCCGATTCCCTCAGCGCGTGGACGGCTAAGGCCGTGTCCCATGCCGGAGACAGGCACGGCTGCATCCGGAGGGTCTCTCCGCGGTCCAGCTCCAATCCCTCGAACGCCTCGAGCTGGGAGACCAGCTTCGGATCGTCCTCGGGGTAGCCGAGCGCGGTCAGCGCCAGGATCGCGTTGAGGATCGGCGGGTAGATCGCTCCCAGCCCGTCCGAGCCCTCCAGCCGCTCCAGCATCCAGGCCTCGGCCCGCTTCAGCGCCGCGGCGCGCGTTCCGGGGAAGCGGCCGTCGAGGCGCTTCACGAGCCGGTCCAGAGCGAGGAAAAAGCGGCCTCCGAGGGACGCCGGCGCGTTCTCGCCCAGCGGCGCCCAGCGCCGCCCGTCCCCGTCGACAAACAGCTCATCCAGCCGCGCGCTCTCCGGACAAGGGCGGCGCGGCTTGAGCGCCCAGAGGATCGACAACGGAACGACGATGGTCCGCGTCCACGCCGACATCGCGTAAAGATCGGCGTACGCCCAGCGCGGCAAGAGGACCAGCTCCGGCGGGATCGACGGGACGCCCTCCCAGCCGTACAAGCCGAACAGCGCCAGGTAGAACTTCGTGTAGGTGTTCGCGCGGTGGACTCCGCCCAAGCTCTGTATGGCCGCCCGGGCCCTGACGAGCGCGGGCTCGAGCGCGCCGCGGCCCGCCAGCTTCAGCGCCCAGTACGCCTTGACCGTCGCGGAGATCTCCGAGGGGCCGTGCGTGAACTGCGCCCAGCCGCCGTCCTCGTTCTGCGCGGCCAGGATGCGCGCCGCCAGCCGGGGGATCTTATGCCGGGAGCGGCCCAGGAAGGACCACAGGAAGATCGCGTCCGACTCCAAGGTCGTGTCGGCCAAGAGCTCGCCGCACCACCAGCCGTCGTCCGGGTTCCGACGCCGCAGCAGGTTATGCTGCGCGGCCTCGATCGCCGCGTCCAATCCCTCCGCCCGCAAAAGCGCCATAAGCGCGGCCATTCTATCCGCGCGCCGAGCCGATTACTGTGGACGCGGGGGAATAATTTTGTAGCGCGGAGGTAACCGTCCGATTTCAAGGCCGGCGATTGAACGGGCGCGGAGGGGAATGCTAGGTTCATGGCTCCGTCCTCGCCCGAGAGACCCCGCCTCCATCGGGCACATGCGCTCCATCGTCGTCTGCCTTTGCCTGCTCGCCGCCCACGCGGCGCGGGCCGACGTCGTCGAGAACGTCCTCAAGCGCGCGGCCGACGTGATGACCGACATGCGCGAGCGCAGCGGCCGCGTCTATTTTCCGGCGATCGCGACGGACCCGAACACCGGGTTCACGGCCGGGCCGCTGCCGGTCTGGCTCTGGATCGGGGAGCACCACGACCTCCGCCGCATCTTCGCGCCGTCGTTGACCTACAACCGCCTCCTCGGCTGGACGCCGACCTTGCGCTACTATTATTACCCCGACCCCGGCTCGCGCCTGTTCGCCCTCGCCTCGCGCTCCGAGCGCAGCGACTATCGCGCCGCGCTGCGCTACGAGAACCGCGAAATTTGCGGGAACGCCCTGTTCGCGACGGAGCTCAACCACGAGCGAGACGGCACGATGCGCTTCTACGGTTTCGGCTCAGCGAGCTCCGCCTCCGCCGCGGCGAGCTACTCGCTGAAGGAGGACCTGCTTCGCGTCGAGGGGGGACTTCCGGTTTTCGAGTGCTCGTTTCTCATCGCCGGCTGGCGCCTGCGCCGCGCCGAGGCCGGCCCGGGCATCGTATCCAGCCTGCCGCCGTTGCCGTCGACGCTTGAAGGCGCCGCGACGACCTCCGGCCCGCGTCTCGGCTTCGTGCTCGACAGCCGCGACTACCAGTCGACGCCGACGCGCGGCCAGGTTCTGGAGCTGTCCGCCGATCTTCCAAGGCGCGCCTTCGGCTCCGACGCCGACTTCCGCGTGCTCGGAGCCGACTATAAGGCCTACCTGCCTCACCGCGACGGCTGGGCCGTCCTTGCCGCTCGGGCGAAGCTGACCTACGCCTCGGGCGACGTCCCGTTCACCAGCCTGCCCGCGCTGGGCGGCGAGCGCTCGCTTGAAGGCTACGGCGAGGGGCGCTTCGTCGGGAGAGGAAACGCCTTGGTCTCGCTCTCCGAGCGCTGGACCGTCTACCGCCTGCGCGTCGTCGAGTGGACGGAGTTCCAGGTCATTCCCTTCATCCAAGCGGGCACGGTGTTCGACCGTATGGCCGACCTCCCCAACGGCCCCATCCATACCGTTCTCGGCCTGGGCTTCGCAGGCGTGGTGCGGCCCAGCGTGGTGGGCAAGATTGATCTGGGGTGGGGCGGCGAAGGCATAGCGGTCTTCGTCGGCGTGGACTACCCTTACTGATGAAAAGCGTTACGGCTTACGGGCCTTTCTAGAACCTTGGCCCATGGGGTCCTGTCACCCGTCCCATTCCGCGAAACTCGTTCGCGTCGGAGCCGCTCACTGCGCCGGAACAGGCGCGTGTCCGAACGACAGCAAGACGGCGGCGAAGTCCGCAGCCGAGTCGGACGCGTCTCGGAGATCCGCGGCTTCCACGGGTTTCGCTCCAGGGACAGGCGCCACCCCGAGGGCCAAGGTCCAAACGGCCCGATAAGGTGCACGAAAATGAAGGTGCGGGGTCCACGTGCTCCTCATCTTTATCATGACGTGGTTTCGGGGATTTTATTGTCTCTCCATGACCCTCGACGGGCACGACTCACATAATAAGGACAAGGCCGAGGAGAGGGGGCGATATGGGGGGAGCGTGGATAGGGTCGGAGGAGCATAAGGCGATCTTGTGCCGGGTGTTCGCCGAGACGCATGTGCCCTTCGATGCACGGATGATCGAGTGGCCGGGGTTGGACGCGCAGGCGAGACAGACGCTCGCGGCCTTGCCTATCTGGGACGAGGCGCTGCGGATGGAGGCTTCGACGGCGCTTGCGGTACAGACGATGGCCGCGCGGGAGACCGATACCGAGCTGTCGCGGGCCATCGAGCTTCAAGGCTACGAGGAGGGTCGGCATGCCGAACTCTTGCGGGGGCTGATAACCCGCTACGGACTCGAGGCCGCGGAACCCAGTCCGCCCGTTCCTCCCGACCCGGAATGGTCTTTCCTGCGGATCGGCTACGCGGAGTGCTTCGACTCCTTCTTCGCCTTCGGCCTGTTCGCCTTGGCCCGCGACTCCCGCGTCTTCCCGCCGGCCCTGGCCAGCCTCTTCGAGCCGGTCGTCCAGGAGGAGGCGCGGCACATCCTGTTCCACGTGAACTGGGTCGCCTACCGCCAAGCGCGCCAGTCCTACGCCGAGCGCCCGGCCTATCTGTTCCGCCGGGCGCTGGCCGTCTGGCTCCAGGTGGCGAGCCGCATCAAGACCGCCCTGCGGCCGCGCGCCTCGCGCGAGCAGGACAACTTCACGATGCGCGCCCACGCCGCCTTCGGCGCGCTCTCGCCGCGAGGATTCATCGAGCTCTGCCTAGCGGAGAACGAACGACGGCTCAAGCCTTACGACGAACGGCTGCTGCGGCCGGCGTTCGTACCGCGCGTGGCGAGGGCTCTGTTGCCGGCGTTGCCGGCCTAGGACTAGTCTTCACAATCGCTTCGGGATTCGCGTGCGGGGGGAGGGTATGATGGACGGTGCCTCTCGCCGGTCTCGCGCTGCCGCTGATGCTCGCTTTCGGAAGCGGGCCCCTCAGGCCTACTCTGGCGTCCGCTTACCGGCCGATGGACCTGACGGCGATCTTCGTCGACAAATCCTCGCTGTCCCTTCAGGCGGACAAGCCGAGCCGCCAGCGGGAAATCATCGACCCCGTGGCCGGCTTTCCAATCCTTAGGTGGCCGAACTGGAGGACGACGCCCCGCTGGGTAGGCTTCTGCGGCGCGATGAAGGGAACCGACCTTCGTTTCGGTCTGTTCGCGCACCTCGAGTTCGGAGGCTGAACTCGATGGGCCCCAATCGCCGACAGGACCCGGCGGGCGCCGGACCGCCGCGCAGGAGCCGTCCCAACCCTAGCCGGCTTTGATTTTTTCGACGAGAGCTTCGACCCAGTCTTTCTCGCCGAGGCTGCGGACGACCTTGCCTTTCTCGATGAAGGCGCCGACGCCCTTGCCGCCGGCTACGCCGAAGTCGGAGTCCTTGGCCTCCCCGGGGCCGTGCACTGCCCCGCCCAGGATCTAGCTCTTCTTGCCCTGGGCCTTCTTGAACAGCTCGGGGTCCTGCTCCAGGCGCTTCTCGAAGTTCCTCACGATCCCGAACAGGTCGACCTCGCAGCGCCCGCAGGTCGGGCAAGCGATGATCTCGGGGCCATAGGAGCGAAGTCCCAGGGCCTTCAAGATCTCGAAGCCCGCTTTCACCTGCACAACCGGCTCCTCGGTCAGCGAGACGCGTATCGTGTCGCCGATGCCCTTCATCAGCAGGGCCGAGAGCGCGATCGAGGACTTCACGGTTCCCGGCAGCAAGGTCCCGGCCTCGGTCAGGCCGAGGTGCAGGGGATAATCGAACTTCTGGGAAAACAGCTCGTTCGCCAGGACCACGCGCTCGATGTCGTCGGCCTTAAGCGAGACCACGATGTCGCGGAAATCCAGCTCCTCGAGGATCGCGATTTGCTCGGCGGCCTCGGCGACCATCTGCCGGGCCCACTCGTCGTTCGGAAGCTCGGTCCACGAGTCCGCGTCCTTCAGCATCTTCAAGGAGCCCGCGTTCACGCCGATGCGTATCGGCACGCCCGCGACGCGGCAGGCCTTCACGACCTCCTCGGTCCGCTTCCGGTCGCCGATGTTGCCCGGGTTGATGCGCACCTTGTCGACGCCCTGGCGCACGGCCTCCAGGGCCAGCCGATAGTCGAAATGGATGTCGGCGACGAGCGGGATCGTTATCTGCCGGCGTATCTCGCCCAGGCGCTCCGCGGCCTCGCGGTCCGGGACCGCCACGCGCGCGATCTCGCAGCCCACGTCGGTCATAGCGCGTATCTGCGCGACCGTCGCCGCGACGTCGCGGGTGTCCGTCGTGCACATCGACTGCACGCGGATCGGCTCGCCGCCGCCCAGGACGTACGGGCCGACCTTGACCTTCCGCGTCAGTCGTCGGACGGGGCGGGAGCCGGAGCCTTGGACGGGGACTGCGGGGACGTCCGGACCGCGGACGGTTTGGGTTTCCATGCGGTTTTCCTCATGCGCACGACGTCGTTGTAGGTTGAGAACAAAAGGACCCCGAGCAGGAACGCGAGCCCGAGCGAGTTCGCGACGCTCATCGCCTCGGCGGTCGGCTTCCGGCGCGTGACGCCCTCGAAGACGTAGAACATCGCGTGGCCGCCGTCCAGCAGCGGTATCGGCAGGATGTTGAAGAAGCCGACCGCGACCGAGATCAGCGCGATCAAGAACAGCAGGTCGTCGAGCCCCGAGTGGGCGGCCTTCGAGACCATCTGCACGATGCCGACCGGCCCCGCGAGGTCCGGCTTCTCCCGCTTGTATATCTTCGAGGCCAAAGAGGTCACCGTGTAGCTCGTCCAGCGCCAGCAGGCCTCGACGCCCTGCCAGGCCGCCGTCGGCAGCGAGACCGCCGCGTACTCCACCTTCGGGGTGATGCCGATCAGGCCGTGACCCACGCCGGGATCGTTGAACGGCGTCACGCTCACCTCGCGCGGCGCCTGGCCGGAGCGCTCGAAGACGAGGGCCACCGGCTTGTCCGGGCTGCCGTGGATGACCTTCGCGAGCTCGTTCCAGGTCGCGATCTTCGCCCCGTCCGCCGAGAGCACGAGGTCGCCGGGCTTCAGCCCCGCCTGGTCCGCCGGCAGGCCCTGCGCGATCTCGCCGATGATCGGCTGGTCGACGGGCTTGGGCTCGCCGCGCCAGAAGGCCACCGTCGCGAACAGCGACCAGGCCAGGAAATAGTTCATCAGCGGGCCGGCCGCGACGATCGCGAGCCGTTGGTTCCAGGGCTTCGCGAAGTACTCCCGCGGGTTGCCGGTCATCTCCTCCGGGCTCTCGCCCGCCGGCTTGACGAAGCCGCCGAGGGGGAAGGCGCAGATCGAGTAGCGCGTCTCCCCGCGCGTGAAGCCGATAAGCTCCGGCCCGAAGCCGAACGCGAAGCGCTCGACCGACACGTCGAGCAGGCGGCACACGATGAAATGCCCCGACTCGTGCAGGAAGATCACCAGCCCGAACGTCAGCAGAATGGCGAGTATGGAGAGAATCACGGTCGCTCTACGAGCTCCTTGGCCTTGGCGCGGGCCCATTGATCGGCTTCCACGATCTCGCCGAGGGTGGGCCGCGGCGAGGCGGAACCGGCCGCCTTAAGCGCGCGCTCGATCACGCGCGGGATGTCGGTGAACTTGAGACGTCCTTCCAGGAAAGCCTCGACGGCGACCTCGTCCGCCGCCGACAGCACGGCCGGCATCACGCCGCCCGCCTTGCCGGCGGCCAGAGCCAGCTCCAGGCACGGGAAGCGCTTGAAATCCGGGCGCTCGAAGTCCAGGCGCCCCAGCCGGGCGAGGTCCAGCGGCTCGACGGGGCTCGTCCGGCGCTCCGGGTAGGTCAGCGCGTATTGAATCGGCAGGCGCATGTCCGGCTTCGAAAGCTGGGCCAGCATCGAGCCGTCCCGGAACTCGACCGCCGAGTGCACGATCGACTGGGGATGGATCACGATCTCGATCTGGGAGAGCGAAAGCCCGAAAAGATTCTTGATCTCGATGGCCTCGAGGCCCTTGTTCATCAGCGTCGCGCTGTCGACGGTGATCTTGCGGCCCATGCGCCAGTTGGGATGCGCGAGGGCCTCCTTGACGCTCACGGTCGAGAGGCTGCCCTTGCGGCGGTACAGCGGCCCGCCCGAGGCCGTCAGCAGCACGCGCCGGACGTCGGCCGGCTTCGCGCCGCGCCCGGCCAGGCACTGGAACACCGCCGAGGGTTCCGAGTCCACGGGCAAAAGGCGCGCCTGCCAGCGGTCGGCCTCGCGCATCAGCGGCTCGCCGGCCATCACCATCGGCTCCTTGTTCGCGAGCGCGACGGTCTTGCCGGCCTTCAGCGCGGCCAAAAGGGGAGCGAAGCCCACGGCCCCGGCCACCGAGAGCAGCACGACGTCGGCCTCGGGCCGGACCGCGAGCTCGACCAGGCCCTCGACGCCCGGCTTCAGTATCTCGGGTCCGCGCCGTCCGGCCGCGAGCTTCCCGAGCCGCTCGGCGGCCTCTGGCTCGAAAATCGCGACGGCGCGCGGGCGGTGGCGGAGGGCCTGGCTCCAGAGGCGCTTGTGGTTGCGCTGGGCCGCAAGACCGACCACGGACAGCTCGCTCGGATGCGCGTCGACGACCTGCAGCGCGCTCTCGCCTATCGATCCGGTCGAGCCGAGGATCGAGACTTGTCGCATTTAGCCGGCCCCCAAGAAGATGAGGACAGTATAGTAAACCGCGGGCGCCGAAAGCAGGAACGAGTCGAAGCGGTCGAGGACCCCGCCGTGGCCGGGCAGAAGGTTCGCCGAGTCCTTCACGCCGGCCGCGCGCTTGATCATCGACTCCGCGAGGTCGGAGAGCTGGCCCAACGTACCGATCACGGCCCCGACCGCGGCCGCCCCGCCGGCGGACAGCCCCGCCAGCGCGCGCGCGCGGAACAGGAAGACGACGCCGACCGCCGCCGCGAAGCCGGCGATCGCGCCCTCCCAGGTCTTTTTCGGGCTCAAGCTCGGGGCCAGCTTGGCGCGGCCGACCGCGTGGCCGGCGGCGTAGGCCGCGGTGTCCATCGCCCAGACGGCGGCCACCAGGCAGAACGTCCACGCCTCGCCGTTCGGCCTGAGGTCGCGCAGCAAAGCCAGGTGGCCGAGCCCCCAGCCGACCAAGAGCGTCCCGGCCAGGCTCAGCGCCGCGCGGTCGAAGGAGCGCTCGCGGCGGAACACCTCCCAAAGGAAGGACGCCAAGATGATCGCCGAGAGCGCGGCCGAGGCCAGGCTCGCGGGGATCTCGCGGTTGAAGCTCGGCCCTCCCAAGGCCAGGGCCCCGGCGAGGATCACCGAGCCGAGAACGACCAGCGGAAGCTGGGAGCCGCGCCGGCCTACCCGCAGGATGACCGCGTACTCGTAGGCCGCGAGGGCGACAACACCGAGCACGAAGGCCAAGAACGGCAGGCTGCCCAGGTGGATCAGCCCCAGGACCAGCGGGATGCCGACGAAGGCCGTCAGGAGGCGTGGGAGAAGCACTCTAGGCCCCGAAGCGCCGCTCGCGGCGCTGGAACTCGGCCAAGGCCTTCAGCAGGTCGGGCCGCCTGAAGTCCGGCCAAAAGGTCGGGGTGACGTACAGCTCGGCGTAGGCGAGCTGCCACAGCAGGAAGTTGGAGACGCGCATCTCGCCGGAGGTGCGGATGACGAGGTCGAGCTCGGGCAGGCCGGCCGTGTAGAGATGGCTCTCGATGTCGTCCTCGGAGAGCCGCGCCGGGCCGGCGCCGGGCTTCCGGCGGCTCAGCGCCGCGTTGACCGCGTCGACCATCTCCTGACGCCCGCCGTAGTTGAGCGCGAGGTTCAACGTCAGACCGGTATTGTCCTTCAAGCGCTCGATCGCGTTCGCCAGCTCGCGCCGCGGCGCGGCCGGAAGCTCGTCGAGGCGCCCGCTCGCGCGCAGGCGCACGTTGTTGCGGCCCAGCTCCAGGGTCTCGCCGCGCAGCGCCCAGCACAGCAGGCTCATCAGGCGGCTGACCTCGGACTTGGGGCGGCTCCAGTTCTCCGTCGAAAAGGCGTACAGCGTCAGGGCTTGAACGCCCAGCTCGCCGCAGGTCCGCACCGCCTCGCGTACCGACTCCACGCCGGCGCGATGCCCCGCGACGCGCGGCAGCCCGCGCTCCTTGGCCCAGCGGCCGTTGCCGTCCATGATGATGGCGACATGCCGCGGCAACCGCGACATGTCGAGGGCGGGGGGAGGTTCGGTAAGGGGTAAGGGGCGCGGCACCGTCAGACCGTCGTGATTTCCTTCTCTTTCGCGGCCAGCAGCTCGTCGACCTGGTGGATGCGCCCGTCGGTCAGTTTCTGCAGCTCGACCTCATGGCGCTTGAGGTCGTCCTCGGAGATCTCGCCGGCCTTCTGGGCCTTCTTGAATTTCTCGAGGGCGTCGCGACGCTCGTTGCGCAGGGCGACGCGATACTCCTCGGCGACCTTGCGGACGACCTTCACCATGTCCTTGCGCCGCTCCTCGGTCATCGGAGGCATGATCAGGCGCAGGGCCTTGCCGTCGGACTGGGGGGGAATGCCGAGGTCGGACTTCTGGATGGCCTTCTCGATCTCGGCCAGGACCGAGGGGTCCCAGGGCCGGATCTCGAGGATGCGCCCCTCGGGCACGGTCACCGCCGCGACCTGCTTCAGCGGCACCGGCTGGCCGTAGTACTCGACCTTGATCGAGTCGAGGATCTGGGGGCTCGCGCGCCCTGTCCGGATCGCGCCGAGCTCGGCCTTCAGCTTCTCGATGCGCGCCAGCATCTCCTTGTCCGTCTTCTGAAAAAGCTCGCGGATCACGTCGATGGCGTCCATGGGGGACTCCTTTTTACTCGTGTATGATCGTGCCGACTTTCTGGCCGCCGACCGCGCGCGCGATGTTGCCGGGCACGCTCCAGTTGAACACCTGGATCGGCAGGCCGTTGTCCATGCAGAGGGACAGCGCCGAGGTATCCATGATCCGGAGCCGCTTCTGGATCGCCTCCATGTAGGTCAGCTCGGTAAGAAGGGTCGCCTTCAGGTTGCGCTTCGGGTCGTCGGTGTAGACCCCGTCGACCTTGGTCGCCTTCATCAGGACGTCGGCGTCGATCTCGCTCGCGCGCAGGGCCGCCGCGGTGTCGGTCGAAAAATAGGGATTGCCGGTGCCTCCGGCGAAGATCACGACGCGCCCCTTCTCCAGATGGCGCAGCGCGCGGCGCCGGATGAAGGGCTCGGCGAGGCGCGTGATCTCGATCGAGGTCTGGACGCGCGTCACGACGCCCTGATGCTCGAGCGCGTCCTGCAGGGCCAGCGCGTTGATGATCGTCGCCAGCATCCCCATGTTATCGGCGGTCACGCGCTCGATCGCCTCGCCGCGGTCCTGCGCGCCGCGCCAGATGTTGCCGCCGCCGATGACGATCGCGAGCTGGACTTTGCGCGCGGCGGCCTTGGCCAGCTCCCGCGCGAGGCGCGAGGTGGCTCCGGGGTCGATACCGCGGCGCTCGCCTCCGAGAAGCGATTCCCCGGAGAGCTTCAGAAGGACGCGCCGCGGCTTCGAGCTGGGCACTTAGGGTCTGCTATTCCGCTCCGAGGACGAACCGGACGAACCGCCGGACCGAGAGCTGGTCCTGCAGCTTGGAGCCCGCCGCGGTCACGAGGGAGCCGCAGGTGGTCTTGCCCGAGGTGTCGCGGATCGACGGTTGATCCAGGAGGCACCACTGGGAGTAGAACTTGTTGAGCTTGCCTTCGACGATCTTCGAGATCTGCGCCTCGGGCTTGCCTTCCTTGCGCATCTGCTCGCTGAAGATCTCGCGTTCCTTGTCGAGGACGTCCTTCGGAACCTCGTCGCGGGAGACCCAGCGGGGGGAGGCGCCGACGATCTGCAGGCACAGCTCCTTCGCGAGCTCCTTGAAGGCCTCGTTGCCGGCGGAGGCCGGCTTGCCGCACGAAATCTCGACCAGCGCCCCGGCCTTGCCGCCGAGGTGGATGTAGGTGTGCAGCAGGCCCTCGCCCCGGCGCTCGAAGCGCTCGAAGCGGCGCAGCACGATATTCTCGCCGGTCTTCGCGATCGCGCCCTGGACATGCGCCTGGAGCTGGGCCTCGGCGGCCCCGTCCACGACGCCCTTCACGACCTGGTCGGCCAGGCTCTTGAAGGCGTCGTTGCGCGCGACGAAATCGGTTTCGCAGTTGACCTCGACCAGCACGCCGCCCCGGCCGTCCGGGGCCCCCTAGGCGGCCCCCCGGCCCTCCTTTGCCCCCCGGCTGGGCCTCCTTGCCCCTTTGGCCCGGCCCCTCTTTCCCCGGTACCCCCACCACCCGAACGCCCCTACGGCGAAACATTCTCCCCGTCGGCGGCCAGGAGCGATCCCCATGACGTGGCTTCGCTGCTGGATTTGTTGGTGCGCCATCGTGAGTATCTGCGCCCCTTGCCGCCGGATACCAAGGAGACCCGCCTGCTGCATTTCCTGGTAGAGGAACGCCGCCAACTGGTAGACGAGAAAACCCGCCACAGCAATCGTCTCACCGCT
>CAZMIB010000078.1:706-14345 GCA_964566245.1 uncultured Elusimicrobia bacterium | reverse complement strand
CCCTTCTGCTGGCCACGACCTTGCACGACATGACGAACTCGGCCTCGGCCCTGAGCCACCTCGAGCTGGCCGAGCCCAAGGGCAAGGACGCGGCGTTCAACACTCTGCTTGAGCGCATGAAGCGCGAGGCCTCCCGGATCCACGCCATGCTCCGCGCCTTGACCGCGAGGCACCGCGACGCGCGCGGCGAGCCGAACGCGGAGTCGGGAATCCTCGCGGATATGTCGAGCGGGCTCGCGCCGATGGTCAACGGGGCCCGCGCCCTGCTGGCCGAGCTCAACACGGTCCGAATTTTCCGCGCCTCCGACGCCGCTTTCCGCGACCCGCTGCCCGCGAGCGCCTGGGCGTCCATCGAGCGCGCCTTGCGCCTGACCAGCCACATGCTGCACGAGCTGGGCGGGCCCGAGGCCGACGCCCCCCTCAACCCGGCGCGGCTCGACCTCGCGGAGCTGGCGCGCGAGACCGCCAGCGATCTGCGGCGGACGAAGCCGGCCGTCTGGAGGAACGTGACGATCGAGCTTTCGATCCCGGAAAGCGCGGCTTTCGTGACGGCGGACAGGGGGCTTCTCGAGCGCCTGCTCTTCAACCTCGGCAGCAACGGCATCAAGTACAACCGCAAGGATGGTCGGCTGGTGATCGGACTGCGCCCGGCCCCCGGGGGCTACGAGGTGACCTTCGCCGATGAAGGCGAGGGCATCGCCCCGGAGGACCTGGCCCGGCTCAGCACCCCCTACTTCCGCACCGACGCCGCGCGCCGAAGCGGCGTCGAGGGCACCGGCCTCGGCCTGGCCAGCGTGAAGGCGGCCGTCGAGAAGCACGGCGGCCGACTCTCGGTGAAAAGCGAGCTGGGTCAGGGCACGACGTTCACGGTCTTCCTCCCCGAGCACCCGCGCTCCTCCGACGCGACGGCCCTCCAGAAGAAATAGCGCCTTTCAATCCCGGGCCCGGTGTTGACGCCGTACGGCCCGGAGGTTAGACTTTTCCCAGCGGCCGATCGCCCGCGACGGCGGGGCCGCCGCCATGACGCGCTCATCGATCGGCTGGATCATCCTCCTGCTGGCGCTCGCCGCGCTCCTGGCCTACCGGAGAGCGAGCCCGCCTCAGGCCGCCGCCCCCGCTTCCGTCGCGCGCGCTCCTTCACCCCGCGCTCAAGCGCCGAGCGAAGTCCCTAACTCCGTGGCGACCGAGTTGCTGGGCGAGTCGCTCTCCCGACCGCGAAACGAGGAGCCGGCGTTCGTCACCAAGGCGAACGCGGACATCGCCGCCGTGCTGGCGCATCCGCCTCAAGAGGCCGCCCTTAAGGACGCGGCGCCGCCTCCGCCTCATCCCGCCCCGGCGCCCGCGATCCCGCCGCCGCCCGTCAGCGCTTCGCCGCGCGGCAAGACCCCGGCCCGCCCCGCGAGGAAGTGGAGCCCGCCTTCGGCGGTTCGTCCCGCCGCGCCGGAAGACGCCGAGCCGACCGAGGAGAGCGGCGAGGCGAAATGAGCCTGTCCCCGAGTCCTTCCGAGGAGCCCGCGTCGCGCGCCGAGCGCGGCGCGCCGCTGTGGGAGCCGGACTGGAGCCCGCCGTGGGCCCTCGCGGTCCTGGCCCTTCCGATCGCGCTCGTCTTGCCCGTCGAGCTCGGCTCCGAAAGCGTCACGTTTCAAGCCTACTACCCGTCCCCCTTGGCGATCTATGCCAACGTGACGACCACCGCCGACACGAGCCTGGCTCGCGACGGCGGGCTCGTCGCGATAAGCGCCGGAGTCGCCGGCGGCACCTTGACCGTCAACGGCAGCCAAACCAACACGGGCTATATCTCCGCGCCCGGCAATCTGATCTCCAACGCGGCCGTCTCGGCGGGAACGGTGATCTCGGTCGGAAGCACGTCGATGCAGTCGAGCTTCCTTTCGACGCCGGGCTATCTCTACGCCGGCGGCGGAACGCTCTACACCGGCGGCTACGCGTTGTACACCCCGGGCTACCTCTACGCCAAGGACGTCTGGCTGGCCCAGGCCGGCCGCTGGGCCAGCGTTACGACGCCCCCCGCGCAGGGGACCATGTGGGGATACTCGACGGCGGCGTATACCTGCCCCGCCGGCTACACGCTTCATCAAATGAGCTCGTACTTTTCCTGCTTCAAGAATTAGCCTATGTTCACGCACGTCGCGGAAATCGAGCCGCTTTGGGAGCCGTGCTGGGGTCCGTCGCGAGCCCTCGCGGCCTGGATCCTTCCGGCTTTGCTCGTCTTGCCGATCGAGCTAGGCTCGGAGGACTACCGGCTTCAAACCTATTTCCCCGCTCCCCTGGGAGTCTACTCCAACCTGACCACGACCGCCGATACGAGCCTGGCGCGCGACGGGGGACGCGTGACGATAGGCGCGTCCGCGGTGGGAGGCGGCACGCTGACCGTCAACGGCAATCAAATCAACAGCGGGTATCTCTCCGCGACCGGAAATCTCACGACCGGCGCCGGCATCTCGGCGGGAACGGCGGTCATGAGCGGAAACACGTCGATTCAGCCGAACTTTCTCTCGACTCCGGGCTATATCTACGCCGGAGCAGGAACCCTCTACTCCGGCTACGCCGTCTATACCCCGGGCAACGCCTACGTCAAGGACGTGTACTTGGCGAGCGTCTCCCAGTGGGCCGACGCCCTCTCCAACAACAATTATTTGGCCGGCTTCTGCTGGCTGGATACCCAGGGCTGCGGAACCTGTCAGGCGGGGACGCTCCCGCCCGCCAGTTGCGTACCCGGTACCTATGGCGCGTATTGCAGTTGCCCGTCCGGCTACACCTCGGTGATGCTGAACACGTACAGCGACGGGACTTACTATGTGGGACCGCATGGCCCCTGCAACGCCAGCACCACGTATCTCGGCGGCCCCGCCTATTTTTCCTGCTACAAGAATTGAAATGGACACCGCGCCGCTGTGGGAGCCTGAATGGGGTCCGCCGAGAGTCTTCTCGCTCCTGGCCCTGCTGGCCCTGCTCGCCTTGCCCGTCGAACTCGGCTCCGAAAACATGGCTCTCCCGACGTACTACTCCTCGCCCTTGGGCATTTATAGCAACATGACGACGACAAGCGGCGCGGATTTAGCCCGCGACGGGGGGCGCGTGACGATCGCCGCGGGCGCGGTGGCCGGCGGCACGTTGACCGTCAACGGCAATCAGATCAATGTCGGGAATATCTCGGCGACCGGCAATCTTATCGCCGGCGGGGCGGTTTCGGCGGGAACGCAGGTCAAGGTCGGCAACACGTCGCTGCAGCCGAGCCTCGCCTCGACGCCCGGCTATGCCTATGCCGGCGCCGGCACCCTCTACTCCGGCTACGCCGTCTACACCCCGGGCAACGCCTACGTCAAGGACGTCTGGCTCAGCCAAGCCGGCCGCTGGGCCAGCGCCGGCGGACCCGTGTCGGGGGTGCTCTACGGGTATTGTTGGTCGTGCCCCGGCTACTCCTGCGCCATGAGCTACGCGCCCACCGCTTGCAGCGGCTATTCTTGCGTTTGCCCGAGCGGCTATACGCTCACCTCCCTGGGCGTTTGGCAGAAGGCGTGCGGGGGAGGCGGCGTCCTAGGGATCTACAGCTGCCGCAAGAATTAGGCGCGCCGCGGGCGGCGGATCAGGGCTTGGCCGGAAGCTGCTTGCGCCACCAATCCTGGCCGGCTTTCGGCAGCGTGTAGACCGGGTCGTAGTACTCGTAGCGGCGGGTCAGCGCGTCGGGATCGTTGGACTCGATGCCGGTGCGGTAATTCTTCGTCCAGTAGGTGATCCCCTTCTCGCGGTCGTACTCCTTCACCTGGTGGATCCAGCGCTTGCCGACGAACGGCACGTCGCAGGTCAGGCGCGGGGTCGCGAAGCCGGGCAGGTAGCCCATGATGTCGTGCTGGAGCTGCTGGGCCTCCCAGATCGCGAGCCGCCAATGCTCGGAGTTCGGGATCATGTCGCACTGGTAGAAGTAGTACGGCATGATCTTCGCGTGGTCGAGCAAGGTGAAGCACAGGTCCAGCAAATCCTTCGGGGTCGTGTTCACGCCGCGCAGGAGCACCCCTTGGTTGCGCACGTCGCGGAAGCCGAGCTCGAACATCTTGCGCGCGGCCTTGGCGACCAGCGGGGTCACCTGGTTGGCGTGGTTGACGTGCGTGTGCACCGCGATGTCGACGCCCTGCTTCCAGGCTTTTTTCGCGACGCGCTCGAAGGCCTTCAGCGTATCGTCCTGCAGGAAGTGCTGCGGCAGGCCCATCAGCGCCTTGCTCGCGAGGCGGATGTCACGGATGTTCGGGATGTCGAGCAGCGCGTCGAGGAAGGCCTCGAGCTGGGGCACCGGGACGTTCGCGATGTCCCCCCCCGACACGACCACGTCGCGGACCTGAGGCGTCTTGCGAAGGTAGTCCAGCATCAGCCCGTAGCGCGTCTTGGGCTGGATCTGAAACTTCATCTTCGTGACCTGGGGCACGTCGTTGCCGACCAGGTCCATGCGCGTGCAGTGGCCGCAGTACTGCGGGCACGTCGAGATCAGCTCGGCCAAGACCTTGGTCGGGTAGCGGTGCGTCAGCCCCTCGACGGCCCACATCTCGGCCTCGTGCAGGCTGTCGCGGCTGGCCCTGGGATGGTTCGGCCACTCGGGGACGCGGTCGTCGAAAGCCGGCAGCATGTAGCGCCGCACCGGGTCGAACCACAGGTCGCGCTCGTTCATCGTGTTCAGCATCTGCGGCGGGACGAGCATCGACATCGTCGCGCGCTCGTTCTGGTCCTTCTCGAGGCTCTTGAGGAGATCGTCAGCCAAGAAGGCGCCGAAGACGGTCTTCAGCTCCTTGAGGTTCTTGACCGAATGCTGGCGCTGCCACAGCGCGCTTTCCCAGTCCGCGGCCGAGACGTCCTTGAAGCCGGGCAGGCGCTTCCAATCCGGCTCGACGAACGGCTTCTCGAGCGGATACTTGAACGGCTGGTCGGAGGCTCCGACCTTCGCGGCCGGCTTCCAGGTCGGACGCGTCTTCGCTTGTGTGGTATCGGTCGACATCGTTTCATCCCCCCGGCCGGTCATTTGATGTGCAGGCGGTCCGGATCGAGCTTCTCCCTCAGGAGCCGCACGACGGACGGCGGCGGAAGCTCGACGGACTTAAGCTCCGGCCGAACCTTCAGCGGCCAGCCCACCGCGGCCTTCACCTGCGCGACGTCCACGCCCGGAAAAATCGACGCCAGGACCATCTCCCCGCTCTCGGGGTCGGCCTCGAGCACGCCCATGTCGGTGATCACCGTGGTCGGCCCGGCCCCCGGCAGGCCCAGCTCGCGGCGCGAGCGGCCGTTCATGCGCTGGCCGGGGCTGGTGATGAAATCGACTTTCTCGGGAAAGGCGCGCGGGCTCAGCTTCGTGACGATCAAGGTCCGCCGGGCGTGGACGGCGATCTCGCTGGCCCCGCCCGAGCCCGGCAGGCGGACTTTCGGCTTGGCGTAGTCGCCGACGACGGTGGTATTGATGTTCCCGTAGCGGTCGACCTGCGCCCCGCCGAGGAACCCCACCTGTATCTTGCCGTTTTGAAGGAAGCATTGGAAGACGTCGGCCATGCTGCACACCATCAGCGAGCCGGTCACCAGCGCCGGATCCCCGATGGACGGCGGCACGCGCTCCGGGATCGCGCCGACGGCCCCCGATTCGTAAATCATCACCAGGTTCGGAGCGTGCGTCGCGCGCGCGAGGTTGCAGGCCAGGTTCGGCAAACCGATCCCGACGAACACGACCTCCCCGTCCTTGAGCTCGCGGGCCGCGAGGTAGGTCATCAGCTCCCCGCGGGTGTAGGCGCCCTCACCCGCCCTTCGGGCACCCTCTCCCGCGAGCGGGAGAGGGAAGGGTGAGGGCTCTTCAGGCCTGTCCTTAGTAGCCATAGCTCACCCCCGCGCAGACCCTGGGCTCCGCCTTGAGCCTCTCGGCCAGGCCCGGCTGCTTGGCCATGTAGGCCGCGCGGCCCTCGACGCCGTAAACGTTCTCGTCCAGATAGGCCGCCAGACGCTTCGGGTCGCGCGCGATCTCGTCCCAGGCCACGTAGAAATCATTGTCGCGGTCGTAATAGCCCTGCGCGTAAGACGGGTGCGCGCCCCAGGGCTCGACGACCACAGCGTCGACGATCAAGCCCGGGATGACGGTCCGGTTGGGGTCGGCGCGTATCACGTCCTCGGCGACCAACTCCTCGACGACCACGACGACGCGCTTCGAGGCGAACGCGGCCTCCTTCTGCACGCCGAGAAGGCCCCAGATCTGGGTGTTGCCCTGCGCGTCCGCGCGCTGGGCATGGACGATCGTCACGTCCGGGCGAAGCGCCGGAACGGCCGCCAGTTTTTCCCCGGTGAACGGACAGTCGACGTTCTTGATCAGCGGGTTCGCGCGCGGCAGGTCGGTCCCGGCGTAGTCGCGCAGCGGCCAGAACGGCAGGTTCGCCGCGCCGGCCGACAGGCGGGCCACCATGCCGAAGTGCGAGTACTCCTCGAGCTCCAAGGTACCGGCCTCGACCGCGCGCCTGAAGGCGTGCAGCGAGCCGACGCCCGGGTTCCCGGCCCAGGAAAAGACCAGCTTGCGCGCGCAGCCGGCCGCGATGAGCTGGTCGTAGATCAGGTCCGGGGTCAGTCGCGCCAGCACGAGGTCCCGGCGCTTCTGGCGTATGATCTCGTGCCCGGCCGCGAACGAAATCAGGTGCGTGAAGCCCTCGATCACGACGACGTCGCCGTCGCGGACGTTGTCGCGAACGGCCTCCGCCATCGTGCGGACTTTCCCGGGCTTCATCCCTTCAGCTCCGTCAGGCATTCGTCGAGGATCGCCAGCCCCGCGTCGACGTCGTGCTCGGTCAGCACCAGCGGCGGCGCCACGCGTATGACCGAGCGCCCGCAGGAGAGAAGCAGCAGGCCCTTTTTGAAGGCGCGCTGCTCCAGCTCGTGCGTCAGCTCCTCGGCCGGCTCCTTCGTGCGCCGGTCCTTCACGAACTCGACGCCGATCATGAGCCCGACCCCGCGCACGTCGCCGATCGAGGGATGGCTCGCCTGCAGCTTCCTCAAGCCGGCCATGAGGCGCTCGCCCATCGCGGCCGCGTTGGCCGCGAGCCCGTTCTCCACCAGATCCAAGGTCGCCAGAGCGGCGGCGCAGCAGACCGGGTTGCCCCCGAAGGTCGTGCCGTGCGAGCCCTGCGGCCAGGTCATCACCTTTTCCCTCGCGATGATCGCGCCGATCGGCAGGCCGGAGCCGAGCCCTTTGGCGGTCAGCAAAATGTCCGGCTCGACGCCGTAGTGCTCGGCGGCCCACATATGCCCGGTCCGGCCGACGCCGCTCTGTATCTCGTCGAAGATCAGCAGGATCCCGTGCTTGTCGCAGAGCTCGCGCCAGGCCTTCAGAAACTCCGGCCGGGGTAGAACGTAGCCCCCCTCGCCCTGGATCGGCTCCATGACGACCGCCGCGACCTCTTTCGGGGAGACGCGCGAGGCGAACAACGCCTTCGCCGCCTCAAGACCGTTGACGCCGCGGTAAGGGTTATCGAACGGCAGATGCGAAACCTCCGGCAAAAGCGGGCCGAAGCCGGCCTTGTACTTGACCTTGCTCGAGGTCAAGGTGACCGCGGCGTAGCTGCGGCCGTGGAACGCGCCCTCGAAGGCGATCAGGTGCGGCCGCCCGGTGGAATAACGCGCCAGCTTCACGGCGCCCTCGACGGCCTCGGTGCCGGAGTTCGTCAGGAAGACGCGGTGCTTGTCCTTTCCGGGAGCGAGCCTCGCCAGGCGCTCGCAGAGGCGGGCCATGCCCTCGTAGTAGAAGTCGGTCCCGCAGATGTGCAGGAATTTTCCGGCCGCTTCCTGGACCGCGGCGACGACCTTCGGATGGTTGTAGCCGGTCGAGGAGACCGCGATGCCCGCCATCCAGTCGATATAGCGGTTGCCGTCGACGTCCTCGACCATCGCCCCCCGCCCGCCGGCCATCACGAGCGGGTACTCCTTGATGTAGGAGGGCGAGGACCACTCCTTGTCCAAGGCGATCACCGCGCGCGCCTTGGGGCCGGGCGGCGGCGTCATGATCCGCGGGTAGTCCGCGGCCGGGACGTCTTTCTTGGAAGCCGTTCGGGTCGGAATCGGATTACTCCATCACGGTGCGGCTCTGCTCCCGGAGGAACTGCGCCACGTAGTACGGCCCGCAGCCGCCCTTGCCGGTCGAGCCCGAGCCCTTCCAGCCGCAGAACGACTGCACGCCCGGCCAGGCCCCGGTCGTCGCGCCGGTCTTGCGGTTCGCGTAGCAGACCCCGGCCTCGACCTCGTCGAAGAAGCGCTCGATCTCGGCCTCGTCCGCGCTGAAGATGCCGGCGGTCAGCCCGAAGTCGACCTTGTTGCTCTCGCGAATGGCCTCGTCGAGGCCGGAGACCGCGGCGAACGAAAGGATCGGCACGAACAGCTCGCGCATGAACAGCGGGTGGTCGAGCGGCAGGCGCAGGATGGTCGGCGCGACGTAGTTCCCCCGCGCGAGCCGGCCCTCGGTCAGGCGCGCGCCGCCGATCAGGACCTCGCCGCCCTTCTTGGCCTCCACGACGGCCTCCTCGAAGGTCTTCACGGCCTTGGCGTTGATGACCGGGCCGAAGAATACGTCCTTCTCGCTAGGGTCGCCGATCTTGATCGCGCGCGTCTTCTCGAGCAGCTTCTCCAGGAACGGCGTCTCGACCTTGCGGTCGACGTAGACCCGGGAGCAAGCGCTGCACTTCTGGCCCTGCAGGCCGAAGGCCGAGCGCATCACGCCCTCGGCGGCCTTGTCGAGGTCGGCCGAGGCGGTCACGATAGCGGCGTTCTTTCCGCCGAGCTCCATCAAGGCCGGCTTCACGAAGCGGGTCGAGAACTCCTTATGCAGCCGCATCCCGACGTCCTTCGAGCCGGTGAACACGACCCCGTCGACGCCCGGGTGGCGCCACAGCGCGTCGCCGGTGACCGAGCCGGTGCCCGAGAGATACGCGAACGCGCCCGCCGGCACGCCGGCCTGGAGGTAGATCTCGTGCAGCAGCAGGCCGATCCACGGGGCGTCCTGCGGCGGCTTGTAAATGACCGCGTTGCCGGCGATGAGAGCCGCCGAGGACATGCCGGTCGAAAGCGCCAGCGGGAAGTTGAACGGGGCGATGCAGGCGAACACGCCGAACGGGCGCAGGACGCTCCGCGTGCGCTCGTTCGGCGAGAGCTTGCCGAGCGGCCGGTCGAAGCCTTCCGCGTCCTCCATCTGCCGCGCGTAGTAGTCGACGAGGTCGGCCGACTCCTCGACGTCGCCCATCGCCTCCATGCGCGACTTGCCGACCTCGAGGCTCATGACCGCCCCGAGCTCGAACTTGCGCTCGCGCATCAGCGAGGCGGCCTTCCGCATGATCTTGAGGCGCTCCGGCCACGGCGTCCGCCCCCAAGCCTTCGCCGCGCGCCGCGCGGCCGTCACCGCCGCGTCGATCTCCTCGGGGCCCGCGACCTGGAAACGGCCTAGGACCAGCGAGGCGTCGATCGGCGAGACGTCGACCAACGGCGGGCGCTGGTTCCGCAGCTCGCGCCCGTCCACGTAAAGCGGATAGTCCTTGCCGAGGCGCCCCTTGACGGCGGCCAAGGCCTCGTCGAAAAGCTTGTGGAACTCCCCCATGTCGGCGTTCGCCGACGAGTAGGTGACCTTAAATTGCGTAGCCGTGGCCATATATCTTTCCTCCCGAGGCGGAAATTATACCTCTTTAATTTCAGCTCTACGAAAGAGGGCCCTCTCCCAAGGGGAGAGGGTTAGGGTGAGGGGTTCTTGAGCTTTTTTATAGAGTGAACCATGCCCAAGGATCCCTTCAAGATCAAGGTCGCGGATTTCAGCAAGCCTCGGCCGTTCAAGACCGTCCAGGGGGCGATGCACTCGTACACGTATCTCCCCTTCATCGGCTGGCTGCCTCCGGTCGAGCTGAACATCATGATCGCCTTGATCGCGATCGCGCTGGCCATCTCCCTCCCTCAGCCGACGATCGGACGCAAGCTCCTCGCGTTCGTCATGGTCTTCGTCGCGATCGCGATCTTCGCCGCGGCCTTTGTCGCCTTCATCGGGCTCCTATCCTGGCTGAACCGGCGATATTTCTTACTCCTCGGCAGGAGCCGCCTCGCGCGGAGGCTCAAGAACCCGAACGTCGAGGCGCGACGCGATGCGGCGTGGACGTTGGGGACTTGGGAGGCGGACGCGGCGCCGGCGGCATCCGCGTTGATCGAGGCGCTGCGCGACTCCGACAAGACCGTCAGGGAACGGGCGGTCGACGCCTTGGGACGGATCGGTCCGGGCGCCCATGCGGCGGTTCCGGCCTTGGTCGCGATGATTCCCGGCTCCGAGACGGCCTGGGAGATCGCGGCGGCCCTCGGCAAGATCGGGCCGGAGGCGGAGCCGGCGGTTCCCGCGCTGATCGAGCTTCTGCGCGGGAGCACGGACCTGAACCGCTCGACGGCCGCCGAGGCGCTCGGGAACATCGGCTCCCGCGCCGCCGCGGCCGTGCCCGGCTTGATCGCCGCCCTGGCGGACTCCTACTACATCACGCGCGCGAACGCGGCGGCGGCGCTGGCGAAGATCGGCGAGGCCGCGACGCCGGCCCTGCCGGCGCTCATCAAGGCCCTCGAGGACAAGGAAACCTACTGGCAGGCCGCCCGCTCGCTGGGTCGCCTCGGGGCCGGCTCGAAGGAAGCGGAAGCCGCGCTGACCGCGCTGCTGACCCACCCCGACGAACGGCACCGGGAAGAAGCCGAACGCGCGCTAGCTCGATTAGTTCCCCCTCGCCCGCTTGCGGGAGAGGGTGGGGGTGAGGGGCGTTAGTTCGAAGCCGAACGCGCGCGCGCCTTGTACTTCACCCGGTAGACCCGCACTTCGTCCTGTATGCCCTTGAGCCTCGCCGTTTCCCGCGACACCTCGCTGTCCTTCAGCAGCTCGGCCACCCCGGGATAGGCGTGCACGTCCTCGGTGATCAGTATCTCGTCGGCCTCCGCCAGGCCCTGCACGCGGGCGGCGATGTTGACGGTCTGCCCGAAGAAATCCAGGCGCTCGTTCTGCGTCACGACGATCGAGGCGCCCTTGTGGACGCCTATCTTGAGAATGATCTCCCGCTCGCCGTACTCGGCGTTGAAGCGCTCGATCTCCTCGAGCATCCTGAGCGCGGCGCGCACCGCGTCGCTCGGCCTTAGGATCGAAGCCATCACCGCCTCGCCGATCGTCTTCACGGTGGCCCCGGACTCGGCTTGCACGACCTTGCTCAGCCGCTCGAAATGCTGCTGGACCAAGGCGAAGGCCTTGAGGTCGCCGATGCGGTCGTAAAGCGCGGTCGAGCCCTTCAGGTCGGTGAACAGGACCGTGATCTCCTTCACGCCCAGCCCCTCGGTCCCGCGCGTGGTCTCGGACTGGAACAGGTCGCGGAAGGTCTGGGTGGTCAACAGCTTCTTGCCCGAGAGGAAGGGGTCGAACCCCAAGGTCATCGACTTATGCTCGGGCGGGAAATGCAGCAGCGCCACGGCCGCGCGGCGGGCCGACAGGTTCTCGACCTCCACGACGCGGCGGCCGGGCGCCAGCTCGCTTTGCTTGGGCTCGGAGGCGCTGTTCACCAGCTTGATCCTCGCGGGACCCGCCGGGGCTCCGGCCTTGATCTGGACATAGAGCTCGCTCTGATTGACGCGGTCGAGGCCCACCAGCATCCCGGGGCCCAGCTCCAGCTCGAAGGACTGCGTCCGGCCCGGCTCGACGTAGGCCAGCCCCTTCAGGAACAGCCTGACGGCGTCGGTGAAGCGCGGCGAGCCCTCGACCGGGACGTAAGCCTCCCGGCTGAACTGGTACTTGAAGTAGAAGTCCTCGATCGACAACCTCTCGGGATGATTGAACGCGATGTCCCGGACCGTCGGCGCGACGGTGAAGGAGATCGCGATGTAATCGTCGAGGTTCGCGGCGACGTCGATCTGGCATAGGTTGCAGCTCAAGTGCGAGTCCAAGGTCCTCAAGGTGCCGAAGCTCTTGACGACCGTGCTGCAGCCGGGGCACAGGAGCTGCCAGTTCATCTGGAACAAGCCCAGCTTGACCGCGTGCAGGAACAGGTCGACCGCCTCGCCCTCCGCGACGCCCTTCTCCGCGGCGAAGCGGAGGGGATTGACCCGGAACAGCGAGAAATCGTCGCCCGAGCGCACGAAGGTCTCGAGCTTCGAGACGACGCGCGGGCTCCAACTCCGCGCCTTCTCCAGCGCGGTCAGCTTTTCCTCAAGCAGGGCTTCGTTCAGCATGGGGGTCACCGCCGTCGATTCTAAGAAAATCCCCTCCGCCGGACAAGCAAAAGCCCGGAGCCGCTCGCCGGCGGCTCCGGGCTTTCAAGACGGGGGCGGGGCGTCAGCTCCCCTTTCGCGGCGAGGCGCCGAGCTCCTGCAGGCGCGAGAACCACGCGACCAGCTCGAACAGCATCTCCTCGTCGCGCTTAAGCAGCAGGTCGATGATCTCCTTGAGCCCCCGCGCCCCCTGCTGGAAATTAGGGTGGCGGGGATTGCGCGTGAGGCGAAGGACCGCGTCGATGCCGGCCCGCGATATCTCGATGGTGTCGCGCTCGCGAACGTCGGAGACGCGGTCGGGATTCTCGCCCGGAGGCAGCGCGCCGAGGTCGACGTCCCTCGAAAGGCTCAATGAAAGCCGGGTCACGTTCCCGCCCGCGTCGCGCTCGACGCGGGTCGCCCGAGCGAGCGGCAATTGCACGTGCCCGAGGCCGGCCGCGTCCAGGCTCAACAACTCCCGGATCGTCGCGGCGGGATCGGAGGCCAGCCTGTTGAGCTGATCCTGGGTCAAAACGCTCAGCGGATCGAAGCGGAGCGCGAGGTCAGCCTCCACCGTGGGCGCGCTCCCCTGGGCCTCGGGATAACGGTAGGCGAACTTCTTGACCGTAAACGAGCGGCGGCCGTCCGGCGCCTTCACGGAGGCCGAGGCTTTCAGCTCGACCTCGACGGCGCGCGTGGCGTTGAGAACGGCCTTGCTGAAAGTCAGCTTGGCCTTCGTGAGCGTGTCGTTGAACGGCTTGAGGGCCTCGGCCACGGCCCGGTTCAGGTCCGCGAGCTGCTCCGGCGCCGCCGCCGGAGCGGCTTTCGCCGAGGCCGGGGCGGCGCTCCGCGACGCCGTATCGAGAATGATCTTCCCCGTCACGGCGTCGACCGACAGGAAACGCCGCGCCCCGGTCCCGATGAACACGTAGGCGGGACGGCCGTCGTCGTTGCCCACCAAAACCGCGAAGGGCTCGAAGCCCGCCCCCGTCGCGACCTCGACCGCCTTTTTCAGTGTGATGAAGCCCGAGAGATCGAGCGGCCGCTGAACGTCGTCCTTCGCGCGGCTCGTCCTGCCCGGCCTGACGCGGCCTCCGGCGTCGACCTCCACCTCGCTGTCCTCGCGCGAGTTTTGAGAGCGGAACGTGTACCGCCACGTCGCCGGTTGGCTTTGAAAGATCGCGCTCGCCACGATCAGCCGCGCGTCCTTCGGGGCCGCCTGCCGGGCGGCCTCGAGATGGGCCGACGGCTCCGGGAAGTCCCGCCACGGCCGGTCCGCCCCGCCTCCCGAGCTTCCGTCCCCGTTCGAGCCCCCGCCCGCGCCGCCGGCGTTGGAGCCGCCGTTCCCGGCGCCCGAGGCGTCGTCGCCGCCCTTGTC
>CAZMIB010000078.1:0-696 GCA_964566245.1 uncultured Elusimicrobia bacterium | reverse complement strand
GGCCCAGATCTGCCCGCCGTGGTCGCGCACGATGCCGTACGCGATGCTGAGCCCCAGTCCAGTGCCTTCGCCGACGCCCTTGGTCGTGAAGAACGGATCGAACACGCGCGGCAGCAGCGCCGCGGGAATCCCGGTGCCCGAGTCGCCCACCTCCGTGAGCCCCGCGCACGATTCCGGCTCGCCAGTGACCGATATTTCGAAGCCGCGCTTCCCCACGGCCCCCATGGCCCTCCCGGGCTTCCGGCCCCGGTCGAGCGCCCGCCGGCGCCGCCGGCGTGGGAGCCGCCGTTCCCGGCGCCCGAGGCGTCGTCGCCGCCCTTGTCGGCGCCGTCCAGAAGGCGCTTCAAGCCCCGGTCGGCCTGCTCCATCGTGCCGGCCGAGACCGCGCGCTGGATTTCAAGCGCGCTTTCCCTCAGCCCGCCCATGGTCGGGCTCGCCGAAACGGCGGGAGAATGGACCGGCATCGCGAACGGCGCGGCCGCGAGGCGCGGCGTCGCGACCGCGCCGACGGCCGCCACGCCCGGAGCCGCGACCGCGCTCCGCGACTCGAGGCTTCCCTTGGCCGTCAGAGACTCAAGCACCGGCGCGCCGATGACGGCGACGCCGGGGACCTCGACCGGGCCGAGGCCCGACCTCACGACGGCCGCCCCCAAGGGGGCCGCCGTCAGGGCCAAAACAAGGCCGGGCACCGAATGG
>CAZMIB010000077.1:0-14431 GCA_964566245.1 uncultured Elusimicrobia bacterium | reverse complement strand
GCGGGCGGTGGCAGACGCCGGCCGCTAGGACCATCGCCTTCACGCGGGGTTTTCCCGGGCGCGGTGCCGGACCTCCGCGCGCACGCCCTTCCCGCGCAGGTGGGCGGCCAAGCGCTCGGCGAGATAGACCGAGCGGTGCCGGCCGCCGGTGCAGCCGAACGCGACCGCGAGGTCGGTGAAGTTCCTCCGGCGGTAGCTCTCGACGCTTTGATCGACGAGCGCGAAGGCCTCCGCGAGGAAGGTCCCGACCTCCGGCTCCTTCTCCAGGTACGCGGCGACCTCCGAGTCCTGACCGGTGAGTTGGGCGAACCGCGGCTCCCTGCCCGGGTTCGGCAGCGCGCGGCAGTCGAAGACGAAGCCGCCCCCGTGCTCGCCGTCGTCCTGAGGCAGGCCGTCGCGGTACGAGAAGCTCTGCACGCGCACGGTCAGCCCGAGGCGCGCGTTCCCGAACTGGCGCAGCGCCGACGAGGCGACGAGCCGCTGGAAGACCCCGGTCAAAGCCGGCAACTCGACCGGCAGCTCGGTCGTGCGCAGCAGGTACTCGAGGTTGCGTATCGCGTACGGGATGCTCTGCAGGAAGCGCTGCTTGCGCTCGTAGAAGCCGCGCAGCCCGTAGGCCCCGAGCGCCTGCATGATGCGGATGTAGACATAGCCGGGGTAGAGCCGCAGGAAGGCCTTGCGGTCGAAGGGTCCGAGCTCGCCCGCGGCGCCGAGGTACTCCTCGAGCAGAATCCCGCGGACCTCGGCCGGCAGGTCGGCCTTCGCGTCGTAGAGCAGCGAGGCGATGTCGTACTGCAGCGCCCCCCTGCGGCCGCCCTGGTAGTCGATGAACCACGGCTCGCCGTCGACGAGCATCACGTTGCGCGACTGGAAGTCGCGGTACAGGAAATAGTCGCGATCGGCCTCGAGCAGGAGGTCCGAGAAGCGCTGGAAGTCGTCCTCCAGCGCCTGCTCGTCGAACGGCACCTTCGCGAGCCTCAGGAAGTAGTACTTGAAGTAGCTGAGGTCCCACATCATCGACTGCTTGTCGAAGCTCGCGCGCGGGTAGCACGCCCCGTAGTCCACCGTCCGGCCGGCGCGCCTCTGGAACTCGGGAAGGCGGCGGACGACCTTGCGGTACGCCGCGAGGGCCTCGTCCGGGAAGCGGTCGGCGGAGCGCCGCGCGTTCAGGAACTCGAACAGCGTGACATCGCCGAGGTCCTGCTCCAGGTACAGACCCCGCTCGAGGTCCTCCGCGTAGATCTCGGGGACCGGCAGGCCCGCCGCTCGGAAATGGCGGGAGAAGGAGAGGAAGGCCTTGTTCTCGCGCGCGTCGGGCCCGAACGCGCCGATCACGCTGCGGCCCTTTCCCGATAAGCGGACCAGCTTGCGGGCGGAGCCGTCGCCCGGAAGCGGCGTCACCCCCTCCGGGGGAGCGCCGAAGCGTGTGACAAAAAGCTCCTTGAGCCCCTCTTGCATACGCGCCGCGCTCAGTCTACTATAAGGAAGCGGACTGTTAAAGGAAGGGGGAGCGAGGCATGGACCTGGTCGACATCCTGAAGGCGGCCCTGGCGTCCGGCGCCAGCGACGCGCACCTCGCGATCGGAAGCCCGCCGTTGGCGCGCGTCCACGGCGAGGTGGTCGAGCTCGCGCCGTTCGAGCGGCTGACCCCCGAGACCTCGAAGCGCATGATCTACGCGGTGCTGCGCGAGGCGCAAAAGGCCCAGTTCGAGCGGGACCTCGAGCTCGACTGCTCGATCCAGTTCACCGGCGTCGGGCGCTTCCGGATGAACGTCCTGGAGCAGAACGCCGGGGTCGAGGCCGTCCTGCGCGCGATCCCGGCCCAGATACCGAGCGCGGAGTCCCTCGGCCTTCCCACGATCGCGATGGAGCTGGCCGACCTGCCGCGCGGCCTCGTGCTCGTGACCGGACCGACCGGCTCGGGCAAGACGACGACCTTGGCGCGCATGATCGAGCACATCAACCAGCGCTACCGGAAGCACATCCTGACGATCGAGGACCCCATCGAGTTCGTCTACCAGCGCAAGAAGAGCGTCATCCGCCAGCGCGAGGTCGGCCCCCACACCCGCTCGTTCCAGGAGGCGCTCCGACACGCGCTGCGCCAGGATCCGGACGTGATCCTGGTCGGCGAGATGCGCGACTTCGAGACGATCTCGCTCGCGCTGACCGCCGCCGAGACCGGCCACCTCTGCCTCGGGACGCTGCACACCCAGGACACCTCGCAGACCGTCGACCGCATCATCGACGTCTTCCCGGCCGAGCAGCAGCAGCAGGTGCGCGTTCAGCTCGCGAGCACCCTCAAGGGCGTGATCGCCCAGATCCTGCTGCCGCGCGCGGACGGCAAGGGGCGCGTCGCGGCGCGCGAGATCATGTTCGTGACGCCCGCGATCTCAAACCTCATCCGCGAGGGCAAGACCCACATGATCGCCAACACCATCGAGACGAGCGGCATGCAGGGCATGGTCACGATGGACCGCTCGCTGGAGGAGCTGGTGCGCTCCCGCAAGGTCGAGTTGGAGGACGCCCGCTCGAAATCGACCCGGCCCGACCGCTTCCTGCGCGCCATCCGAAGCGCCTGACGGGCGGTATAATGATGGGGAGGCTCCCATGAGGATCGCCGAACCATCCGTCCGATTCACGCTGGAGCTCGATCCCGAGGAACGAGACCTGCTCGCCGAGGTGCTGCGCGACGAGCTGGGGACGCTGCGCGAGCAGACCTACCACGCCGACACGTCGGCGTTCAAGGGCGTGCTGAAGCGCGAGCAGCAGGTCGTCCGCTCGATGATCGCCAAGCTCGGCCAGGCGGCGGCCGCCGCCGGCTGAGCACGCTCAGCGCGCGATCGCGCGCCGGACGAACTCCGGAAGCGCGAACGAGGCCCGGTGGACGTCCGCGTTGTACCACCGCGTGGGCAGGCGCGCCGACGTCACGCGCCGCTCGTCGAGCGCGCGGACCGGGTCGAGACCCTTCGAGGCGAAGGTGAAGGCCCACAGCCCGCCGGGATAGGTGAGGTTCGTGAAGAGGAACGGCCGGACGACCGCGAAGATCGGCCGCAGCCGGCGCGCCAGGCTCTCGACGGTCACCGGCTCGTAGAACGGCGAGCCCGCCTGCGAGACGACCACTCCGTCCCTCGTCAAAAGCCGCCGGACGCCCGCGTAGAACCGCGCCCCGAACAGCGGGGTGGCCGGGCCGAAGGGCTCGGTCGAGTCGACCATCACCGCGTCGAAGCGCTCGCGCGTCTCGCGGACGAACTTGGCGCCGTCCTCGATGCGGACCTCGACGCGCGGGTCCGAGAGCGCGGAGGCCGTCGAGGGGATATAACGGCGGCAGGCGTCGACCACCATGCCGTCGATCTCGACCAGCACGCAGCGCTCGATCGAGCGGTGCCTCAGGACCTCGCGGACCGTCCCCCCGTCGCCCCCCCCGATCACCAGGACGCGCCGCGGCGCGGGATGCGCGAACAGCGGGACGTGGGCCATCATCTCGTGGTAAACGAACTCGTCGCGCTCCGAGAGCATCGCCATCCCGTCGTTGAAGAGCATCCGTCCGTGGCCGGCGGTCTCGACGACCTCGACGCGCTGGAAGGCGCTCTTGCCGGCGAACAGGCGGCGTTTCAGGCGGAAAGCCGTCGAAACTATTCCCTGATAGGTCTCGTCGGCCCAGCGCCCTCGGCGCCGCGGGGAGGAGGCGCTCACGCGGACAGCTCCAGGGCCGGGGCCGGCCCGACGCGCGGGGCGAAGTGGTGCCCGAAGGAGACCTCGTACCCGCAGTCGAGGACCTGCCGCGTCGCGGACTTGAGCGGCAGCGCGCAGCGAGCGCGCAAGCCGTCGCCCGACGGCTTGAACAGCACGACGTCGCAGGAGCGCGGGCGGAAGATCGAGAGCACGCGCTCGATAAGGCGGCTCGGGCCCGGCTCCAGGCAGTTGGTCTCGAAGCTCACGTAGGAGCCGATCGCCTGCGGCGTCACGTGCACCGTGTAATAGTGCGGTCCCTTGATCGCGTTCAGCGAGTAACCCATCGGCTCGAAAAGGTGGTCGTCGACCGCGAAACCGGGCCGCAGGTCCCATATCCCGGAGCGCTCGCGGATATAGTCGCGCGTGTGTCCGGGGCCCTGGATGAAGATGCGCGCGGCCGCGGGGTCGATCCCGTGCATCAGGATCTCGAGGGTCCGGTCGCCCGCGTCGGGGACATGCGCGCGGTCGAGATGGTACATGAAAAGGTGATGGTCGTCTCCGTCCCCGAAACGGTAGCCCTTGCCGGGCGCCGCGCGGCGCAGGCGCTTCAAGTCGTCGAAGAAGTTCGCCGGCTGGTACTCCTGGAAGTGCGCGTTCTTGCGCTCGTAGATCAAGTAGCGCAGGCGCTTGCGGCCGAGATCCTTGATCAACTTGAGAACCGCCGAGACCAGGTCGGTGCGGCCGCAGGTGATCATCGTGAGCCAGCGGTCGGCCACGAAGAGGCTGGACTCGGAGAGCAGGTAGGCGTCGATCGCCTCGCCCTCGATGCTGGACAGTATCTTGGCCCGCGCCGCGCGCACGACCGACTCCCAGTACGGGCGCCCCAGGGACCTAAGCGACGGCCCCCCCGGCGCCACGGCCAGCTCCAGCTTCTTCTCCGGTCCCTCGAAAAACATTCTCGCTCTCCAGCGCGACGAGACAGCATTCCACCAAGTATCCGCGGTTCCGCGACGGCCGGCGTAAAAACAGCTAGACTGCTTTCACTCCGTCCATGACGACACGCTCGAAAGCGCGGTCCATCCTCCCGCTCGTTCTCCTCGCGCTGTGCGGCTGCGCCGCCCAACGCGCGGGCGCGCGGCGCGCGATCCGTTACTCGGCGCTGTATTTCAAGGGACCCGCGCCGGAGGGAGAATGCCGCGACGGCGGGCGGTTCAAGTACTGCGTCTATCGCCCTCCCCGCGGCGCGGCGGACGATCCGGACGCGACCCTCTACTTCCTGCACTTCGGCAGCGGCTCCGAGAAGACGTTCGGCGGCCCCATCGGACGCGCCTTCTACGCCGGCTACGCCAAGCGCCGCGCGACGCCGCCGCGCGTGGTATCGGTGTCGTTCGCGCCCTACTGGATCTTGGTCGACAAGCCGGGCGGCCGGTATCCGGCGCCGACGTTCCGTGAGTTCGTCGAGGACTGGATGCCCGAGCTCGAGCGCGGCGCGCCTCCGCGGCGCAGGCTGCTGTGGGGGATCAGCCAGGGCGGCTTCAGCGCCGCTCTGCTGGCGCTGCGGCGTCCCGAGCTGTGGGACGCGGCCGCGCTGTCCTGCCCCGCGATCCCCCCGCTCTCGCCCTTCGCGCCGGTCCGCGAGTTGGACGATTACGCGGCGCGGCACGGTCTGGATGCGCGGCGGTTCGCCTACGGCCTGACGTTGTTCACCTACCGCTTGGAGAACGACGCCGACTACCGGGCGCTCGACGTCGTGCGCTTGGCGGCCGCGGCCAAAGGACCCAGGATGTTCCTGCAGGCGAACGAGAAGGACGAGTTCGGCTTCTTCGACGGGGCGTCCCGCCTTCGGGACGCGCTCGCGTCCGGCGGCACGCCGACGCGCTTCCAGGCGCAGCCCGGAGGCCACTGCGTCAACGACGTCGACGCCGTCGTCGACTTCCTCAGCATGAGCCCCGCGCTCAGTCCTCGGGCGGGACGATGAGGTCCTCGGAGGCCAAGGCGCCGAACGGCGGAAGGCGGGCGTCCAAATCGCCGCGCCGCACGTCGGACCAATAGTCGACGGCGGAGAGCAAGGTCCCTCGACAAAGCCGCGAGGCGGGCTCGACCGAACCGGTGGCGCGGCGCAGCAGCCCCTCGAGAACGACATCCGGGACGGCCGCGCTCTCGGCGGGATAAACATACCGGAACAGGATCATGTGGCTCAGCAGCACCGGCCAGTGATCGCCGAAGCGGGCGACCAGGCGGCGCCAATCCAAGGTCCGCCCCCGCGCGCGCAGCAGGTGCGCGACGTCGGCGCCGTCGTAGCGCCCGCGCTCCATCACGAAGTACTTCGACCACAGCATCTCCTCCGGAGGAATCACCAGGACCTCGACGCCGAGAACCTCGCCGCGGACGGCGTGGCTCAGCCAGTCCGCGTCGACGGCGCATAGCCCGTTGCCTGAGCCGAAGATGACGTCGATCACGGCCCCGTCGGCCAAGGTCTTGCCGAGCCAGTGCCGCGCCAGCAGGCGGCTGTCGTGGCCCGCGCGCGCGAACAGCTCGAGTATCGGGCCGCAGTGCTCCGGAAGGACGAACAGGTCGAGGTCCTTCGTGCGGCGCGAGACCCCGGTGTAGAACTCGAGGCCGTAGGCCCCGCCGACCATGAACGGCAGGCCGGAGCGCTTGAGCTCCGCCAGCGCGCGGACGTAGATCGGCTCAGGCTCCACGGTCCACCAGCACCGTCCTGAAGGGCGGCGCGTCCGGCGCGGCGCGCTTGAGCAGCGGCAGCGCGACGTTGTAGACCGGCACCCCGCCCGTCGTCCGACCCTCCGCCCGGCCGTAATGCGCGTGGCCGTGGAACGCCGCGGCGACCGCGTAACGGTTAAGCGGCTCCTCGAGGCGGCTGGAGCCGAGGAACGGCAGGATATCGGCCGGCTCGCCGTCGACCGTCGCGGCGATCGGAGAGTAATGCAGCAGCGCGACGCGGCGCGCGGTGCGCAGGCGCGCGAGCGCCGACTCGAGCTTCAGCGTCTCCTCGACGGTCTCGCCGACCAGGCGCTTGAGGCTGGGCTCCCCCCAGGCCTGAAGGGCCCTCGTGCCGAAGCCGCCGAGGAAGCCCTTGACCCCGGCGAAGCCCACGCCGAGCAGCTCGCAGGCCTCGCCGTCGAGCACGCGCACGCCCGCTCCGGAAAGCACGCGCTTGACCTCCTCGGCCTTCCCCGACTCGAAGTCATGGTTGCCGAGCACGGCGACGATCGGCATGTGGCCGGCCGCCTTCAGCTCGGCGGCGAGGACGTGGGCCTCCTCGGGCAGGCCGTAGTCGGTGAGGTCGCCGCACAAGCAAAGCACGTCCGCGCTTTCCGCCGCCCTCGCGAACAGCGGCTGAAGCGCGCCCGTGGACGCCCGCGTACAGTGCAGGTCGCCCACCGCCGCCACGCGCACGCCTTGAACGGAGTTCATGAGGCCTCTACTGGCGCGCCGTCCCCCCCGCCGCTATACTACCCGCATGCAGCCCGACGAGACGCCGAAGGCCGTCGAGGGAGAGGTCGTGCGGGACGCCGAGCCTTCCCGGCCGGAAGGTCCGCCCGCGCGGACCTTCTTCCATCCTCTGAGCGGGCTCGTGATCCTCGGCGTGGACTGGCTCGCGTTCGGGGCCGACTTCTTCTCGGGCTTCGTGATGCTCGGCGCGGTCTCGATCGCCGCCTTCACGGCCGTCTACCTGGCCGTCGTCGAGGTCCAGACGCGCCTCGCCGGCGACTCCCGGCGGGCGGCGCGCTGGAAGGCCCTGCTCGGGGCCCTCGCCGCGGGCGTTCCGTTCCCGGTGACCGGGACCATCGTCGGCTCGGCCATCCTCGCGCTCTCGGGCCTGCGCCTGTTCCCTCGCCGGGACCGTTAATGGCCGTCCTCGAGGTCGGCGCGCAGGTTCTCCTTGGCCAAACCGCCGCTAGCCATCGCCGCCTCCTTGCCCCCTAGGGCCCTCTCCCTAAGGGAGAGGGTGCGGGTGAGGGGCTGCTCTTATCATAAAGGCCGGTCCCATAAGCCGCAATGGACGGGACGTCAGGCGCGGGCGAACGCCCCGTGACGCCCGTCGACGGCGGGAGGCGCCTTTGGTAAAATAGCCCGTCGGGAGGAGACATGCGAACGATTTTGCTGCTGGTGGCGTCCAATATCTTCATGACCACGGCCTGGTACGGCCACCTGCGTTTCAAATCGGTGCCCCTTTGGATCGCGATCCTAGCGAGCTGGCTGATCGCCCTGCCGGAGTACACGCTGCAAGTCCCCGCGAACCGCTTCGGCCACGGCACATTCAGCGCGCCGCAGCTGAAGATCATCCAAGAGAGCATCTCGATCGGCGTCTTCATGCTCTTCTGCGTCGCCTACCTGCGCGAGCCCCTGAAATGGAACCACCTAGCCGCCTTCGTTCTGATCCTAGGCGCCTCCATCTTCGCCCTCTGGGATACCTCCCACCCCGCCTTCGCCCGCGCCGCCGCTCCAATCGCCCAAGTTCAAAAACCTTAACCCGCCGTCGGGAAAGGAGTTAAGGAGAACGAGGCGCCGCTCATCTTCGGGCTTTTCCCCTCAAGAACGGCAGCTAGGTTTTCCATCTTCTGCCGCATCTCTACCCATCGTGCACCCTATCGGTCTGTTGAGGACCTCGGCCTCCGGGGGTGGCGGGTGTCCCCGGAACAAAACCCGTGAGCTTCCCGAGGCTCAGCACGAGGGAAGCTCTTCGGAGCGAGCGATCTCAGAGCGCGAGCGCGTTTTGTGGAGTGGGACACCTGACAGGCCCTCCGATGGCCGAGGTCTACGAAGGTTCGTTGTTGTTCCGTCGGTTGGGGGATAAAAACAAAACCCTCCCTTTTTAGGGGGAGGGCTTGTTCCGGCGCGAGGCCGACGGCGGTTATCGGTTGGAGTATTCGCTGGTGTTGTTCGAGCGGGCGCCGAAGATCAGCGTCCCCAGAACCGCGACCGCGGCGACGCCGACGAGCACCGCGTTGATCGGGCTGCTCAGCATCCCGGTGAACTCCTCCGGGTACTGAACGCGCTGCATCTTGTAGCCCAGCCGCTCCAGGTCGACGCGAGACCGCTCCGCCTCGGGGAAGAGCCGGTTCTCGTCCTCCTGGAAATGGTCCTGCACCATCTTGATCAGGACCTTGAACTTCGCGTTGTACCGCTCGCCGGCCGGGAGCTTCTTCAGCTCCTGGATCAGCACGTTCTCGACGTGCTGGGCCGCCTCGCTCTCCGTGACCACGCTCGTGTCGTCGACGGCTTTCTTGACCGCGGGGTAGAACAGCTGCTGCTTGTGCTTCTGGCAAAGCTGAAGCTCCTGCAGCGCCTCGTCGCCGATGATCTTCTTCGAGCGAATGTTGGCCGACTCGAACTCGTCGAACAGGCGCTTGATCCTCCGGTGGTCCTCGCGCAGGATCTCAAGGGCGTCTTTCGTCCGCTCCGCGACTTCCATTTGTAGTTCCTCCATGGAGTTTGGGTCGGCGGTCAGGTTCAACCGACGCGCCATTCTACGCGGACCGGCCGCCGCGGGGAATTGCGGGGGCGTGAACTTTTGTTGGCGCGGCTATGAGGAGGCCAGCAGCAGGCTCAGCGCGACGAAGAACGCGGCGACGAGGACGGCGGCGAGAAACGCCGCGACTCCCGTCGCCGCCGCGACGAACCGGACCGCGCGGCGGAGGCCGCTTGCGGCGGCCCGCGGTCCGGTCGCGACGATGCGCGGCGTGACGCGATAGAGCGCGACGACCAGTTCGCTCAGCGGATTCGGGCCGTTGACCGGGCCCAGGTCGGGGGCTCCCGGATCCATCCGCCAACCCGCCCCATCCCGCCATTCGCGCCACGGGTCGCGGCGGCCTCTGGGATCCTTCAACGTGTGGCGCGGCAGGCGGACGTCGACGTCCGGCCCGAAGATGGAGCGCGGGAAACCCGGCCCCTCGATCCAGGGATAGTAATGCGCCTGTCCGTCCTTCTCGCCCATGAAAAAAATGATCTGACGGCCGAGACGCTCCCAATCGACGAGCGTCGCCAGCTCCGCCCGGATGCGCTCGCGAGCGCCGCCCGCGTAGGCCGTCCACAGTTCCTCGAACGCGGCGCGGATGTTTTCGCCGATCGTCCGGGCGGCCGCGTCGTTGCGCCAATCGGAGAGCAGGCGCCGCCCCTCCGCCGTCGATTGCAGCCGCCGAACGTAGGCCAAGGTCCAAGCCAGCAGGTAGTCGCCGAGGTGGCTGGCCAGGTGCAAGCCCCACGTCTCGTGCTCGGCGTATCGCCGGCCCGCCAAGCTTAGGTGGACCCCGCGGCTTGCGACGTCCTCCAGCGCGGCCAGCCAGCCGACGTCGCCGGGTCCGCTCAGGCGCATGTTCGTCCATTCGACGGCCCGCGGCCAGGCGTGCAGCCGTCCCGTTCCCCCGCGGTCACCCATGTCGCGCAACAGGTCGACCATCCACAAATAGGCGCCGCGATCCTCCCGCCCGTCGGCATGATCGACGTTGTGGAACAGATCGGCGATGGAGGCGTGCACGATCCCGCGCCGGGCGAGCGCGCCCAGGTCATGCAGGTTGACCCGCGTGGCGGCCTCGAAGTCCTCCTCCGAGAGGCTCCCGTCGTGCAGGTACGCGAAATAGCCCGGCTCGTCGACGACATAGGCGACGGCGCGGTAGCGTCCGTCGGTCAGGTCCGATATAAACGGCTTCCCGACCGCGGCGGCGTCCGCGCGCCGGGCTTGGAGCTCCGACGCGACCGGCTCGGGGAGGCTCGCCGCCGGAAACTCGAAGACGCGGGCCAGCGGGCGCGGGAAGCGTCCCCGAAGCCCCAACCGTTCCCGGTTCACCGCCAGCCAGTCGAGGTTCGACAGCTCCCGCTCGAGCTTTTCCCGATCGGCCTCGCCCTGCTTCTGTATCTTGACCGCGACCCGTGAGCCTCCGGCGGCCCGGAAGATCAAGGTGCGCCCCAGCGCGCGCTCGAACTCGATCGGACCGGCGCCCGCGGCGGCGAGCGCCTCGTCCAGGGAGCCGAAGCGCCGCGGCTCGGTCCGCCGGTAGGTCGGCGGCGTCTCGAGCAGGACGTCGAGAGGCAGCGGGCGCTTCAGCAGGGCCTCGGCTTTTTCCGGCAGGCCGCGGTAGACGGAGTCCCCGCCGGAGAAGAGCTCGATGCGCCTCAGCCCGAGATCGTGGGGCGCCCCCGCCGCGGCGTCAAGCAACAAGAGGCACGCGAACCCCGCCCCCGCGGCCGGGAAGGACGCCGCGAGCCACGCCAGGCTGCCAAACGACGCCGCCGTGACGACGGCCCCGGACGCGGCGACGACCAGCGTGGCGGCCACCTCGCCGCGCCAGCTCCGCGGCTCGAGGCGGCCCAGCATTCGATCGAGAACTCCATGCACCGTCCGCCGCGCCCGACGAAGCACCGAGGCCGCCGCCCCGAACGGCTCGCGCGTCAAGGCCGCGACGCGCCACGCGCGGCTCGGAGGGGCGGTCGACCGCCGCCAGCGATCATACAAGGCGTCGTAATCGAGCGCGGCCAACTCGCTCGACCCGCGGATCGAGGCCAAGAACGCCTCCCGGACCGGCGAGCCGAGCGTCGCGCGCGCGAAAACGGCGGCCCGCCGTCGCGTCGCTGGATCGGCCAAGCCGTCCAAGGCCCTCGCCAGGACGGCGCGCTCCCGATCCGCGATCCAGTCGAGCCACTCAAGAAGGATCGGCGCCTCGTCCAAGACGGATTCCAAGGCGGCAACGGCCCGCGCGGCCTTATCCGGGGGCGGTCCTATGATCCCGAGCAAGCGCCGCGCCGCGGGCGCCAGGCCCTCCCGCACGACCAAGAGGTCGTCGTCCGGCCTGCCTTGCCGACCGACCTCGGCGACCATGCCGCCGCGGAGCACGGCGCGCGAGCCCGCCCAGACGATCTCCGTCGACGACGCTTTCGCGGCCTCGGCGGCGAGTCTTCGTCCCGAACCGAAGCGGCCGTCCTTGCCGCGCGCGAACGAGACGAAGCTTATCGTCCCTCGGACGGCGGGGTAACCGTCGTCCGAATAGAGGTACCTCTCGAGCCGGTTCGTCCGCACGACCAACGACCCCCTCCGGTCGAACCCGAAACCAAAATATTCCGCTTCCGTGTCGAGCTCCAGCGTCTCCGCGGGCTTCTCCCCCTTGATGGAGCCCGGCTCCCAAACGTCGACGCGGTAGCCGGTATCCCACTCCCTGGGCTTGATCGCGTACAGCCGCCCATCGGGCCCGAAAGCGGCCTCCAGGTAGTCTCTGCCAAGAATGGCTCCCCGAATTTTTCCATCCCGCTCCGCGCGGCGGTCGACCCAACGCTCGGAGTCGGCGTCCAGCGAGGCCTCGAACGCCTCCTCCCAGGTCGGCGCCCGGGGTTGGGCGCGCGGCGTGATCGACGCGCGGCGGCGCGGGGCGCTCCCTTCGGGAACGACGACGATGCCGGGGGCTCGGTTCGCCTCCCCGTAAACGCGATCAAGCGCCGCCGCGGCGAGGGCCGGATCGGCCAAGCCGGAGGCCTCTCGCCCGACCTTCTCGAGGGCCGCCGCGAGGGCGGGTTCGGCGCGCGCCGCCGCTCGAAGGCGGACGGCCGCGGCCGAAAGCACATCGACGTTCTCCGCCCCCAGCCTCCGTCCCAACCTCTCGCGAAGCGCGGCGCCCCGGCGGGGGTCGATGAACTCGGGCCGCGACAGAGCGCCAAGCGCGATACGAAGATTGGGATCTCCGGTCAGGCGCGACAGCTCGCGCCAACGCTCGAGCCCCGCGGCGGGCGGCGCCGCCAGGAAACGCTCGAGCTCGGCTTTGAAGGGCACAGGGCCGCTGGGAACGGAGAGGGAGGGAACGATGAGCGCGGGCGCGGCGGCGGCCTCGCTGCCGCGCGTCTGCGCCAGGGCGCGGCAGGCCTCCGGGCCGAGGCCCGAATGAACGACCGCGGTCGACAGGACGACCGCCAGAAGCCTGCGAAAGGCGGATGAACGAGCCATGCGTGGGCCGCGCCCGGCCCTATATATAAGGATAGGCTCGGGGCGCCCCGCCCGCGGGGGCCGAACGGACCCCGGAAAAGCCTCAAAGGACCCACGCCTCGCTGGGCCCTCGGATCAGCGTTTCAGCTTACCGATGCTTTACTCTCCGCTCATGGCTAACAAACGCGGGTCGGCCATACTTCCACCGTGAGGATTTCGCTCGGGTTCTTGCTCCTCCTAGCCGCCCCTCTTCCGACGCGGGCCCAGCTTTCGGACCCGGACGTCCAAAAGCTGCTGAACGGGGACGCCTCCTACAAGGCGCGGCTCGACGGCTGGACGGACGAGTTGATGCGGGACAGGCAGGGCGTCCTCGACGCCGCGAAATTCGTCCAAGCCCTCCGGAATAAGCCCGATCTGGAATCCAAGAACAAGGAGGACTGGACGAACCTCGCCTCCGCGAGGACGTCGATCGCGGCCCGGCTCGCGGATATCGACGCGCTGCGCTCGAAGGTCGACGCCGCCCTGAAGGAAGGCCCCGACGCGGACGCGTCGGCCGTCTTGAACGATCGCAAGGCATGGCTGGAGCGGATGGACAGCAACGCCAAGAAACTCCTGGGACTCACGAACGAGACCGAAAAGCAGGCCGAGTCCCTGGTCGCTTCTCCCCCGAGGCCGGCGGGCGCTCCCGCCGCGGCCCAAGGCGCGTCGGCCGGAACCAAGCCCGCGAACGCGACCCTCGGGAGCCTGCCCAAGGCCTCGGCGCCGTCCAAGCCGATCTACGAGCGGGGGGCGATCATCCGCGGCCCGCTGAACCAAAAGCGGGTGGCCCTGGAGTTCACCGGAGGATCGTTCGCGGACGGCGGAGAGACGATTCTCAAAGCGCTTAAGAAGAACGACGTCAAAGCCTCGTTCTTCCTTACCGGAGACTTCTATCGAACCCCTGAATTCGAGGACTTGATCAAGAAAATGAAGGCCGAGGGACATTATCTGGGCCCGCATTCGGACAAGCACCCCAGCTACGCCACGGAAGGCGACCATCCCAGGACGCTCATATCCCGCGACAAGTTCAACGCCGATATGGACAGGAACTTGGAGGCGATGAGGAAGTTCGATATCCAGCCGAAAGACGCGCGCTATTTCATCCCTCCCTCCGAGGTTTATACGCAAGAGATCGCGACCTGGGCCAAGAAGCGCGAAATGACGCTGATCAATTATTCGCCTGGGACGCGCACGAACGCGGATTATATGGGAGACGAAGGGCCGTCCTCGGAGAAGATGCTCAAGTCGGTTTATGCGCGAGCCGATAACGCGAAGGAGCACGGATTGAACGGGGCTCTTTTATTGATGCACCTTGGGGCCGGCCCGGAGCGGACCCAAGACCACCTTTACGACCGCCTCGACGAGATGATCCAGCAGCTTAAAGGAAGAGGCTATAGTTTTGTCCGCGTGGATGAACTGCTGGGAGAGAAATAAACTCCGCGGCGCTCGGCTTACCGATTGTTTACGCGCGCTTCATGCCGAACGAACGCGGGTCGGCCATACTTCCAACATGCGGACGCGGCTCTTATTCTTGATCGTTTCGGCCTCCACCCTCCCGGCGCGGGCCCAGCTTTCGGACCCGGACGTCCAGAAACTGCTGAACGGAGACGCCTCCTACAAGGCGACGCTCGACGGCTGGACGGACGAGTTGATGCGGGACAGGAAGGGCGTCCTCGACGCCGCGAAATTCGTCCAAGCCCTCCGGAATACGCCCGATCTGGCCTCCAAGGACAAGAAGGACTGGACGAACCTCGCCTCCGCGAGGACGTCGATCGCGGCCCGGCTCGCGGA
>CAZMIB010000076.1:0-14434 GCA_964566245.1 uncultured Elusimicrobia bacterium | reverse complement strand
GCGCGAGGGCGCGTTGGGGTCGAGGAGGGTCGGCCAACTTCGGCACGGGCTCCCTTGCCTCCTCACCCCGGCGGGGCGGGGCGGCCCCCCCACGGGGCGAGCAAGGCCCGCCACTCGGGCTCCGGCCGCGGCTCGGGCGGGCGGGGCCGCCCGAGCAAGACCACCTGTCCCGCCTCCGGCCGCCGCAGGCCCAGCCTGCGCGCGGCCTCGGACTCGAGGCGCTCGGGGCTGTGCCACCGCTCCAGCTCGAGCTTGAGCACGGCGTTGCGCCCCTTCTGCACCTCGACCGCCTCGCGCAGGCGCTCCAGGCTGTAGCCGGTCCTGGTCGCCTGGACGTACTGCCAGGCCAGGACGAACACGACCCCGGTCAGGCCGAGCAGCCAACCCAGGGCCGCGCGGGGCCTGGGCACTCAGTGGCCCCGCGGCATCGGCCGCGAGGGCCGGCGGCAGAACGCGAGGCTGCGCTTTCCCCAGACGTAGAACGGCGTTGAAGCCGGGACCGCCACCGTCGCGCGCCCGGGATACACCACGTACAGCATCGACAACGCCGCCGACGCCGGCATGATGGTCTTCATCTACCCTCCGTTCCACGTTTCATTGCCCGCCTCCGGAGAGGACGGGGAACGATCCGGGTTGCGCGGAGGGGTGGCCGCGTTCCGGCCTGAACGAGAAATTGATGGCGGGCCTCCCGCCGAGTAGAGGCCCGCCAAAGGTATTGGCGGGCGCCCCGCCGAGTAGGCGCCCGCCAAATCGATGGAGGGACGCCCCGCCGAGTAGGCGTCCCTCCAAAGTGTGCCGGCACAAGGGGGCCGGCTCCCCGGAAGCGTGGCCGCCGCCACGGCTGCCACCGCATATTTGCCCCGACCGTTGTCGGGGCTCCCGGTCCGCTCGAGGCGGACGGGCGTTTTCTAGTCCGCGCAAGGCGGACGAGAACGGGCTCATGCCTTCTCCACCACCCGCAGCTTCGAGCTGCGGGCCCTCGGGTTTTCGCGCGTCTCCTCGGCGGTCGGAGGCTGCACGCGCACGATCCAGCGCCATTGTCCCTGGTTCACGAACGACTGGAAAAGGTGCTTCACGATCCTGTCCTCGAGCGAGTGGAAGGTGATCACGGCGATCCTTCCCCCCGCCGTGGTGTGAGCCGCGGCGCCCTCGATGCCGCGCGTCAGGTTCTCGAGCTCGCGGTTGACCGCGATGCGCAGCGCCATGAAGGTCCGGGTGGCCGGATGGATGCGGCCGGAGCGCGGGACGCGCTTCTCGATCAGGGCCGCGAGCTCCTGCGTGGTCTTGAAGGGCTCCTTGCGGCGCTGTTCGATGATCGCGCGCGCGATCCGGAACGCGTGCCGCTCCTCGCCGTACTCGCGCAAAAGGTGGACGATCTGCTCGAGCGGCCACTCGTTGACGATCGCCGAGGCGGTCAGCGGGTTCTCCGGGGAGAGGCGCATGTCGAGCGGCCCCTCCTTCTGAAGGCTGAAGCCGCGCGAGGCCTTCTGGAGATGGAAAGAGGCGATGCCGAGGTCGAACAGGCTGCCGGCGAGCTGGGGATGCCCGAGGCGCGCGAGCACGCCCTCGACCTGGCTGAAATTGGCGTTCTCCGCGATGAAGCGGTCTCCGAAGCGCGCGAGCTTCTCCTTAGCGAGGGCCTGGATCTCCGGGTCCCAGTCGAGGCCGAGGAGCTTTCCCCCCGCGCCGAGCTTCTCGAGCAGCGCGGCGGCGTGGCCGCCCAAGCCCAAGGTGCCGTCCAGGTAGAAACCGTTCTTGTCGGTGACGAGCGCCTCGACGACCTCCTTGAGGAGGACGGGCGCGTGGGTGAAAGTCTCTTCGGTCATGATCACCAAGCTCATATCGGCAGATCCGGAGAGGCCTTCTCCATAATCTTTCGAGCCTTGCGCTCGTAGGCGGTGTAGCGTTGTCGATCCCATAGCTCGATCTGGCTACCGACTCCGATGATGACGACGTCCCGCCTCAAGCCGGCCTGCTCCTTCAAATTCTGCGGAAGCAGGATGCGCCCCTGCGTGTCCACCTCGGCCTCGCAGGCCTGCGAGAGAATCCGGCGCAGCACCGCTCGCCGCTCGCCGTTGTCCTTGAGCTGCAGGGCGTTCAGCTTCTCCTGAAGTCCGTCCCATTCCGATGGGAGAAGCATCCTCAAGCAGCCGTCCATGCCGACCGTGAGGACGAAGTGAGCCTTGTCCTCCTTCTGCAGCTCGGCGCGGAACCGCGGCGGAATGAAGAGCCGGTTCTTCGGATCGAGAGAGTGGCTGTATTGGCCGATGAAGGTTGGTCGCATGGGTCACGGTTTCACGCGCCGAATCTCGGTCGGTCCTCCACTTCGCTCCACTTTCCCCCTCTTCTCGCCACTCTTCCCCACAAGTGGCGTGAGTATAGGGCAATGCCTCCACGCTGTCAAGACCTACGCCGCCGGAGCCCCGAGGAGCGCGCGACGCGGCGCGGAATTTTCTCGTCGATAAATTTTCCGCGTCGCGACGCTTGTAAAATTTTTGGCGAGGCCGTCTCGAGCGCGTTAACGGGACGCGCGCGAATTTTTTCGGAGCGCTCGTGCGCGCGTCCGCGGCGCGTTTTCGGAAAACTTGACGCTTGATCGGCGATTTCGTAGCGTCACTCTTCTTTGCCAACGACCCCGTGACTCGCTCCCTCCGCGTTGTTTCGCTTCTGGCGCTTTGCCTGTTCTCGGCCTTTATTACAAAAACGCTTTCCGCGGCTCCGGCGGCCGACCTCACGGCCCTGAAGGTCTTCCCGAGTCCTTGGCGGCCGGGCTCCGGCGGCCCGATGGACGGACCCGGCGTGACGTTCGCGAACCTGACCGCGGACGCGACGATCAAGATCTTCACCGTGACCGGAGATCTCGTCCGGCGCATCGACGTCACCTCCGCCGACGGCGGCCAGAAGACCTGGGACGGGTTGAACGACGACGGCGGGCGCGCGGCGAGCGGGATCTACTACTACCTGGTGACCGCCCCTAACGTCGACAACCGCCGCGGCCGCCTCGCCATCATCCGATGAGGCGGGGCCGTCTCTTCCCTTGTCTCGCGGCTCTCGCCGCGGCCCTTCCGAGCACGGCTCTCGGCTACGGGACCACCGCGGCGGAGTTCCTGCGCTTCGGGGTCGGAGCCCCGGCCGGCATGTCCGAGGCCGGAGGCTCGGTCGCGAGGGACGCCTCGGCCCTTTATTGGAACCCGGCCGGCCTCGCGGGCCTCGAGCGTCCGGATGCTTACTTCTACCACGTCGGCCTTCCTCAAACGCTGACGCACGACTTTCTGGGGGCCGTCCTGCCGGTCAAGGAAGGGCCGCTCGCGGGCTCCTTCGGCTACTCGGTGCAGGTCTTGAGCCAGGGCTCGCTGGACAGGCTCGACAACCTCGGCAACCCGCTCGGCAGCTTCAGCGCGTCCGACATGGCGCATACGCTCGCCTATGCGCGGGCCTGGGGCGCGTGGCGGGCCGGGGCCTCGCTTCGCTACATCCGCCAGACGATCGACAATAACTCCGGCGGCGCATCGGCTCTCGGCCTGGGCGTGCAGCGCGACTTCGGGGCCTGGTCGGCGGGCGCGAGCCTCTCGAACCTCGGCGCCAGCTTGGCGATCGGCTCCGAGAGCTTTCCCCTTCCGCTGACGCTGCGCGCCGGCGCCAGCCTCACCGCGATCGAGAACGAGCTGTTTTTGGCGGGCGACGTCACGGCCGAGCGCGGGCAAGGATCGCGGCTCCACGGGGGAGTGGAGTACCGCGTCTATCCCCCTTGGGAAGTCTACTCCAGCTTGAGGAACGTGATGGTCGCGCTCAGGGTCGGCGCGACCGTGAAAAGCGGGGACGGCGACGGGCCCTCGGGCTTCGCGGTGGGCGGAAGCGCGGAGTTGGGGTCTTTCCGAGTGGACATCGGCTACGAGCCGTTCGGGACGCTGGGCAACTCCGCCCAGCTCGGCCTCGGCTACCGCTTCTGACGGGCCGCCGTCACTTCTTGTCCGACTCTTTCTCCAACGCCTTGAGGATCGCGTCCAGCACCGCCGCGCGGCGCCGGCTGTTGTCCACCGTGGTCTTGTAGGCCGGGATGAAGACGAGCATGCGCGGATCGACGATCGAGGCATCCTTGATCTTGACGTCCCACAGGTCGTAGACGCGCATGAGGTTGCGCTTGAAGCCGCGGCGAACCTCCGCGACGACGCGGCCGTCCGGCGCGCGCAAAGTGACCTCGGTCGAGAACAGGTCCAGCTTCTCGGAGGTCGCGATCTCCTTCCCCGCCGCGTCGTAGATCGTGTAGTGCGTGTAGACCTTCAACAGCGACTTGAGGAGGTCCTCCTTGATCGTGCCGATCTTCAGCCCCGCCTCGTCCGTCACGTCGATCGTCGCGCCGAGGGTGATGATGCGGGCGCGCGCCTTGGCGAGCGTGGACTTGTCCTTGCCGAGATAGGTAAAGGTCTTCGTCAGGCGCAGCAGGTTGCGCTTGATCGTCCCGAGACGCGTTTTCCCCTTCCAGAGGCCGAAGCTCGGCGTGACGTTCTCGTAGATCTCGAACTCGGACGGCAGCGCCGGCGCGGCGGATAGCGAACCCTGCGACGAGGTCGGAGCGGCCTGGCCCGAGGCTTGAGGCGCGGGCGTCTGCTGCAATTGCAGCTTAAACTCGCCGAACCCGGGCAGTCCTTCAGGGCCTTTGGCCTTGCCGGGAAGCGCCGTCGCGAGAAGAAGGAGTCCGATGAACGTCGAGCGCCGTGAAAGGTTCATCGGACGACTCTATCAACTCGGGTCGGAAGCTGGCAGAGCCATCGGGTACGGAACTTGGCGGAAAACGGCCTAGGGATTATTAGGACCAAAGGATAATTGAACCCCTCACCTTCCCCCTCTGCCGTTGGGAGAGGGCACATATGGTTGAGGGCAGATTTATTGGCGGGCGGTCAGAGTGCGGTTCTGGAGGTCGTAGCGCCAGGCGTACTCGAGGGCTTTCCGGCGGTTGTACGGCATGCCGTAGGCTTGAAGCAAGGCTTGGTGGATTTCCTGGCCGTCCTTCATCAGTCGGCAGAAGCGGTAGAACGAGGACTCGTGTTGGAGGCGCATCAAGAAGCGCACGACGCTGTAGCTTTGGCTGTACCACAGGCGGACCGCGTCGTCGCTCTCTCCCGCGGTCGACTCCATCTTCATCAGATCCTTCAGCTTGAAGCCGCCGCCGTCGCGCAGCTCCGCGAGGTTCGCCTCCAGCCAGTTCGGCGGCGCGAGGCCGCGTTCCGTCTGAACGACGGTCGCCATGCCCTCGCTGAGCCACAGCGGATCGATTTTCCCCCCGCTGAAGAAGCCGTCGAAATAGATGTGCGTCAGCTCGTGGGCCAGGATGCCGATCAGCTCCTCGCTCTTGTAGGCGTACACCGTGCGCTTGCTGAGCGAGCTCGCCCCGCCCGACCAGGCCGGCCTGCCGGTCGCCTTTTGGTAGGCCTGCTGGGTGTTGAACAGGAAGATCGTCGCCTTCTCGTCCTGAGCCCACGGCGCGAACGCGGCGAGGTCGAGCATCAAGTTTCCGTGCAGCGACTCGAGCGTCTCGAGCAGCTTGGGATCGGTCTGGTCCTGGTCGTAGACGAGGAAGTGCCGCGTCTCCGACGCGTGGAACCCGCGCGGCGCGCGGCGGCGCCGAGAGAGAGACGGAAGGGCGGGCTCGGGCTTCGAGGCTTGCTCCGTGCCCTCACCCCCCCTTCGGGGACCCTCTCCCGCTTGCGGGAGAGGGCGGGCCTGGGGAATTTCGGGCTGCACTGAAGGCTGTGGGCTTACCGGGGGTCTTGCGCCCTCGGGCGGTAACGGCATCGTCGGCAGCGGGCCGGGCGAGGCGGCGATGCGCGGCTCCTCGGTTCCGGGAAGCGGCTCGGGCGCGGCGGCCGTCGTCGCCTCGGGGGTCGCTTTCTCCTCGTCCTGCTTGTCGTCGGGCGTGAAGTCGGGGATCGGCTCGAGCTTTTCTTGGTCGACGAACGGCTGCTCGATCTTGTGGAGAAAATTGACGCCGCGCGCCGCGGCGTTCTTGGCCAGCGGATTGGGCAGCGGGCTGAGCCGTTTCCCCGCCCTCGGCTGATCGAGGAGGAACTGTTGGGCGATCAGTCCCCAAAGGCTGAGGACCAGCACCCAAAAAACAACCCGGAGTCTGAAAATGATTCCCATCCGCGTCGCTCGATTCGCGTCGGCCGGTTAATAGGCTAACAGACGGACCCCGGGTTTCGCCATACCGATTTTTAACGTCGCCCTTACTGCGATTTTCGGAACAGCAGCAGGTGCCGCTCCCGATCGTCCTCGGGCAGGCGGTACGCCACGTCCGACTCGAGCACGGCCCCGAGCCGGTCCAGCGCGCGCTCGGCCTTTCCGTCCGCGGCGGACAGGGATTGATACGCCACGACAAGTCCCCCCGGTTTGCACAGCGGCAGGCAAAGTTGAAGCGCGTCCGGCAAAGGCGCGACCGCGCGCTCGGTCACCGCGTCGAAGCCGTTGCCGAAGCCGGGAATGTCTTTCGCGATGTCGGCCCGCCGCCAGTGGACCTTCAAGCCCGGCAGTCCCACTTCCATCGAGGCCAGGTTCAAGAACTGGTACTTCCGGTAGCTCGACTCCAGAAGGTGGACGTCGGCCTCGGGCCAGGCCAGCTTGATGCCGACCCCGATGAATCCCGCCCCCGAGCCCACATCCAATAGGGAGGGCTTTTCGGCCAGTTTGGACTTCAGAGTGGGGACGACCGCGAAGCCGTCCGCCAGGTGGCGCAGCGCCATCTCGTCCATGCTCTCGGCGCCGGTCAAATTAACGCGTTTATTGTGCCTGAAAACCAGGCCCAAATAGCGCTCCGCAAGCCTCCAGGAGGCGGGGTCCAGATCGAGTCCCCTTTCCTTTATATAGGGGTCAAGCTTCAACTTCCATGTCAAGTTGAGGTTTCTCCGTTATTCTTCTTGTTTTTTCAATATAAATCCAAAGTATTTGGACGTCGGCCGGGGTCACCCCCGGGATGCGGGCGGCCTGCCCCAAGGTCCGGGGCCGGACGCGCGAAAGCTTCTGCCGGGACTCGGTCAGCAAGGCCGGAACCGCGGCATAATCCAGCCCCTCGGGAAGGGGCACGTGCTCCATGCGCTTCATGCGCTCGATCGAGCGCCGCTCCTGCTCCAGGTAGCCCCGGTAGCGTTCCTGGATCAGGGCCTCCTGCTCCACGGTTTCCAAGGACCAGGGCGCGAGGTCGTCCTCCGAGGCTCGGACCGGCCGGCTGGCGAGCCGGTCCTCCAAGGCGCGGCGATACGCGGTGAAAGAGCGGTGCAGCGTTTCCGGCACCAGGCCCAAGGCGCGGCCCTTGTCCATCAGCCGCAGGTCGGCGTTGTCGGTCCGCAGATGCATGCGGTGCTCGGCGCGGCTGGTGAACATCCGGTACGGCTCGTCCACCCCCTTCGTGACCAGGTCGTCGATCAGCACGCCGATGTAGGCCTCGTCGCGGCCCAAGACGAAAGGCGGTTCCCCCTTCAGTTTCAGCGCCGCGTTGATGCCCGCCACGAGGCCCTGGCCCGCGGCCTCCTCGTAGCCGGTCGTGCCGTTGAGCTGGCCCGCGAAATAGAGCCCCTCGATCGCCTTCGTCTCCAGCGTGGACTTAAGCTGGAGCGGCGGGCAGTAGTCGTACTCGATCGCGTAGCCCGGGCGCATGATCTCGGCCTTCTCGAGGCCGGCGACCGTGCGCGCGACTTCAAGCTGGACGTCCTCGGGCAGGCTCGTGAACAGGCCGTTCACGTAGACCTCGAGCGTCTTGTACCCCTCGGGCTCCAGGAAAATCTGGTGACGGACCTTTTCCGGGAACTTCACGACCTTGTCCTCGATGGACGGGCAGTAGCGCGGTCCGAGGCTCTTGATCTTGCCGGAGTACAGCGGGGAGCGGTCGAGGTTCGCGCGTATCGCCGCGTGCGTGGCCTCGTTCGTCCAGGTGATGTGGCACGGGAGCTGTCGGTTCTCGAGCCGGCGGTTGGAGTGAGAGAACGGGACCGGGGGCTCGTCCGGCGGCTGGAGCTCGCAGCGCGAGAAGTCGATCGAGCGCGCGTTGATCCGCATCGGCGTGCCGGTCTTCAGGCGTCCGACCTCGAAGCCGAGCCCGCGCAGGTCGTCGGAGAGCCGCTCCGCCGGCGGGTCCCCCGCGCGTCCGGCCGGGAAATGGCCGAGCCCGACGTGCGCCAGGCCTTTCAGGAAGGTGCCGGTCGTCAGCACCGCGGCCTTGCAGCGGTAGCGCGTTCCCCGCTTGGTCTCGATCCCCGCCAGGCGCGAGCCCATGATCCACAGCCGCTCGGCCTCGTCCTGCTTGACGTCGAGGTTGGGCTCGGCCTCGACGATTTCCTTCATCGTGAATTGATAAAGCTTCTTGTCGCACTGCGCGCGCGGCGAGCGCACGGCCGGGCCCTTGCCGGTGTTCAGCATCTTGAACATCAGGCCCGAGGCGTCGGCCGCCTTGCCCATCTCCCCGCCCAGCGCGTCGATCTCGCGGACGATCTGCCCCTTCGCGATGCCGCCGATCGACGGGTTGCAGGACATCTGCGCGATCGTGTCGAGGTTCTGGGTCAGCAGCAGGCAGCGCAGGCCCATGCGCGCGGCCGCCAGCGCGGCCTCGCAGCCCGCGTGGCCGGCGCCGACCACGATCACGTCGTAAGCGTCAGGATAGAGAAACAGAGGGACTCCGGCGGCCTAGAACGAGGGCCTCACGGGACGAAATAGACCTTCAGCATGCGCTCGGACACGAGGCCCATGAAGTAGAGCGTGAAGAGCGCCATCACCGAGCCGACCATCGAGAAGCCGAGCGAGAGGAAGACGCGCGGGGTCGCGAAGCCGGTGAAGCGCCTGATGCCGCGGGTGCCTACGAGGAGCATCCATAATAGCACGCCGGCCTGCGAAAGGATGTAAAGGTTCTCGGACCGGAGGATGACGGCCACGACCATCGGCGCGCAGGAGAGGATCGCGAACACGTTCAGCGCGAGCATCAACGATAGAAGCCGGGCCCAGGGGATCGTCCTGGTCTTGGCGACCCAGGCCAGGGGCGCGAGCAGCGCGGCCCACATCAGCGCGAGCGCGAGCTGCGAGACCTGCGTCTGCTTGTACAGCACGACCGCGACGACCGTTCCGGTCGTCCACGCGAGCTGCAGCGCCAGCGCCAGCGGCTGCCAGGCGCGCGGGGCGAACTGCAGGATGGTCCCCAGCATCGCGACCCACAACGCGGTCATAAACGCGCCGAGGACCCCGGTGCCGAGCCAGAACCAAAAGCCCTGGGGCATGCCGCCGGCCTCGAAGGCCGCGCGCGCCGCCTGCGGGAAATCCGGCGGCTTCCACGCGTAGAACAGCGAGAAGGCGATCGTGAACGCGAGGTAGAGGAGCGCCGACTCGGCGAGCGCCGCCCCCGGCCGCTCGAGCCGCTCGAACGCGCGGTCCGGCGCGGCCACGAGGTCGCGCGCCAGCGCCCAGGTGGAGCGCCCGACGGCGCCGCCGCGGGAAGACACTAAATTTTATAGACCGCGTCGCCCTTGCGCGCGCGGTCGGCGATCTTGAAGCCCACCGCGTCGCCGGAGGAGGCGGTCTGGACCGGCTGGTGGTCGATCTGCAGCGACTCCAGCTTCTGCGTGATGTCGGTGGTATGGCCCTTGACGCGGATCATGTCGCCGACCGAGACCGGGGCCTGAAGCTTCAGCGCCGCGACGCCGACGTGCGCGAAGTAGTCCTCGATCTCCCCCAGCAGCACGCCGCCGACGATCTGCTTCTCCGGCGGCAGCGAGGAGACCTCGATCCGCTCGGGAGCCCCGTGCGCGGCGAAAACGGAGGTTCCGTTGGGCTTGGCCGGCGCGGAAGCGGACGCCGAGGGCGGGCGCGCCGCGGGCTTTCGGGCCGGCGCCTTGCGCGCGGGCTTGGTCGTCGCGCGGGCCGCCCTCTTGGCCGGCTTGCGGGCGGGCTTCGCGGCCTTCTTTGCCGGCCGCTTCACGGCTTTCCGCGCGGGTTTTCGCGCCGTCTTCTTCGCTGCCTTCTTGGCCATGGTCCGCTCCTTGCGACTCGATCTGGCGCCCATTCTAGCAACTTCACTTTTTAAATCCAACGCGCCCTCTCTCTTCGGGATAGGGCGCGGGCTTTCATTTTACGACGAAGCACCGCGCATGCGCCTTGTTCCCGCGGTCGTCGAGCTCCAAGGTCGCGTAGCCCCCGCGCCGCGATGGAGCGGAACGACGCTCGCCCGGACTCGGCGTAGTCGACGCGGAAGTCGCAAAGGATGGCCGGGGAGGCGGCGCGCGCCGGCGCGGCGAGGCAGGCGCCAGCGAGAGCAAGTCCGAGACGGCGGAAAGCTGAGGTCGAGGTCATGACGTCAGAACTTCAGGTGCCCGGGATTTTGGCCAAGTCCAGGCGCTGTAGGATTTCCGTGTTAATCGGGCGCTTGGCGTCCCAAAAGACCACCGAGTTCAGATAATCTCGCGCCGTTTGAGAGCGGAGCTTGCGCTCATGCACCCGAGCCTCATCCTCGCTGTGAAATCCGAGGAAGTAGCAAGTGTCATCGAGCATGACGGATTTCCCCTCGTGTGGAGGCACGACCTGAAACTCGAGCGACTTGTAAAGGCCGGAGATGGCGACTTTCCAGGGAGCGAATGAGTAGTCACCGATGCCGAAAATTGAGAACCGCGGGCGACCTCGGTAAATCGAGCTTTTGCGCGCATCCAGTAAGTCCGCATGGCTCAAAAGATATCGCCAGGCGCGTGGAGCGAATTCACCGATGGCGGCGGTGTCTTCACCGGTAGTCGACTGAGTAATCAGAACGCGCCGAGGAGTAGCAAGAACGCGCCCATTGGCTATATCAGAGCTCTTCAAGAGCGGGAAAACGATATCATCCTCAAGATGCACATTTTCGCCCAAGCCATTTAAGAGCCCATGAGGAGTCATTGTGAACTCCATGATCTTGGAGCAGTCATGCTTGACGCCCGAGCGCCATCTAAGATGGAAGAGCCCTTCCAGATGCCGTGACCTATCGTAGAGATCTGGATCGGCGATCAGGCGGCCGTTCGTGACTCCAATGGTCGCCACGTGAGCCTTCGGGCCGAGAGAATCTTGGATCGCGGCCCGATAACTTTTTCTTCCGGGCACGACCTCAAAAGTGAAGAAACACGCTTCGACCGCGGCTCCAAAGACGCGCATCGCATCGATGCCGACGATCGTCGCGTTAGAGAAGTCTAGTTTGCCGTCCGAGGCGTATTGGAGAACTTTTCTGGCGACTGCCGTCTTGCATAACATCGCTACAGTTCCGCCCTTCTTCTGAAGAGCATTGAGCAGCTTGATCAGCATCCATTCGGAGATGTCGAAGTTGCTCTTCCCGGTCAGGGCGTCGAGTCCACTTAGATATTTGAGGTTGGCTTTTTCCGGCAGATTCGAACCACCGATAGCTCCGAGGCCCGAGTTGGTCACCCACGGTGGATTCCCAAGGAAAAGTGGCGCGCTAGGCTGTTGATCCAACAAAGTATCCCAGTCCGTCTCGAAGAAGCTCCCATGTCTTATTTCAGCCGCTTCTCCCAGCGTTCTCCTGGCGACGAAGACGTGCTCAGCGTTCAGTTCGACGCCGAGTAATTTCGCGTGCGGAAAGACCCCTGAGGCGGCTTTCAGGAAACTTCCGGTGCCGCAAGTCGGTTCTATGATCACTTGGTGATCCGAACCTCGGTCGCGCAAGAAGGTTACAAGCTCCGCGGCGAACTCCGGGGGTGTCTGGAAATCGCCGAATTCGACCTTGGATTTCGACATCTTCTATTAAAGCCGCTCGATTCCGGTGACCTTGCGGACATTCTCTACTACGCGGCTATACTGCAGCCGCCATTGAAGAGCGTTTGAAATCGTGAGATAGCCTTGCTGAGGTTTAGTCCGCAACACTTCACGAGCCAACTGCTTGGCGCCTACCTCATCGACCGGGAGATTTCGGTCGGTGAAGCAGGCTACGAGTTCCTCCTCATTGGCGCCGCCCGCCAATAAGTCCCGCAGCATGCGGGTCATCTGAAAATCGCCTGTGCGCGCCTTGTCGATGAGGATCGTATGAAGCATGTTCAGGCGAGCTGTCTTAGCTTTGGCGTCATCCTTCTTCTCATAGATGAACAACAGCAACGAGTAGCCGAGACCGTAAATTTTTTGACGCGCCGAGGAGTAAGGGCAGGAGGACTGTGGCTGTCTGATGCTCGTCACCTTAATGTCGATGTTAAGAGTGGGAAGATCGATCCCCGAGGCTGAGTTCCCGGTATCTACCGTGAACTCCTCCATCAGATGCTCTTTGAACTTATGCTCGAGATAAGTTCCGACGGCTTTCCCATCGGTAATGCCGAAGAGAACAGGATTATCAAAGGCTGACTCAAGTACCGAGAACTTGGCCGCCTCCTTCTTCAAATGGCCCAGCTTCAAGATAGGTTTAGCGCGAGAGCTCATTGAGGTGGCCCGTTGGCGAGATGTGACGGGCTGATTTTATCATTTGTTCTTCGGAGAGCCTCTGGGAGAATGCGTCATAGGCCGCGCCTAAATGCGCGTAGAATCGTTTTGAGGGTCACTTCCCGATGCAGAAGCGGGAGAATATCTCGGAGAGGACGTCCTTGCCGGCGTCGCGGCCGAGCATCGCGTCCAGCGGCGAGAGCGCGGCGCGCAGATGGACGGCGGAGAGCTCGGCGAAGTCGGGGCGGCTTTCGGAAAGGACTCGGCCGGCGGATGCCAGCTCAGAGAGGGCTTCTTGGAGCAAGGCTAAATGACGTAAGGAGGCCGAGACGGCGGTCTCGGATTCGCCGGCTTCGGGCAGGCCGGCGGCGCGGCGGATCGCGGCGGCTAAGGAATCCAAACCGGTGCGGTGAAGGGCGGAGACATGAACACAGGCCACGGCAGAGAGGTTTATGCCCCCCCACCCGCACCCTCCCCCACTAAGTGGGGAGGGATTAAGATCCGACTTGTTAAAAACAACGATGGAAGATTTGCCGTGAACGGCGTCTAGGACCACGCGGTCCTCGGGAGTTGGGAGGCGCGAGGCGTCTAGGACGACGAGTCTTAGGTCGGCGGCGTCGATGGCTTTCTTCGTGCGTTCGACGCCTAGGGATTCCGCGGGGTCCAACTTTCCTTCGCGCAGGCCGGCCGTGTCGATCAGCCGGCAGAGAAGGCCGCCGAGGTCGCAGGCTTCCTCCAAGGTGTCGCGCGTGGTGCCGGGCTGATCCAGGACGATCGCGCGGTCTTGGCCGAGCAGGGCGTTTAGCAGGCTCGACTTGCCGGCGTTAGGCGCGCCGACGATCGCGATGCGCAGTCCCTCGCTCGCCAGCCGTCCGTTGCGCGCGGCGGCGAGCAGGCGATTGAGTCCTGAGGCCGCGGGCGCCAAGGCGCGCGCGGCCTCCGCGGTTGTGATCATCGGGTGCTCGTCGTCCGAATGATCGATCGCGACCTCGAGCCTGGCGAGCAGTTCGACCAGGGCGTTTCGCGCCTCGACCGCCGGCGTGGACAATCCCCCCTCGAGCTGCTCGGCGGCGGCGCGGTGGGCGCTCGCGGTGCGCGCGCGTATCAACGCGCAGACCGCCTCGGCCTGCGCGAGGTCGAGCTTGCCGTTGAGGTAGGCGCGCTGGGTGAACTCGCCGGGGGCGGCGGGGCGCGCTCCGGCCTCGACCGTCAGCTCGACCAGTCTCCTCAGGACGTACGGCGACCCGTGGGCCGCGAGCTCGACCATCTCCTCGCCGGTATAGCTGCGCGGCGCGGGGTGCCAGGTCAGCACGACGGTGTCGAGCAGCTTCCCGCGGTCGAGGGCCCGGGCGAGCGTCGCGGCCTTCGGAGCGGGTTCCTCCAGGAGCACGAAGGCCCTCGCGATCGCGAGGGCCTTCGGTCCCGAGAGCCTCACCATTCCGATCGCCCCTTCGCCCGGAGGCGTGGCGATCGCGACGATGGTGTCCAAATTCAGCGGCGCCGCGGCTTCAGCACCACCTTGCGCCACGGCCCCTCCCCCTCGGACGCCGTCTCGACGTCGGGGTTGTTGGCCAGCGACTTGTGGACGAGGCGCCGCAGGCGGGCGTCCATCGGCTCGAGCCGGAAGACGCGTCCGGTGCGCTTCACGCGGTCGGCGGCCTCCGTCACCTGCTGCAGCAGCTCCTCCTCGCGCTTCTTGAGGTAGCCCCCGGTGTCGACGTGGACCGCGATCGGGCTCTTGTGCCGGCGGCTCGCGACGATCGTCGCGAGGAACTGCAGGGCCTCGAGGCCCCGCCCGTCGCGGCCGATCAGGTGCTTCGAGTCCTCGGACTCGACCTCGACGTTCACGCGCGACTGCGCGTCGTCCCACGCGGACGAAATGTGAGCGACAGAAAGTCCCGCCAAGGACAGCATCTCCGAGACGACGGTTTGCGCGAGCTGGGCCGCGGCCTGGACGTCGGCCGGAGCCTTGGGCTCCTCCCGCCTTTCCGAGGCGGGCGCCGGCGCGGACGCCGTGGCC
>CAZMIB010000075.1:0-14500 GCA_964566245.1 uncultured Elusimicrobia bacterium | reverse complement strand
TTTCTTGCCGTTTCCAGCTCGGGGAAGGTCGGCATAGGGACGCTGCCGACGGCGGCGCTGGACATCATGAGCTCGTCCGAATTCGGACCTGGAGCGGCATTGATGCTGCGCAACGAAAACGAGCGCGGGACGACCAACCTCTACCAGATGACCTTCGGATTCGGAGACAAGGGGCGCTTCAGGCATGCGATTCGCACCAGCCGCTCCGACCCGCGCCGCGGAGGCGGCACTTTGGATTTCCTGATCTGGGGACCCGAAACCGGAAGCGAAAAGCGCGTGGCGCGCCGGGCGGTCCTCTCGTTGCAAAACGATCTTAAAGCCACCGAGGTCCAGATCTTGCCGGCAGGAGATGGGGGAGCGGACCTGGTCGTTTCGGATGGAAAATCGAACGGCGGCGGCACGCTCCATCGGCGACGGGAACTTGTCCCTGCTGGGAAGGAATCGATTGCCGATGTCGTCTATCTCGGCGAAGCCGAGGAGCTGAAGGCTTTTTTGGCCGCGGATCGGCTGCGCTATTCCTCCGCCAGACAGCTTTCCTTCGACACCGCTCCTGCCGGCGTTCAACGCTCGGGTGGTTTCATCAGCCTCGATGGACGCGTCATGAACGCCGAGTTGGCCGCGAAGGAGCTGATCAGGCGCGTCGAACAGTTGGAGGCGAGCGTCGACCGTCTGGGGTCGCGCCCATGACAGAGCTCTTCGTGAAGCACATTCTCCGATTCGCCTTCTTAGCGGCCCTCTTGTCGATTTCTTCGGCGCACGCCGGAGATTTCGACCCACCGGACTTCCAGGTTACCGGCCAATTAGGCGTCGGAACCCGCCTCCCCCGAGCGCGTCTTGAAGTCCAGATGTCGCCGAGCGACCAGCTCGCGGTCAAGATCGCTGGGCCGGGCCGCGAGACGTTGCTGGCCGTCGACCGCTTCGGCCGAGTAGGCATCGGAACGCTACGACCAGAGGCCACGCTGGACATCGATGCACCCGGAAACGACGGGATGCTGTTACGCGCAGGGGGAAGGGAAGTGGAACAGCAAGGCGACCAGATCGCTTTTACGAATAGAGAGTTGAACGGCCCTCGATTTGGACTTAGGACACGCCACACCATCGGCCCGCGGGGCGTAAATGCGATGGACTTCGTCTTCTCCACGAACCGGGGCCGCTCTTGGAATTGGCGGGATTCGGGCATCCTAACCGTCGCGTCAAGCAACCGGAGCGCCTGTAGCGTACAGGTGCGCCCCGTCGGCTTCCCGGAATTCGAGCTGGAGGTTTCGAGCGGCGACGGAGCTGTCGGCGGCGGAATCATCCGTTATCGGCACGCAGGTGAGCATTCCGACTCTTCGTCGGCCAAGCGCATCGAAAATCTCGACAAAGCTGCGGCGACGCGTGCCTATGCCGACGTCCGCGGCCTGCGCCATGCCGCGTTCCGCTATAAGCAAACGACCCGGAAGGGTTACGTCGCCGACCAGGCCATGCCGCTGACTCAGGGATTGATCTATGAGGACGCCCCCGAAAGCATTCGGGGGCCGGACAACACTCTCATCGTTGACGAGCGGGTGATGAACCTAGAACTGGCCCTGCAGGCGATCAACCAAAAGATCGACGAAGCTGAAGCCAAGATCGCCCAGGCCGAAAAGCGGCGGCAGCCTTGAATTTCCCGCCAGGATCTCGATCCGTCGATAAAGAAATGCCCCTCCGATACTTCATAAGATTGTCGGCGTTCGATGAGATGCCCTCACCCCAACCCTCTCCCTGTTAGGAGAGAGGGAGAGTCCTAGATCATGAAAGCCCTCCTCGCGTCCGGCGGGACCGGCGGGCATTTTTATCCGGGGTTCGCGCTTGGGCAGGCGCTACGGGGGCGGGGGCATGAGGTCGCGTTCCTCGTGCGGCGCGGCGATCCCAGCGTGGGGCCGCTCGAGGCGGCGGATCTGCCTTCGGTCGAGATCGACCTGAAAGGAATGCCGCGCGGGCTGGGAGCGCTGAACCCGGCGTTCGCTCTGCGCACCTGGCGGGGGTTCTCGGTCGTGGGGCGGGCGATCAAGGCGTGGCGGCCGCATGTCGTGGTCGGGATGGGGTCCTACCTTTCGCTTCCGGCGGTGTGGCATGCCTGGCATATCGGGGTGCCGGCCGTCATCCACGAGTCGAACGCGGCGCTCGGGCTGGCGCACCGGCTCTCGCTGCCCTTCGCGACGCGCATCGCGCTCGGGTTGCCGATCGCGGGATTTTCCGACCGGCGCGCGGAACTGACCGGCACGCCGCTGCGGCCGGCCTTCGACGACTTGCCCTCCAAGGCGGAGGCGCGCGCCAGGCTCGGCTTCGCGGCGGAAAAGCCGTTGCTGCTTGTGGTCGGGGGAAGCCAGGGGGCCCGCGCGCTCAACGCGGCGGTTCCCAAGGCCCTTGAGCGTCTGGCGCCCGCGGCCCGCGCGCGGGTTCAGGTGCTGCACCTTTCCGGGACGCGGGAATTCGCTTCCGTCGAGGCGGCGTACAAACCCCTCGGCGCGGGCTTCAAGGCGCTTCCTTACATGGAGGGGGTGCACGAGGCCTTCGCGGCGGCGGACCTGGTCCTGTGCCGGTCGGGGGCCGGCACGATCGCGGAGCTGGTCGCGAGCCGCAAGCCGGCCATCCTCGTCCCGTACCCGCACGCGACGGGGGGGCATCAGCTCCTCAACGCGCGGGCGCTCGAGGGGGCGGCGGTCGTGGTCGAGGAGAAATCCCTGGACGCCGCGCGCCTCGCCGGGCTTCTTGAGAATTTGTTACACTCCGAGTCGGGCCGCCTGGTGGAGATGGCTCGGGCTTACGCCGGTCTGAACCTGCCCGATCCTCGACAGGCCCTGCCCCGTCTGGTCCGACTCGTGGAGGAGTGGAGCGATGCTCAAGGGCCTTCTACGGATATTCGGTCTCGCTGAGGGCCGCCCTTGGACCGAGGCCGATAAGGCCGGCTTCGAGAAGCGCCGTTCCCCGCGCCTCGCGTACTACCTGCCCTGCGAGGTCTACGATCACGTCCACTTCCAGGCCAAGGGCAAGTCGCTGATCCGCAACATCAGCTTCCACGGCGTCTGCATCGACACCGATTTCCCGGTGCAGCCCGGCGACGAGTTCTCCCTCTCCTTCTCGGTCGCGGGCACGCGCTTCGAGTTGGTCAAGGCGAAGGCCGTATGGACCTCCCGCATCGCCTCCGGCTTCCGCAGCGGCCTGCAGTTCGACGAGCGCCTGGTTAAAGAGATCAAGAAGGCCGTCATGACGTTGATGTCCTCCGAGGACTGACCCTTCCCTCTTGCCGCGCATCCTGGTCGTCAACGACGACGGCATACACGGCCCGGGGCTAAGACCGCTGATCGCGGCCTTGCGCCCGCTCGGCAAGCTCACCATCGTCGTCCCGGACCAGGAGCGCTCCACCGTCAGCCACGCGCTGACCCTTCACCGCCCGATACGCGTGCGCGAGGTCTCGCCGGGCTTCTACATGGCCAACGGCCTGCCGACGGACTGCGCGCGCTTCGGCATCCTGGAGCTGCTTAAGGAGAAGCTCGACCTCGTGGTCTCGGGGATCAACCACGGTCTGAACATCGGCGACGACGTGCTGTACTCGGGCACGGTCGCGGCGGCGATGGAGGGGACCTTGCTGGACGTCCCGGCGATCGCCGCCTCGCAGGATGTTCCCAACGACGGCTTCGAGCCCGCGGCGAAGTTTACGGCGAAGCTCGCGCGCAAAGTCCTGCGCGAGGGGTTGCCGTCGGGGACGCTGCTTAACGTCAACTTTCCGGCGAAGAGGCCATGGAAGGGGCTTGAGGTGACGACGCTTTGCAAACGGCTGTACGGCCGCAAGGTGCATCCGCATACCGACCCGCGGGGGAGCCTCTACTATTGGCTCGCGGGGGATACCATCTCGGCGATCGGGCTGCCGGGGTCCGACGCGGCCGCGATCGAGAGGGGGAAGGTCGCGGTCACGCCGCTGCGCGTCGACATGACGGATGAGAAGTTCATGCCGGCGCTTAAGCGGTGGAAGTTAACGGCTTGAAGCACGACGATGCACCCCTCACCCCCTCCCTCTCCCACAAGGGGAGAGGGAGATTTCTAGGATTCCTTCTCCTGGCCGCGACGGCCCATTCCACCGAGCCGGCGGTTTCTACTTCCAGCCTGGTCGATGTTCCTTCGGTCACCATCGTCGCGGTGGGGGATATGCGGCTGGATGGGCCGGTCGGTAAGGTTATCGCGGAAGGGGGGGCCGCGGCGCCGTTAGAAGGTATTGCGGATGCGCTGCGGGGGGATATACTCTTTGGTAACCTGGAGTGCCCGGTGACCACCCGCGGATCCAAGGTCGAGAAGACGTGGAACTTCAAGGCGCCGCCGAGAAACTTGGCGGCGATTTCGTCGTTCACGGTCGTCAGCGTAGCCAACAATCATGCCTTCGACTACGGTCCACAGGGGCTTCTCGACACGCTCCGTTACCTGCGCAAAGCCAGGATCAAAGCCCTCGGCGCGGGCCGCGACCGCGACGAGGCGGAGAAGCTGGTCGTCATCAAGCGCCGGGGCCTCAAGATCGGCTGGCTCGCCTTCACGAGCACCTTCCCGAAAGAGGCCTGGGCCAAGCCGGGGCGGCCGGGCGTCGCCTACTCCGACTTCAAAAGATTTCCCGAGGTCATACGCGAGGCGCGCCCGAAGTGCGACGTCCTTCTCGTGAGCTTCCACGGCGGGACCGAGCTGGATGAGGAGCCGAACGAGCTGCAAAAAGCCTTCGCGCGCGACGCGATCGACGCGGGCGCCGACGCCGTGATCGGCCATCACCCGCACGTGCTGCAGCCGATCCAAGTCTACAAGGGCAAGCCGATCTTCTACAGCCTCGGCAACTTCCTGTTCGTCTCCCCGTCGCCCCTGACGCGCTGGACCGCGGCGGCGCGGCTGGTCGTCGATAAAAACGGCGTACGCTCGATCGCGGTCGAGCCGATCGCGATCGGGGCCGGACGCCTGTCGTCCGCTCCGGAGGAGGGACGGACCGAGGTCCGCCGGCGCCTGGATAAGTACGGCGCGCTGAGCGCCCTGGAGCCGCGGTGAGGGCCGGCCTTCTCACGCTGCTCCTCCTCGGAGTCCCGCCCCTCGCCCGCGCCGAGTCGGTCCGCAGCGCCGACGACGCCTTCTCGATCGAGCTGAAGGACGGCTGGCGCGTCGACCCCGACCCTCCCGGCGAGGCCGTCTTCAAGGCCAGCGTCCCCGGCGTCCTGCCGGCCCAGTCGCTGTGGGCGACGCGCCTGCCGGGAGGGACCCGCCCCGCGCGCGAGTTGGAGCGGCTGCTGGAGATACGGGCGGCCAAGGCGCGCGTGCAGGGAGCGCTGCCCAGCCGCGTCGAGCGCTACGCGGTCGCCGACGCGTTGTCCGGCTACATGTACACCTACGTCCGGCGCGACTCGATCGGCGCCGAAGCCTTGGTGAACCTCGCCTCCGCGACCTACCGCTTCGAGGGACGGGGCATCACCGCCGGAACCTTCCTGGACGCCTTGGACGGCCTCAGTCTCGCGGCGCGCGAGCCGAGCGCCGCCGCGGAAAGCGCCGCCGAGCCGGCCGCCGCGGTCGCCCCTTCGGCGGACCTGAAGATGTACGAGGAAAGCCCGGCCGTGACGATCATGCCCGAGGGGGGGATGGAGGCCCGCCCCCGTCCGCCCGAGGAAACTCCCCGTGCGACCCTGATGCGCATGGTCGACGAGAACATGCGCGAGATCGGCGCGCGTTTCGCGCTGCCCGCCTGGCTCACGGAGCTTCCCAAACGCGGCGCCGCCACGGGCGCCTGGCTGTACCGGCTCGTGTCGCCGGGCCGCCACGCGCCGCCGCCGAGGCGGCTGTCGAGCCTGCGCCGTCTCGCGATCGTGCTGTCAGCGTTGTTCCTGGTCTGGCCGATGCTGCACCTCGGCGCGAAGCGCCGTCGGCTGACGCGCGTCCCATGGGCGGCCGAGTCGTGGGCCAGCGTGCCGATTTACAAGGGACCCGAAAGCTCCTACCCGCTGGCCGTCCCGCTGGAGGTGAAAGCCTCGGGCTTCGGCTTCGACCGCGAGTACTGGATCTACCGCGAGGACAAGCTGATGTACCGCCTGGTCTGGCCCTGCACGCGCTCGGCGATGGTCTGGGCGGCCGCGGGGGCCGCCTTCCTCGTCGCGGCGGCGGCGTCGCCCTCCTTCTCGTCCGAGCCGCTGGGCGACCTATTCCTGCCGGGCCTGGCCGCGTTGGCGGCGGCGGCCGCGACGCGGCTTGTCTTCCGCAACGCCGGGCGCTGGGGGCTCATCCTGGGCGCCTCGGGCAAGGCGCTCGCGAAGATCGAGCCCTCGACGATGAGCACGTTCTCCGAGGAGATTTATGTCGCGCTCGACGCCGAGCGCAAGCCGCTGGCCTACTTCCCGCGCCACCGCTTCCATCGCGCCTACGGCAAGGAATGGTGGATCTGCCCGACGCGCGAGGAATACGGCGCGCGCATCGTCGAAACCTCGATCGCGAAGTCGCTCGCGCGGCGGCTGTTCGGGCATATGTTCCTGTTCCGGACCTCGTTCGAGCTTCTTGAGGGCCGGCGTCCGATCGGCCTGTTCAAGCGCTGGGGCCTGTTCGAGCGCGGACGCCTCGAGATCTACATGGACCGCAGCCCCATGCTGCCGGTCATCGACCCGCGCGCCTTCGTCGCCTTGGTCGCGCTGCTTAACTTCATCGACCGCGACCGCATTCGCCCCTCGTTCCTCGGTTAACCCGAATTGACTCCGGACCCGCCGGATGTTGTAGAGTGACCCGTCGTCGTTTTCCCGCCCGCCTTTAGCGCCCGAGAGCCCGCGTCATCGGCTCCGTGTGCCGCAAATATTTAAGCCGCGCGCGAATACTCTCTTCCGGGTCGGCCTCCTTGGAGCCGCCCTGGCGGCGTTCCTGCTTTTCGCGCTTCCCGACGGGCTCCAGCGCTCGCCGTGGTGGACCTGGGCCGGCATCGCCCGCCAGCAGCCCGTACCCTTCAGCCATCAGCATCATGTCGGCGCGCTCGGCCTCGACTGCCGCTACTGCCACACTACCGTCGAACGCTCCAGCTTCGCGGGCCTTCCGCCCACGGCGACCTGCATGAACTGCCACTCGCGGATATGGAGCGACAGCCCGATGCTGGAGCCGGTGCGCGACAGCTTCAGGACGGGCCGCTCCCTGCCCTGGGTCCGCGTGAACGTTCTGCCGGACTACGTCTACTTCAACCACTCGATCCACGTGGCGAAAGGCGTCGTCTGCGCGACCTGCCACGGCCGGCTCGACGAGATGCCGATCACGAGGCAGGACCGGCCGTGGCTGATGTCGACCTGCCTGGAATGCCATAAGAAGTCCCGCGTCCAAGGTCTGACGGATTGCTCAACGTGTCATCGATGAAAAAAGAGTGGAGGAGCCTGGAGGAATACGAGCGGCCTTCCGAACAAAAGCCGACTCCCGAGTTCCCGACATCGTTCTGGGACGCCAAGGTCAGCCGGAGGGACGCGCTGCGCATCGCGGCGGCGGTCTCGGCGGCGGCGTTGGCCGCGTGCCGGAGGCCGTTCGAGACGATCGCTACGTACGTCGAGCAACCGGCGGGCTTCGAGCCCGGGGAAGTCGTCCGCTTCGCGACCTCCCTGCCGCGTTCCGGCTACGCGCGCGGCATGCTCGTCGACAGCCGGCTGGGGCGGCCGACCAAGGTCGAGGGTCATCCCGAGCACCCGGACAGCCTGGGCGCGACCGACGCCCTGGCCCAAGCCGAGATATTCCAGCTCTACGACCCGGATCGCTCTCAAGCCGTCACGCGCGCGGGCTCCATCGCGACGCTCGGAGATTTCCTCGGCGAATTGGAGCCGGCGCTTAAGACTCAGCGGGACAAGCACGGCGCGGGACTTCAAATATTGACCGGGTGCGTGACCTCGCCGGCCTTGGCGGCGCGCATGGAAGCCCTCGCGCGCCTGTTTCCCAAGATGAAATGGCGCGCCTACGAGCCGGTCGGCGAGGACCACGCCCGCGCCGGGACCAAAATGGCCTTCGGCCGCGAAGCGAGCCTCGTTTATCGCCTCGACCGTGCCGACGTCGTCGCGGCGTTCGACGCCGACGTCCTGCACGCCTTTCCGGGCCACCTGCGTCACGCGCGAAGCTTCGCCGGCCGACGCCGGCCCGAGGGCCAGCGGCCGATGAACCGGCTCTACGTCGCCGAGCCGGCCCCGTCGATCACCGGAGCGAACGCCGATCATCGCCTGCCTCTGGCGCCGAGCGGCATCGACGCGCTGGCGCGGGCGCTCGCGACCGAGCTGGGCGTTTCCACCGCGCGCGGGAGCCGCCCCCCGGCCGGCGCGGAGGCTTTCCTGCGCGCGCTCGCCGCCGATCTCAAGCGCCGCCGCGGGGCCTGTTTGGTGCTGTGCGGCGAAAGCCGGCCGCCCGAGATCCACGCGCTGGTCCACGCGATGAACGCGGCGCTCGGCAACTTCGGACGGACGGTCGACGCGATACCGCGCGTCGACCATGGGCCCGCGCACGGGCTCCAGTCGCTGCGCGAGTTGGGCGCGGACCTGGACGCGGGGAAGGTGGACGCCCTGTTCATCCTCGGCGCCAACCCGGTCTTCGACGCCCCGGCCGACTTGCGCTTCGCGGAGCGGCTCGGGCGCGCGGGCTTCGCGGTCCATCTCGGCCTCTACCACGACGAGACGGCGGCCGGATGCCGCTGGCATCTCCCGGCCGCGCACGCGCTGGAGTCCTGGGGGGACGCGCGCGCCTCCGACGGCACGGCGACCTTCGCGCAACCGCTGATCGCCCCGCTGTACGGCGGGATGACCGCGGGGGAACTGTTGTCGATTCTCGCCGGCAAGCGCGAAGGTGATCTCGACGGACTGAAGCGCGTTTGGAACGGCAAGGGGGACTGGGAGGAGATGACGCGGCGGGGGTTCTTGCGGGGCAGCGCATTCAAAGCCTTCTCGGCTAAGGTAAACCTCCACAAAGTTCCCTCGCCCCCCGCAGGGGGGAGAGGGCAGGGTGAGGGGGAAACTTTCGAGCTCATTCTCCGTCCTCACCATGCGATTTGGGACGGGAGCTATGCCAACAACGCTTGGCTTCAGGAGCTGCCGGAACCGTTGACGCGCCTGACGTGGGACAACGTCGTCCAGCTCGGTCCCAGCACCGCGCGCGCGCTGGGAGTCTCGAGCGGCGACGTGGTCGAATTGAACTTCCGCGGAGCCGTCGTCGAAGGGCCGGCGTGGGTGCAGCCGGGGCATGCGGACGGCTGCGCGACCGTGACGCTCGGGCATGGGAGGACGCGCGCGGGCCGCTGGGGGGACGGGGCCGGCTTCGACGCGTACCGCCTCCGCCGCTCGGACGCGCCGTGGGGCGGGACCGGCTTGTCGATCCGCCCGCTCGGCAAGCGCGTCGAGCTCGCGTCCACCCAAGGCCACGACGTGATGGAGGGCCGGGACCTCGCGCGCTCGGGGACGCTCGCCGACTATCGCCGGCGGCCGGGGCTGTTCGCCGACGCGCCGCCTCCGCGCTCGATGTATCCCGCCTTCCCGGCCTCGTCGGAGCACGCCTGGGGCATGGCGATCGACCTCGGGACCTGCATCGCCTGCGGGGCCTGCGTCGCGGCCTGCCAGGCCGAGAACAACATCCCGACGGTCGGCAAGGAACAGGTGCTGAAGCGGCGCGCGATGCATTGGCTGCGCGTGGACCGGTATTTCAAAGGGGAGCCCGAGGCGCCGGAGATCCTCCCTCAGCCGGTGCCGTGCATGCACTGCGAGGACGCCCCGTGCGAGGTCGTCTGCCCGGTCGAGGCCACCTCGCACAGCCGCGAGGGACTCAACGAGATGACCTACAACCGCTGCGTCGGCACGCGCTACTGCTCGAACAACTGCCCGTACAAGGTGCGCCGCTTCAACTTCCTCCAGTACGCGGACCTCGAGACCCCGAGCCTGCGCCTCGGACGCAACCCCGAGGTGACGGTCCGCGGCCGCGGCGTGATGGAGAAGTGCACCTACTGCGTCCAGCGCATCGAGACGGGGAAGATCCGCGCCGAGCGCGAAGGAAGGCCCATCGCGGACGGCGAGATCAAGACCGCCTGCCAGCAGGTCTGCCCCGCCGACGCGATCGTCTTCGGGGACCTCAAGAATCCGAAGAGCCGGGTCTCCCGGCTGAAGGCCTTGGACAGGAACTACGCCTTGCTCGGCGAGCTCAACACGCGGCCGCGCACGACCTACCTGGCGCGGCTCAAGAACCCGAACCCGGAGCTGGAAAGCTGATGGAGGCTCCCGTCGTCGGGCCCGGCTGGACGCCGGCCACGGTCACCGACAAGATCAGCTCCATCGTGCTGCGCCGGCGCTCGCCTCCGGCCTGGGCCGCGGCGCTCGCGGCCGCGCTGGCCTTGCTGGCGACTTTGGCGGTCGCGGTCGTCGAGCTGCTCGCGCGCGGGGTCGGCGTCTGGGGCGTCGACGAGCCGGTGGCCTGGGGCTTCGCGATCGTGAACTTCGTCTGGTGGATCGGGATCGGCCACGCGGGAACCTTGATCTCGGCGATCCTGCTCCTGCTGCGCCAGCCGTGGCGCACCTCGATCAACCGCTTCGCCGAGGCGATGACCTTGTTCGCGGTCTCGTGCGCGGGACTGTTCCCGCTGCTGCACCTCGGACAGCCGTGGAAGTTCTATTGGCTGCTCCCGTATCCCGACACGATGGGCCTGTGGCCCCAGTGGCGCAGCCCTCTGGTCTGGGACGTGTTCGCGGTGGGGACGTACCTGACGGTCTCGCTGCTGTTCTGGTTCCTCGGTCTCGTCCCGGACCTCGCCGCGCTGCGCGACCGCGCGCGCTCCACGCCCGGCAAGCTGATCTACGGCGCGCTCGCGCTCGGCTGGCGCGGCTCGGCGCGGCATTGGGCGCGCTACGAGACGGCCTACTTGCTGCTGGCGGGCTTGGCGACCCCTCTCGTCGTCTCGGTGCACAGCGTCGTGAGCTTGGACTTCTCGGTCGCCCTGCTCCCCGGCTGGCACACGACGATCTTTCCGCCGTACTTCGTCGCCGGCGCGATCTACTCCGGGTTCGCGATGGTGCTGACGCTCGCGATCCCGCTGCGCGCGGCCTACGGCCTGCACGACTTCGTAACCGAGCGCCACCTCGACAACATGGGGCGGCTCCTGCTCGCGACCGGGCTCATCGTCGCCTACGGCTACCTGATGGAGGCCTTCATGGCCTGGTACGGCACGGACCCGTTCGAGAAGTTTTCCCAGTTCAACCGGATCGCGGGGCCGTACCGCCGTTTGTACATCGTCGTGCTCGTCTGCAACGTCCTGCTGCCGCAGCTGCTTTGGTCCCGCCGCGTCCGCTCCAGCGCGCTCGCCTTGTTCACTCTCTCGCTGACGACGAATCTCGGCATGTGGCTGGAGCGCTACGTGATCGTCGTGGTCAGCCTTCACCGAGACTTCCTGACCTCCTCCTGGGGCATGTACGCCGGAACGCGATGGGACTGGGCGGCCTTGCTCGGTTCGTTCGGTCTGTTCTTCACGCTGTTCCTGCTGTTCCTGCGTTTCCTGCCGATGATCTCGATCACCGAGCTGAGCGGCCTGGTAGCGGGGGAAGGATGAGGCTTTACGGCCTGCTCGCCGAGTTCGACTCGCCCGACAAGCTGCTGGAGGCGGCGCGCCGCGCGCGAGAGCACGGCTACGAGCGGCTCGACGCGTTCACACCGTTTCCGGTCGAGGGCTTGGCCGAGGCCGTCGGCGCCGCGGACCATCGCCTGCCGGCCCTCGTGCTGGCCGGGGGCATCCTCGGCGCGCTCGGCGGCTACGGGATGCAGCTTTACGCGGCGGCGGTGGACTACCCGCTGGATATCGGCGGGCGGCCGCTCAACAGTTGGCCGGCCTTCATTCCGATCACGTTCGAGCTGACGGTGCTGATCGCCGCGCTGTTCGCTTTTTTCGGCGTGTTCATCCTGAACGGCCTGCCGCGCCCGCATCATCCCGTGTTCGATGTCCCGGCCTTCGCGCGCGCCTCCCGCGACCGTTTCTTCCTATGCCTCGAGGCGAGAAGCCGCCAGTTCGATGTCCCTGTCGCGCGCTCGTTCTTGAAAAGCCTGAAGCCGGAGGCGATCCATGACATCCCGGCTTAAGGTCCTCCTCGGAGTCGCGGCGCTGTCGGGTTGCGGGACCGAGATGTTCCATCAAGCGAAAGACAAGCCCTTGGACCCCAGCCCGTTCTTCGCGGACGGCCGCTCGGCGCGCCCGCGCGTCGAGGGGACGCGTGCCTACGACGAGGCCGCGGCCGCGCCGCCTCCGTTTTCGGGCCCCCTGCCGCGCGAGCGGATCGCGCGCGGCAGGGAGCGCTTCGACGCCTACTGCGCGCCGTGCCACGCGCGGACCGGCGAGGGAGACGGAATCCTGCCGCGACGCGGGTTCTTCCATCCGCCGTCCTACTTCGAGCCGCGCCTGATGGAGGAGCCGATCGCCTCCATCTACCGCACGATCGGCGAGGGACTCGGCCCTATGCCGCCCTACGCGGCCCAGATACCGGAGGCCGACCGCTGGTCGATCGCGCTGTACGTCAAAGCGCTGCAGCGCAGCCGGCGCGCACGGCTGACGGATGTCCCGGCGGGAGAACGGCGGAGGCTGTTGGTAGAACAATGACAACCGCTGGCGGCGTTGATGCTCCTTCCCCCCGTAGTGGGGGAAGGTCGGGATGGGGGGGCGGTCGATGATCCCCCCACCTCACTCCTCCCCCACTAGGGGGGGAGGAAGATCCGAGGCTAAGGCGCTGATTCTGCTCGGAATAATCGGACTGTCTCTCGGAGTTCTGTTCGGCGGTCCATCATTTTTCCGAGGCTACCTTCTCGCGCATTTTTTCTGGAACGGGCTCTCCGTCGGCTGCCTCGGCGTGCTGTTGATGCACCGCAGCTCGGGCGGCGCGTGGGGGGATTCGCTTTGGCCCGTCTTCGAGGCCGGGGCCTCTACGTTGCCGTGGATGGGGTTGCTGTTTCTGCCGATCCTCGGCGGGCTGCGCGCGCTGTACCCGTGGGCGCGAGACGCGTCCGCGGGCAACCCGGCGTACCTGAACGCGCCGTCCTTCATCGCGCGGTCGATCGTCTATTTCCTCGCGTGGAGCCTTTTGGCTCTCGGACTTCTCTCGGGCGGCCCGGAGCGCACGAGGACGCGCAGGCGCCATGGAGGCATCGGCCTGGTCATCCTGGTCTTGACCTCCACCTTCGCCTCGGTCGACTGGCTGATGTCGCTCGAGCCGCATTGGGCCTCGACCGGCTTCGGCCTGGTGGTGATTTGCGGCCACGCCTTGGCCGCGTTCGCTCTCGCGGCCCCGGTCGGGCTGGGACTCGGACGGAGCGGAGATCAGCTCTACCGCGATCTCGGCAACCTGACGCTGACCTTCCTGATGCTCTGGGCCTACCTCGCCTTCGCGCAGTACTTGATCATCTGGGCGGCCGACCTCCCGAAGGAGCTGACATGGTACGTCCGCCGCCGCGACGGAGGCTGGTACGGCCTGGGCGCGGCGCTTCTGGGCCTGCACTTCCTCGCCCCGTTCGTGCTGCTGCTGAACCGGCCGCTGAAGCGCGCGCGGCCCCTGGCCGCGATAGGCCTGCTGCTTCTCGCAGGCCGCCTCGCCGACGCCTGGTGGCTGATCGAGCCGCAATTTTTCTCCCGCCCGGTCCTGCCTCTTCTGGACATCGGGCTGTGCGCGGCGCTCGGGGCGGTTTGGCTCGGACTGTTCGCGCGCCGGCTCGCGAGAGGAGGACCCGTCCATGCCTGAAAGCCGGCGCGAGACGCGGGAGGTCCCGTTCGGCCCGCTGGCGCTCCTGGCCGCGGCCTTCGCCGTCCTGCTCTCGGCGACGATGCTCGGGCTGCATCTTTTCCTCGGCGGGCTGCTCGACGGCCGCCCGTTTCTCCCGGCTCCGCGCGAGCGCGTCGCGCCCCACCCCCCGATACCCCTCAGCCCGCTCCCGGATCTAGCCGCCCTGCGTCTCAAGGAGGACGAAACGTTGAACGGCTACGCCTGGATCGACCGAAAGAAAGGAACCATCCGCCTCCCGATCGACCGCGCGATGGACCTCCTTGCCCAGGAAGGCCTGTGATGAAGAAATACGAACCACGACATTTAACCGCAGAGTACGCAGAGGGCGCAGAGAACGGCCTGCGACCCGTGCGCCGTCGCGCTTTTCTCCGCGCACTCCGTGCCCTCTGCGGTTTATTCCTCGCCGTTCGTTCCGCATTTTCAACCCCTCCGCTCGAGCGCCTCGATTGGAACCCGCGCCTCGGCCGGCAATTGCCGGACGTCGCGCTGCGCGACGAGGCAGGGCGGACGCTGCGCCTCGGCTCGCTGTTCCGCGGACGCCCCGTCGTGCTGGCCTTCGCCTATTACGGCTGTCCCACGCTTTGCCCGCTGGCGCTGAACGGCATGGTCCGCGCCTTCCGCGCGCTTTCGTTCACAGCCGGACGGGAGTTCGACGCCCTCGTCGTCAGCATCGACCCGCGCGAGACGCCGCCCCTGGCCGCGTCGCGCCGCGCCGTCCTCATGGCGAG
>CAZMIB010000074.1:13465-14758 GCA_964566245.1 uncultured Elusimicrobia bacterium | reverse complement strand
GCTTCGTCACGACCGGCACGCCGGCGAGCCACGCGCACGCGGCCTTCTCGGCGAACCCCCATCCCGGGAAGTTGAACGCGTTCACGTGGACGGCGACGCCCTGCTTCGGCACGAGCACGTGCTGGCTCACGAAGCGCGGCGTCCGTCCGAGCTGGTCCGCGTCGCCGATGACGCGAACCGCCGCCTGGGCCGCGTCCTGCAAGGCGCCCGCGATCACGTCCGGGGAGAAGAGCGCGGCGGAAGGCAGCCCGACCGCGCCGAGAACGGGAGCGGCGAGAACGACCGGGTTAGCCGCGCTCGGCGCGGCGACGACGGATGGAGCTTGAATCGGCGCCGCTTTCACGGCGGCCGAGGCCGACGCGGACGCGACGAAAAAAGACGCCGAGAAAAAAAGGCCATGGACGGCGAATCGGGACGACGAAAACGGGGCGGGATTCATGGCTCCATTCTAGACCGGAGGGGCGGATTCGGACGTGAAGCTTAAGTCCCGGGGGAGCGGCGGCGAGGGCCCCTGGGGGCAAAAGGCACTTCGAACGCGGAGAGGCCCAGGTCAGGCCTTGAAGACCCAACCGCGGCGCCGGAGAGACCAGAAGACGCCGGTCCAGAGCAGCAGGTAGCTCAGCGCGAAGGCGAGGGAGGCGTCCGGCGCGGAGAGGCGGCCAAAAAGCAGGTCGCACAGGCGCAGGCGGAGTTGAATCGGCGCCCCATCGGCCCCGGGAACCTTGTAGAGGACGAGAAACTTCAGCAGCAACAGCGGCAGAACGTAGGCGGCCAAGGAGTTCACGCCCAAGGCCTCGAACGGCTCGGACCAGGCGCGGCGGCCCCGCACCTCGATCGCCCACAGGCAGGCGGCCAGGACGACGGCGGCCGCGCCGGCGGTGTAAAGCGCGTAGGAGCCGGTCCAAAGCGCCTTATTAACAGGAAGCCAGCGGTCCCAGGCTTGGCCGGCCGAGATCAGGAGGATTCCCCCCGCCGCCAACGAAACGGCTTTGCGGATCGCCGGACGGGGTGAACGCAACTCGTAACCGGCCAGCATGCCGATCACCGTCGTCGCGCAGGCGCCGAGCGTGCCGAGCACGCCCTCCGGGTCGAACGGGCCCTGGTGATAGGTGTGCTTTCCCATCACGAGGCGGTCGAGCCAGGAGCTCAGGCTGCCCTCGGGCGTCAGCACGCCCGCGCCGACCCCGGGCACCGGCAGCCAACGCAGCGCGAGGGCGTAGATCCCCAGCAGGAACGCCGCGGCGGCGAGCACGCCCAGCGGCGCCCCGCCGCCCGCTTCCGGCCCACAGCCCC
>CAZMIB010000074.1:0-13455 GCA_964566245.1 uncultured Elusimicrobia bacterium | reverse complement strand
ACCGAGATGCGCTGAAGCACGCCGGCGACGCGAAAGGTCTCCGGCCGCCAGTTCGGGATCGCGTTGAGCAGCAGGCCGAAGGCGAAGATGACCGCGGCGCGCTTGAGGATGCCGAGCCACAACCGCCCGCCCGACTCATGATGGACGCGGCGCGACAGCGACAGGACGAGCGAGGCCCCGACGGCGAACAGGAAAAAAGGGAAGACCAGGTCGGCCAACGTGCAGCCGTTCCAGTCGGCGTGCTCCAGCAGCGGGTAGGCCGCGCGATTGCCCGGCGTGTTGACGATGATCATCCCGGCGATCGTGAGGCCGCGGAAGGCGTCGAGCGCGGCCGATCGGCCGGCCGGCGGCGCGGGATGCCGGGCCGGGGTCCGCGGCTCGGAGCGAGGCGAAAGTCCGGCGGGGGCGGCGTCCAGGAGAGCGGGCATAGGCCCGCACTTTAACAAATGCCGGCCTAGAACCGCGCGAGGCTCAGGCGCCAGGCGATATAGGCGGCGCAGGCGACCGAGAGGATAGGGCCCCCGGCGACGTACAAGCCGGCCTGGCTTTGGAGGGAGGCGACGAGGTCGCGCCTCGATTTGTCGGAGATGACATAGTAGCCGTTGGGATTCTTGGCGACGACGACCGGATAGGCTTTCGGGGGCTCCGTCTGGGGGTCGTCCGCCGACTCCCCGTCGCGCTCCTTGCGCAGGGCCGCGTCCCATTCCGCCTCATCGACCTGTCCGTTCTTGTCCAGGTCGGCGGCCTTCATCTTCGCGGGGTCGGCCTTGAGCCGCCGCGCGATCGCGGGCAAGCTCAGGTCGAGCCGGAGGGCGCGCTTGAGGATCGTCAGCGGGGTCTCGGAGACGCGCGCGTAGCCTATCACGCAGACCGGCTCCTTCTCGCGCACGATGCAGGCGTTCAAGCGCAGCGGGCGTCCCTTCCGGAGCGGGCCCAGGAAGGTAGAGACGGCCGCGTCCTGGGACGGGAGGATGGACTCGTCGCAGTGCAGCTTGTCGCAGTAGAGCTCCGCCCCTTCCGGACAGACGGGTATGCCGCCCGTCTCGTCGGAAAGCAAGAACGGCGTCGCGTCGCTGTCGGCGTGATAGACGTTCGCCCAATGGTCGTAGTCGCCCACGCTCCGGCGCTCCTCGACGTCGACGCGGAAATACGCGCAGGTTTGCCCGTAGACCGGGTCGACCAGCGGCGTCAACGGCGCCGCCGTGCCGCACAACTCCACGGGCCCCAGGGCCAAGGAACGGACCTTGGAGACGGGGAGCGCCGTGATCGCGCGCTCCAGGACCAGGTCGCGCAGGCCCTTGTAGAAAAGGGACGCCCCGACCACGACGCCGACTCCCGCGTAAACGACGTCCCTAGTGTCGTCCGACATCAGGGAACCTTGATGTCGAGCTCCGCGTCCTTCTTGTCCTCGTCGGCGATCCGGAACATCTCGCGCGGGGCGAGCCCCATCTTTCCCGCGACCACGGAGTCGGGAAACGACTGGATGCGTATGTTGTAGGTGTTCACCGACTCGTTGTAGAACTCGCGGCGGTCGGCGAGCTGGTTCTCGAGGTCGGAGATGCGCGACTGGAGCTGCTGGAAGGACGACTGCGCCTGGAGCTGCGGATAGTGCTCGGCCAGCGCGAACACCTGCCTCAGCCCGGCCGACAGCTCCCCCTCGGCCTGGGCCTTCGCCTCGACGCCTTGGGCGTTTTGCGCGGCGCCGCGCAACTCGATGACCTTGGCCAGGGCCCCCTTCTCGTACTGCATGTACGCCTCGCAGGCCTTCACGATCTTGGGTATCTCGTCGTGGCGCTGCTTCAGCAGGACGTCGATGTTGGCCCAGGCCTTGAGAATGTCGTTCTTGACGACGATCAGGCCGTTGTAGATCGTCATCCAGTAAACACCCGCCCCGACGGCCGCGAACCCCAGCAGCCCGACGACGATCAGCGCGATCATGGAGCCCCCTCGCTGCCGATTAAATACCTTCCGTCGCGGTCATTTTCAAGTCCCCCTGGACAAGCCCGCCGGGCTCGTATATCCAATTAGGTAGAATGCGGCCATGACTACCGCCAAGCTCGAGGACCTGAAGTCCCTTTCGAGCGCCGAGCACGCCGACCCGTTCCGCGTGCTGGGCCCGCACCGGGTGACCAAGGACGGCCGGCCCGCGATCGCGATTCGAGCGATGCTGCCCGCGGCGGAGTCGGCCGCCGTCGTCGTCGACGGCAAGGCGATCCCGATGGCCAAGGCCCACAAGGGCGGGGTCTGGGAAGCCGTGCTCGACGGCCTGGAGACCGCGCCCCCGTACAAGCTGAGGGCCGTCCACGCGGGCGGCGCCGTCCACGAGACGGCGGACCCCTACGCCTTCGGCCCGATCCTCGGGGACCTCGACCTCCACCTGCTCGGCGAGGGGACCCACCTGCGCGCGTACGACAAGCTCGGCGCGCACCTGGACGTCGTCGACGGCGTCGCCGGGGTCGTCTTCGCGGTTTGGGCGCCGAACGCGCTGCGCGTCAGCGTGGTCGGGGACTTCAACGGCTGGGACGGGCGCCGCCATCCTATGCGCTCGCGAGGCTCCTCCGGCCTATGGGAGCTGTTCATTCCCGGCCTGGCCGAGGGGGCGCTCTACAAGTACGAGATACGCTCGCGCCTCGGGCCCTTGCCGTTCCTGAAGGCGGACCCGTACGGCTTCGCGCATGAGCTCGCCCCGCGGACGGCCTCGGTCGTCTGGAACATCTCCAAGCACAAGTGGCGCGACCAGGACTGGATGGAGCGCCGGCGCTCGGTGAACCCGCTCGACGGCCCGATCAACGTCTACGAGGTTCATCTGGGCTCGTGGCGGCGCGGCGAGGGCGGGCGCTTCCTGACCTACGCCGAGCTGGCCGCGCAGCTCATCCCGTACGCGAAGGAGCAGGGCTTCACGCATCTGGAGCTCATGCCGATCACCGAGTTCCCGTTCGACGGCTCGTGGGGCTATCAGACGGTCGGCTACTTCGCGCCGACGCGGCGCTTCGGGTCCCCCGAGGACTTCAAGGCCTTCGTCGACGCCTGCCACCAGGCCGGGCTGGGCGTGATCCTGGATTGGGTCCCGAGCCACTTCCCGACCGACCCGCACGGCCTCGCGCGCTTCGACGGCACGGCCCTCTACGAGCACGCGGACCCGCGCCAGGGCTTCCATCCCGACTGGAACACCGCGATCTTCAACTACGGGCGCAGCGAGGTCTGGAACTTCCTGGTCTCCAACGCTCTGTTCTGGCTGCGCGAGTACCACGCCGACGGGCTCCGGGTCGACGCGGTCGCCTCGATGCTGTACCTCGACTACTCGCGCAAGGCCGGCGAATGGATCCCGAACCGCTACGGCGGCAACGAGAACCTCGAGGCGATCGAGTTCCTGAAGCACCTCAACACGGTCGTGCACCGCGAGTGCCCGGGCGTGCTGACCATCGCCGAGGAGTCCACCGCCTGGCCCGGCGTCTCGCGGCCGGTCCACCTCGGCGGGCTCGGCTTCAGCCTGAAATGGAACATGGGCTGGATGCACGACATGCTGGAGTACGCGCAGAAGGACCCGATTCACCGCCGCTACCATCACCACGAGGCGACGTTCTCGATGCTGTACGCGTTCCACGAGAACTTCATGCTGGTGCTCTCGCACGACGAGGTCGTGCACGGCAAGCGCGCCTTGCTCTCGAAGATGCCGGGCGACGACTGGCGGAAGTTCGCGGGCTTGCGCTGCTTCCTCGGCCACATGGCCGCGCACCCCGGCAAGAAACTCCTTTTCATGGGCGACGAGTTCGGGCAGTGGGACGAGTGGAACCACGATAGAAGCCTCGACTGGCACTTGGCGGGCTACGACCGCCACCAGGCTCTGCAGCGCTGCGTCCGAGACCTGATGCGCGTGGTCGCCGCGGAGCCGGCCTTCCACCAGAAGGATTTCGACCCGTCCGGCTTCGAGTGGATCGACTGCCACGACGCCGATTCCAGCGTTCTGTCTTTCGTCCGGTACGCGGCCGACCGGCGCGATTTCTTGGTCTGCGTCGTGAACTACACCCCGATCAAGCGCGAGGGCTACCGGCTCGGTGTCCCCGAGAAAGGGCGCTACCGCGAACTGATCAACACCGACGCCCCCGTGTACTGGGGCTCGGGCGCCGTGAACGCCTCTCTCGCGACCGAGGACGTGCCCTGGCATTGGCGGCCGGCCTCCCTGCGCCTGACCTTGCCCCCCCTCTCGCTGGTCGTCCTTAAGCCGGAGGGCCGGTGACGCCCTCGGTCAAGGAAAAGCTCCGTCTCAAGCCGACGCTGCTGCCGAAGCTGCAGGCCGCGACGGAGCCGCTGAAGGAGAAGACCGTCCACGTCGTGCTGGCGTTCCACGCGCACGAGCCGCTGTGGGACCTGCCCGGCCACCTGCAGCGCCAGCAGGCCGACGTGCGCGTCGCGCAGGCGGTCCCGCCCGAGAACTGGGTCCGCAAGCGCTTCAAGGAAGGCCGCAACATCTACCGCGACCTGCTGGCCTTCTCCAAGACCCGGAAGATCCCGGTGTCGCTCGACATCTCGAACGACCTCGTGCACCAGCTCCGGACCGGCCTGCCGCGCACGTTCGAGGAGCTGCAGCGCGCGTACCGCGAGCGCGAGATCTTCCCGCTGTACACGACGGCCCACCACACGCACGCGGCGCTTCACACCCCCGAGGACTTCCGCGAGGAGGTGAAGTGGAACGAGCAGCTTATCCACGACGTGCTCGGGGCCCCGCTTCCCAAGAAGCGGGTCTTCTTCTACACCGAGTGCTCGGTCGAGCCGCGCTTCTTCGACCTGCTGCAGAAGGCCGACATGGACGCGATCCTGCACCCGCACCTGTCGCCGCGCAAGGCCCCGTTCAACATCGGCGAGGACCGCAACGACCAGAAGTACCGGCCGTTCTTGGTCGGCGACAAGCTGCTGGCCCTGCCGCGCCACTTCAGAGTCTCGCAGGAGATATGGCGGCCGATCACCTTGATGTACCCGCAGCAGGTGAAGTACCAGGGCTTCATGATGGGCCAGTATTTCGTCTTCGACACCGAGTACCGGACCAAGAAGTTCCTCGAGTTTCCGATCGAGCGCGGCCAGGCGATCGAGATGTACGTGCGCTATCTGCGCGAGGCCCTGGAGGACGCCCCCGAGGGCGGGCTCATCCTGTACCTCCAGGACCTGGAGCTGATGGACTTCGGCGACGTCGCGCTGGAGCTGCTCGAGGCGGCCTGGTCCCGGATCAAGCCGTGGGCGATCGAGGCCGGGATCAAGCTCAAGTTCTCGACGCCCGACGACTACCTGGAGAGCCTGCCGAAGGGACAGCTGTACTCCAAGATCGACGTGCACGGGATGGGCTGGGCCCCCGAGACGCGCGTGCTGCTGCGCTCCGACGGACATTACCCCCCGCTGTACGCGGCCGAGTACAAGGGCATCGACCCGATCGCGACGATCTGGCGCAAGCACCCGTTCATCTACTGGGAGCCCGGCAAGTACCTCGTGAACGTCTTCGACTGGCTCGCGCGCGAGTTCGGGATCCCGAGAGAGACCGGCGTGCACGCCTCGCTGTTGTCCGAGGAGGGCTACGAGCTCGCGCGCTTCCCCGATGAGACGCGCGTGCAGCTCGCGCTGCGCCTGATGCGCCAGGCCGACAACTGGGGCTGGCAGCCCAGCGAGATGCTGAACAAGCGCCCGTTCCTGCTGGGCTTGGCGATCGCCGACGCGCTGCTGATGAAGGTGAAGTTCGGCCACGTCCCCTCCGCGCCGATGGAGAAGTTCGACGCGCGCAACTGGGCCGGGCTGGCGCGCCTCCCCGAGGGTCTGCTCGACACGCGCGTCGGGGCGCTGCGCTTCGGCCTGGAGCGCATCCGCGAGGAGAAGAGCCAGGAGCCCGCGGAGGCCTTCCGCCAGCTCGACTACGCGATCGACTTCCGCGAGAAGGCCTTCCGCTCCGCGCAGGCCCTGCGCGAGAGGCACGCGGCGCTGGCCGAGGACCCGCGGAACCCTTCCCGCTGGAAGGAGGTCCTGACCGAGGTCCGCGAGTATTGCCGCAACTTCTTCCTGTCCCTGGACCACATCCAGCGCACCTGGATCGCGGCCGGCGAGACCGACCTGCTGATCGAGAGCATGTACCGCTACCTGTACGACCTCTACCCGCCGCTGTTCCCCGAGATACTCGAACAGGTCGACTCCGGCGCGTCGGCCCCGACGGCCGAGGGCCCGCGGGTCGCGCGCCTTCTGCAGTTCACGATCCCGGCCGACTCGGAGATCGCGAGCCGCCCGCTCAGCGAGCTCGCGACCGCGCCCGACACCTTGATCGTGATGGTAAGACGCGGCACGAGCCTGAAGGTCCCGAAGGGAGACACCGTGCTCTTGGCCGGCGACCGGATCACGATCGCGACCTCCCACAACGGCGAGCCGACGCTGGACCAGCTGGTCCATACGAAGTAAATTCGTCCGACGAAAGTTTCCTTCGCTGAGGATGTGAACGGGATATCAGCTTGGCCCGTTAATTCGGACGCGTGCCCGCTCGGCGCCGTGGGTGGGGGTGAGGACTAGGGTTCGAGGCTATTTCTTGAGTCCCAACCACCTGTTCACTTCCGCCAAGTCAAACGCCTCCGGATCGAAATCCTCGCCCATCCACTCGACAGTCTCCGCATGATCCTCGTTCCTCGGGTCCTTGAGGGCGACGAGCTTATCCTCATACCCCGGCAGCCCGCCGCAATCCTCCGGCGGACATGCCCTCGCCCCGTCGAGGCATTCGACACCCTTGAAGTCATCCGTCGCCCGTTTAATGGCCTCGACCTTGATCGTATGCCGCCAACTATCGCCCATGTCATACTCATATCCGAATTTTGCGCGCGCTTGCGGCGCGATATCCCGCAGACAGACCTTTTCCTCGTCCAGCATGTCCTCCCACGACGAACGGGGGCCGTAGCTCCGCTTGCCGTCGCGAAATAGATGCAGGTGGTCATTCTCCCATCCCATCGCGACCTGGATGATCATATGCAACTCGGCCAAGGTCGTACCGCCAGGAACGAGCACCCGCCTCCAGATCGGCGGCTCGGAACCCATCAAGGTGATCTTGAGCCGATAGACGTCGCCCGCCGCTCGACCTAACATCGCCTTACCACCCACCTCTGCCTCCATGCTGATTTCAGTATGGCGCACGCTCATTTCGATTCTCCGCAGTGCCGCCGGAAGTCGGCTTCCCCTTGCCGCCCGCCAGCCTGCGACAGGATCACTGACTTTCGCTTCGATCTCCGGTTTGAGATCACCCGGCTTGAACTAACCGGCCGGCGGCATCCCAGTCATATCCCTTCCAGGCGGACCCTGTAGCGAACTCGCTATACAACAGCATCGCAAGAACGATCTCGTCGAATTTCGCCTCATCCATCGGAATTACCTGTCCACGCCGAGGTCGACGAAGAAGTGCTCGCCGTCGATGAGGATGCGTTTCTGTCGTGCCTCGAAGCAGAAGCCGTGGCCCAGCTCCAGCAGGAAGTTCTGCAGCTTATCGAGCAGGGCGTCCTCGAGGTTCGACTCACTCATGACCTCCTTGGACTTGAGGCCCAAGAACTCGAAGACGTAGGGATCGCGAATGATCTCCGTCGCCGATTGCGGCTCGGCCCTGGCCTGGGTCAACGCCGACAGCTTTTTCTTGCTCTTCGACAAGCCGACGCGTTCATAGTAGAGGCTCGCGAGTTGCCTTCTCAGTTCACGGACGGACCAATTGCCGCGAAGGCACTCGACTTCGTAGAAGGCACGCTTTAGGGCATCTTCTATATCGATAAGCTCCGAGAGGTGAGAGAAAGATAGGTTTTGAACAAGGACGCTCCCCGGATGAGCGAATTCGGGGGACAGCGTCTCCCGAATTTGGGGGTAGACGGCGTAGAACTGGCGAAAACGCCGCAACTCTCGCTCATCGGTGTTCGACAGGCCTCGCTCGCGAAGACGTTGCGAAAGACTTTCAAGCAGCTTCGTCCCGTAGGCGGCGCGGTCGCGACCACGCTGCTCATACTCGAAAATATAGGCGCCGATCAGCCAATTACGGAGCGTCAGATGGACGTCGACGGCTTTAGCCGCGCGGAAGCGCAAGTTTTCATGCACATCCACGATGGCTCGAACCAATGCATCGAAGCTCTCGGCCATGAGACGCCCGGTAAGGCCGGGCCCTATCGCGCGACGTCTGGAAGCTACGTTGCCTCGTTTCCTTTTAGAACCCATAGCCCACCTTTCTGAGGTTGTCGCGGAGGATATTCTCCAGCTTGGCCGACTCGGAGGACTTCTCTTTGAGTCGGACCGTGAGGAGTTTCATCTTCTTTTCGAAGGACTCGACGGGTTTGTATGGATTTCTTGAAAGGAAATTATGCCATTTTACCCCTCACCCGCACCCTCTCCCCTTCAAGAGGGAGAGGAAAAATAACTACGTCCCCTCCATCGCGCGGTTCGCGCGCGTAAGGTATGTCTTCGAGGTACGGCTCAGGGAGGGACCATGACTGGAGCGAGGCTGGCGCTTGAGGCGTCGTTGCTCGCGGTCGCGGTATTCCTGGCGGCGCGGTTGCGCGTACTGGAGTCCAGATTAAGGGTTTACGAGCAGGTCTTCCAGGCGAAAATGGGGTGGGCGATGGATGAGAGGTATCGGCTGCAAACGGAGAGCAGGAGACCGGCTTAACCCCTCACCCTCTCCCTCTCCCGTTGGGAGAGGGCACATGAAGAAGAACTACACGGCCAGGCCGTAGACCGCGGCGGACTCGGGGGGCGAGGTTAGGGAGGCGCCGGGGGCCGTGGGCCAGCCTTTAGCGCTTTGGAGAAGGCGGCGCCACTTGCCTGGGAAAGGCCAGCGCATGGTCCCGGGCTTCTTTGAGAGTTGACAGACGACCGCGACACGGTCGCCGCCGAGATCGCGGCGCTCGTAGGCGAGCCAGCCGTCGCCGTGGCGGACCGTCGTCAGGTCCATGCGGCCGTTGCGCAGGGCCGGCCGCCGGCGGCGCAGCGCGAGCAGGGCCTTGTACAGCGCGAGCGTCCCGGCGTGCGGCTCGCGCCGGAGGCTCGCCCAGTCGAGGCGGCTGCGCTCGAAGGTCTCGGCCGCGTGCGGGTCCGGCGGCTCCTCGCGCCAGCCGAAGCGATGGAACTCGCGCCGCCGGCCGCGGCGCACCGCCTCGGTCAGCGCCTCGTCGCCGTGGCTCGTGAAGTACAGGAACGGGCGGGACTCGGCCCACTCCTCGCCCATGAAAAGCAGGGGAAGCTGGGGCGCGCACAGCGCCAGCACCGCGGCCGCGCGGTGCGCCTCGATCCCGGCCAAGGCCGTGAGTCGCTCGCCGAGCATCCGGTTGCCGACCTGGTCGTGATTCTGAAGGCAGATCACGAGGCTCTCGCCCGGCAGGCCTCTGGCGGGCGCGCCGAGGCGCCGCCCGCGGAACGCGTTATAGCGCCCGTCGAAGACGAAGCCGTCGGTCACGGCCTTCGCGATCTCGCCGAGGCCGCCGAAGTCCGCGTAGTAGCCGCCGCGCTCGCCGGTCAGATGGGCGTGGACCGCGTGGTGGAAGTCGTCCGACCACACCGCGTCGAGGCCCCAGCCCCCGCGCGCGGCCGGCCGGACCACGCGCGGGTCGTCCAGGTCGCTCTCGGCGATCACCTGGACCCGCCGGCCGAGCCTCCGCGCCTGCTCCTCGACCGCGCCCTTGAGCTCCTGCAGCACGTGCAGGGCCGAGAAGTCGAAGATGTGGTTGACCGCGTCGAGCCTGAGCGCGTCGACGTGGTACTCGGTGATCCAATACAGCGCGTTCTCGATGACCCAGCGGCGCACCGCGTCCGAGCCCGCCCCGTCGAAGTTCAGCGCGTCGCCCCACGGCGTGTGGTAGCGATCGGTGAAGTACGGCCCGAACTCCCGGAGATAGTTGCCCTCCGGACCGAGATGGTTGTAGACTGCGTCAAGGCAGACGCCTAGTCCCGCCCGGTGGCAGGCGTCGACGAGCCGCTTCAGTCCCGCCGGCCCGCCGTAAGCCGAGTGCGGCGCGTAGAGATCGACCCCGTCGTAGCCCCAGTTCCTGGCCCCCGGGAACTCCGCGACCGGAAGCAGCTCCAGCATCGTTACGCCCAGCGCCTTCAGGTGCCCTAGGCGCTCGATCGCCGCCTCGAAGGTCCCGGCCGCGGTGAACGTCCCGACGTGCAGCTCGTAGAAGACGAGGTCCTTCAGGTCGAGGCCCTTCCAGCCGCGGTCGGTCCACGGAAAGGAGGGATCGACCACGGCCGAGCGCCCGTGCGGACCCTCCGGCTGATGACGGCTGACGGGGTCGGGCCGCTCCCGCGCGCCGTCCAGCTCGTAGGCGTAGCGCGCCCCGGGGGCGACGTCCGGGACGACGGCCTCGAAGACGTCTCCGGCGCCGCGCGTCATCGGGGCGGAGAGCCCGTCGACCCTGACCTTGACCTCGCGCGCCGCGGGGGCCCAGACCCGGAAGCGGGTCGCGGCGCCCAGGCGGCGGGCGCCCAGCTCGAGCGACCACGGCCCGCGCTCCGGAAACGCGACTATCGGCTCGACCGGCAACGCCGGCTCGGAGGAACTCGCCATGCGCCGTGATTCTACCACAAGGGCCCCGCTCCCATGAGCCGCCGATTCGTCGTCGTGCACGGCCACTTCTACCAGCCGCCGCGGGAGAACCCGTGGACCGAGTCGGTCGAGCGCCAGGACTCCGCGCGCCCGCACCACGACTGGAACGAGCGCGTCGCCTGGGAGTGCTACATCCCGAACGGGCGCGCGCGCGTGGTCGACCCCGAGCGGCGGATCCTCGACCTCGTGAACAACTACGCCTACCTGAGCTTCAACTTCGGCCCGACCTTGCTGTCGTGGTTCGAGGCGCGCCACCCGCGCCACTATAGGCGCCTAATCGAGGGCGACAAGGCGGGACTCGCTCGGACCGGCCACGGGAACGCGATCGCCCAGGCCTACAACCACATGATCCTGCCCCTGGCCGCCCCGCGCGACCGCCTCACCCAGGTCTTATGGGGGCTCGAGGACTTTAGGGCCCGATTCGGACGCGAGCCCGAGGCGATGTGGCTGCCGGAGACGGCCTGCAACCTCGAGACCCTCGCCCTGCTCTCCGAGCATGGAATGCGCTACGTGATCCTCTCCCCGGGCCAAGCGCTGCGCGCGCGCTCCCCGGAGGGAGGACGGCGCGACGTCTCGGACGGAAGCATCGACCCGCGGCGCCCGTACCGCGTGGCCCTGCCCGAGGGACGCTCGATCGCGGCCTTCTTCTACGACGGAACCCTATCCTCCGCGATCGCCTTCGAGCGGCTGATGCAGGACGCGGTCGGAGCCGCCGGCCGCTTCGAGGCCGCGTTCGACAAGGAGTCCTCCGAGGACCAGCTCGTTCATGTCGCGACGGACGGCGAGTCGTACGGCCACCACGACATGCACGCGGACATGGGGCTCGCTTGGCTGCTGAAGTACGAGCTTCCGCGCCGCGGGGTCGAGGTCACGAACTACGCGGCCTACCTCGAGGAGCATCCCCCCGCTTGGGAGGCCGAGCTCAAACCCGGGCCGAACGGGGAGGGAACCGCCTGGAGCTGCGCGCACGGGCTCGGGCGCTGGAAGGAGGACTGCGGCTGCGGACGCGAGGCGGGCGGGAGCCAGGCCTGGCGCGGGCCGATGCGCCGCGCCTTCGACGAGCTTCGCGAGGAGCTCGAGCCGGCCTTCGAGCGAGCCGGGCTTTTCAAGGACCCCTGGCGAGCACGCGACGAGTACGCCCGCGTGCTGCTCGCGCGGCCGGCCGCCGACGTGGACGCCTTCCTGTCCCGCCACCTCGCCCCCGGGCGCGAGCCCCTCGGGGCGACGCGGATCCGGGCGCTCAAGTGGCTGGAGCTCCAGCGCCATCTGCTGCTGATGTACGCCTCGTGCGGCTGGTTTTTCGGCGAGATTTCGGGGCTCGAGAGCGCGCAGTGCCTGAAGTACGCCTCCCGCGCGGTCGAGCTGGCGCGCGACCTGAGCGGGCAGGACCTCGAGCCGCGCCTTCTCGCCGCCCTCGCGGAGGCGCCCTCGAACGCGGCCGAGCTCAAGGACGGACGCGGCGTCTACGAGAGGTTGGCGCGCCCCGCGGCGGTGACGCCGGACTACCTCGCGGCGTACTTCGGCCTGGCCTCGATCTTCAGCGACGCGCCGGACGGACAAAGCCTCCCCGCGTACCGCTTCCAGAAGGGCGAGACCTCGCGGCGGACCTTGGGAGCCACGCGCCTGCTTTTGGGCACGGTGGCCGTCGAGAGCGTCGTCACGCTCGAGCGCTGGGAGCGAGCCTTCCTGGCGGTCGCGCAGCCGGACCATCCCGCGGGGTACGTCACCGGGACCGAGGACCCGCCCGCGCTGGGGACGGCGCCCCCGCGGCCGACGGGGGCGGGGGAGTATCCCCGCAGAGGACGGCCGACAGGATGGGGCGCCCCGGCGGGCTCTACGAGGTCCTTTACCCCGGGCTGCTGCGGTTCCTGGAGCAGATCCGGGAGTGGCGGCTTCCCGTCCCCAAGCAACTGCGCGCGGGCGCCGAGTTCGCGACGAGCCAGCGGCTGGCGAAGCAGATCGCGCGGGCCTTGAGAGGCCCCGCCGACGAGCCGTTGGACGACCTCAAGGAGACCTTGGAGTGGGCGTCCGGCCTCGGGCTGGAGCTGTCGACCCCGCAGACCGAGACGGGCTTCTCGGACCTCGTGGCGCGGCGGCTGGAGGCTTTCGCGGCCGGCCTAAGCCTGGAGGCGTGCCGTCAGCTTCATCTGCTGACGGCCCTCGGCCAGGCGGCCGGCCTCAAGGATTGGGAGTACCGCGCGCAGAACCGCCTCTTCGAGCTGCTGCGGGACAAGTTCGGCGCGGCGCCCGAGGCGGACGGCAAGGCGGCGGAGGAAGGGCGGGCGCTGCACGATTCCTTCATCGACCTCTGCCGCGCGGTGCGGATAGGCGTCGACGTTCACTCCACACTGAGCTTGGACAACCAGTCGCGAACCTCGGGCATCATGAGCGGGTAGTCCGCGGCCGGAGCCGAGAAGCGCACGACCAGCAAGCGCGAGCCGGAGGCCTTCGCGAAGACGTGGAGGATGCCGGTGCTCGCTCCCTCCGAAAGCGCGAGGTTGGTGACCATCGCGGGGCCCTCGCGGTCCCCCACCTTCAGGCTTCCGCGGGGCTCGACGATCGGGTTCTCGATCCCGAGCTCGCGCGCGTAGGCCTCGACCGAGCGCCTCAGGCTCTCGGCGTCGGAGGGGTCGACCGGGGCGCCGTAAAGCGTCCACTTCCAGTCCTTGTCCTGGGCGAGGTAGCCGTACTCCAGCCGTCCCTCGCCGCCCTTCGCGAGCTTGGTCATCGCGCGCCGGTACGGGCCCGAGGCCGGCTGGGGCGCGGCGCTCCATCCCGGGGGAGGGGCGAGAGCCTTCTCCTGCTCGGTCGCCTCGCCCCCCGGCTCGCCGGGCGCGCGCGGGGCGGGGCGCTGCGACAGCGCCTCG
>CAZMIB010000073.1:0-15041 GCA_964566245.1 uncultured Elusimicrobia bacterium | reverse complement strand
CGGGGTGGACGAGCAATGGCTGGTGGGCTGGTCGCGGCTCGGGGACCGGCTCCGGGAAGGCCTTCCGGAAATGGGCGTTGTCCCGGACCTTGGGGCGCGGGGGGCGGTAGATCCTGGTCTTGGGGGAGTTGCGGCGGCCGAAGATGTTCATCGTGCGCGGGTACCAGCGCTCGAGCGCGGCCTGGGTCTCGTCCTTCGTCGACGGGTCGGAGGCCAGGCGCTTGACCCACTGGTCGCCGTGGGCCATGTGCATCGCCTCTTCCTTGAAGATGCCCTCCATCACGTCGCACCACGGCTTGTAGCTGCAGACCTTGGCGTCCTCGAGCTGGTGCCCGGCGCCCCGGTCCATGCAGAAGTTGAACATGATGAAGTCGTACCAGGTGTTGATCGGGTAGTAGAAGATGTTGACGCGCTTGTCGTCGGCCACGCGCTCGGTGCCGATGTCCTGAGTCTCGACGCGCAGGTTGAAGTTGTGGCTCTCGTAGTAGCTCTGGACGTCGACGCCGAGCTCCTCGAGCAGGCGGTACATCACGCGCGCGTGGCGGACCTCGTCCTTGACGATCTGCGAGACCGTCAAGGTCTCCTGGATCGAGGGCGACTTCTGTATCCACGGGACGTAGCCGAAGGCCCCGGCCAGCTCGGAGTCCGCCTGCATCATCATCAGGTGGACGAGGTGGTCGTAGTACTCCTGGGTCATCTCGTCGCGCGAGACGATCTTCTCGCCGCGGGCGAGCTTGTCCGCGAGACGCCGTTCCTTTTCCTGATCCGTGAGCTGAGCCATGGCCAATCCTCCAGGCGATCCCCGCCGGGCGGCGGGTCCGTTCATATTATAAATTTAGGGTTTGTTCTGCTCCAAGGTCCGGCGGGTCAAGGACAGCAGCGCGATCGCGGCCAGGACGCAGGCGATCAGCATGCACAGCAGGATCAGCGCGATGACGATGCGCGAGGTCCGCCTTGGGCCGCGATGGAAGCGGGGCTTTTCCGGCTCCGATTGCTGCTCGAAAGCCTTGGCGTAAGGGTTCTTCGCCTCGGTCTCCTTGGGCGCCGGGGCCGGGGCCACGGGGACGGTCGTCTTGAAGGTCTTCAGCACGCCGCCGGACAGCTCGAGCGGGCCCAGGGGATCTCCCCCCTTGGCGACCGAGGTGACGTGGTAGGACCGGGAGCCCGATTGCACGATCCCGTCCAGCATGGTCTCCTGGCCGGAGGGCTGAAGCAGGCTCACGTAGTACAGCTCGAGCCCGTTCGGCAGCACCGAGATCTGCGAGGTCAGGAACTTCGCGCCCTTGTCGACGGCCCCCTGAGCCTCCGAGGCGAGCATCGCCTTCAGCTCCTCGGGCTTTTGCTCGCCGCGCTCCATGCGGCGGATATTGACCATCCCGCGCTGGTTCTGCAAGGCCAGCACCGTTTCGGGAAACTGGCTCTGGTGCAGCTCCGTGACGTCCTCCCAGCCCGGACCGACCTGCACCGAGAAATAGCCGTCGCTCGAGGTCACGCTCCCGCTGGGCCCGATCTTCCTTTGGACGGTGTGAAACGATTCGATCGAGCGCGCACAGAACGGCTCGAAAACCTGAAACAGCTCCTCGCGCGCGGAGCACTCGAGCGTGAACACCTTGCCGCCGCCGTCGACGAAGACCATCTCGTGGCGCATGACTCCGCCGGCGGGATGCGCGAGGAAGCGTATCTGGCGGGCCTTGGCGCCGTCGACCGTGAAGTTTCTCTCGGACTCGAAGGCCACCTTCGCGTCGTCCTGCCTGAGGGCCGTCTTCCAGCGCGAGACGAGGTCGTCCGAGTAGGGGATCGGCAGCGAGGAGACCGTCAGGCCGGCCCGCGTCCGTTCGTAGCCGCGGTCGAGCAGGTCGACGCGCGCCTGGCCCGGCCCGATCTGGATTTGCCAGTCGTCGGGTATCTCGACCGATATCCCGAGCACCGGGTTCGCGTACCGCTTCCACGCGGCGGCAGGCTCTTCCGCACGACAGGGCACGGCAAGGGAAAGGGCTAGAACGGCAAAGGCCAAAAGCCCCCCCTCACCCCACCCTCTCCCCCTAAGGGGGGCGAGGGAACAGAGGCGTTGAAGCAACAGCGGAATTATTCTCCAGTGAAGCGCGGGGGGCGCTTCTCTAGGAAGGCGGCGAGGCCCTCGGCGTGGTCGCGCGTGCGGCCGGCAACCTCTTGAAGGCGCGCCTCGAGGTCCAATTGCTCGGCCAAGCCGGTCGCGAACAAAGACTGGTTCGCCAAGCGCTTGATGAGGCCCTGGGCCTTGCCGGGGCCGCGCGCCAGTTCGGCGCAAAGGGCCCGAGCCTCGGCCTCGAGCCCCTCGGGCTCGATCACCTTGGAGACCAAGCCGATGCGCTCCGCCTCGGCCGCGTCGACCGGCCGTCCGGTCAGGCACAGCTCCAACGCGCGGCCCGGACCGGCGAGCTTCGAAAGAAAAAGCATGTGCCCCGAGTCCGGCACCAGGCCGATTTTCACGAAAGCGGTGTGGAAGCTCGCCTTCGTCGAGGCGAGGCGGATGTCGCAGGCCAGGGCCAGGCTCATGCCGGCCCCGGCGGCCGGGCCGTTGACCGCCGCGACGACCGGCTTTTCAAGGTCGCGCAGGCGCGCGATGACCGGGTTGAAATTCTCCCGCAAGTGCTCGAGGAAGGACGGCTTGCGCTCCAGATGCTCGCGCAGGTCCTGGCCGACGCAGAAGGCCGGCCCGGCGCCCGTGATCAGCACCGCCTTCACGTCCGCGGAGCGGCCCGCGTCCTTCAGCGCGGCGTCGAGACCCTTCAGCATCGGCACCGTGAAGGCGTTCATCGCCTTCGGCCGGTTGAGAGTGATCGACAGGACCCCGTCCTTCTTCTCGATCGAAAGCGACTCGGCGTCGACGGCGGCGGGCAATGGGCCTCCTTACTTTCCCTTGAACTCGGCGGGGCGCTTCTCGATGAAGGCCTGCATGCCTTCCTTCTGGTCCTGGGTGCCGAACAGCAGGTAAAACAGGTGGCGCTCGTAGCGCAGGCCGGTCTCGAGGTCGGAGTCCAAGGCCCGGTTGACCGACTCCTTGGCGAGGCGGGCGGCCAGCGGGGCCTGCCGCGCGATCTCGCCGGCCAAGCGCAGGGCCTCGTCCAGCAGCAGCTCGCGCGGGACCACGCGATTGACCAGCCCCCACTCCCTGGCCTCGGCGGCCGTGAAACGCCGCCCGGTCAGCACGTACTCCATCGCGCGGTACTTGCCGATCGCGCGGACCAAGCGCTGGGTGCCCCCGGCGCCCGGCATCACGCCCAGCAAAATCTCGGGCTGGCCGAACGTCGCGTCGTCGGCCGCGACGATCAAATCGCAGCTCATCGCGAGCTCGCAGCCGCCGCCGAGCGCGAAGCCGGCCACCGCGGCGACGACCGGCTTTTGTATGCGGCGGAAGCGCTCCCACTGGCCGAGGCGGTCGGACCCCAGCATGTTCACGACGTCGGCCTCGGCCATTCCTTTAATATCGGCCCCGGCGGCGAAGACCTTCTCGCCCCCGGTGACGATAAGGACGCGCACGTCCGGGTCGCGGTCGGCCTTCTCCATCGCCTCGACCAAGGCGGCGACCAGGGCGTCCGACAGGGCGTTCAACGCCCGCGGGCGGTTCAGCCGCAGGACCTCGACCGCCCCGCGGCGCTCGACGAGCAGCTCGTCGTTCAAGACGCGGGGACCGCGGCGGTTTCCTCGACGAAAAAGATCGAGACCAACCCGGGGGCGAAGTTCGGGATGTCGGCCGCGGCGGCCTGGCTCTCGGGACTGCGCATGCCGCTCTTGAACGCGTCGCGGTTCTCGAAGCACAGCTCGACCAGCATGTAGAACTCCTTGCCGTTCGGCCCGCCGAAGACCTTCGAGATCTTGAAGTCCTTCAGCCCGGGAATCTTCTCCGCGAGCGGCTTATGCTTCGTGAAATAGTGCTCGTCGAAGGCCTTGGGGTCGACCGGCGGCTTGTACAGCGCGATCATTTTGACCATGGAGTTCTCCTCGGGACGTGCGGTCATTCTAGGATTTTTTCAGCCCCATACGCTCCTCTAGCGGCGCCCTGCGCTCGCCGCTTCCGCGGCGTGCTCGGGGCTGATCGCCCCGGCCTTGAGCGGCATATGCGGCCGGGCGCCTTCCAAAAGGGGGCGCTGCCCCCTTTTGGCGCTGCGGCTTTCCGCCTTCGGCGGACGCCTCGCTTTCACCCCCGGAGCGGAAATGGTTGATTCTCGTCGTCGGCGGGGCTATAATCACGGTATGCAAGCCCACTCCACGAAGATCGTTCTCGGCGCCGGGGCGCGCACCCCGATCGGCCATATCGCGCGCTCCTTGGCCCAGGTTCCCCCGGAAGATTTGATGGTCGCGGCCATGCTGGAGACCCTTAAAAGGAGCCGCGTGAGCCCGGAGGCCGTCTCCGGCGTGATCGTCGGCTGGGTGGGCCAATCGTTCCACGCGCCGAATATCGCGCGCGTCGCCGCTCTCAAGGCCGGCTTGCCGGAGAAGGTGCAGACGGTCACGGTCCAGAACAACTGCGTCTCGTCGATCGAGGCCATCGCGTCCGCGGCCCGGTTCATCCTGGCGGGCGAGGGCGACCTTTATATCGCGGGCGGGACCGAGTCCATGTCCCAGTTCCCGTACACCTTCCAGGGCTCGCGCGACATGAAGCCGCTGCGCAGCCTGGATGCGCTGAAGAAGAGCTGGGGGACGATTCTCGAGGATCAGAGCGTCGCGGTCGTCGATTCCATGGAAGAGGGGCTCACCGACCCCGTCAAAAATATCAACATGGCCGGGACGGCCGAGGTCGTCGCGCAGATGTACGGCATCACGCGCGAGGCGCAGGACGCCTACGCGGTGGAGAGCCTGCGGCGCAACGTGAAGGCCTGGAACGAGGGCTTCTACGCGAGCCATGTCGTCCCGTATAAGCACGGCGAGACGACGATCGAGAAGGACGAGTATCCGTTCCTGCGCGAGGACATGCTGGCCAACCCGGGCCGCATGGCCAAGGCCCCGCTGGCCTTCGACAACGCGGCGTTCACGATCAAGGACTTTTTCGGCCGCTACGGCGGCTACATGAACGGCTCGCGCTTCGACCCCGAGAAGACCCACGGCACGGTGACCTTGTTCAACTCGGTCGCGCGCTCCGATGGAGCCGCGGCGCTGATCGTGACCACCGAGGAAAAGGCCAAAGCCCTCGGCATCGAGATTCTCGGCGAGCTGGCCGGCTGGGGTTTTTACGGGAACAACCCGGCGCACATGGGCGTCGCCCCGGCCTTGGCCGCCCCGGTGGCGCTGGAGCGCGCCGGGCTTCCGTTCGACGCGCTCGACCAGATCGAGCTTCACGAGCCGTTCGCGGCGACCGTGCTGTCGATCTTCAAGGTCGGCAAGGACACGTTCGGGCATGATTGGGCCGCGAAGGACGCGGCCGGCAAGCTGAACCCGAACGGCGGCTCGCTCGCGATGGGCCATCCGCTGGGCGCGACCGGCGCGCGGCTGATGTTGAACCTGCTGTACGCGATGAAGGCCGACCCCTCCAAGAAGTCCGGCATGATCGCCGCCTGCGCGGGCGGCGGCATGGGCGGGGCGATGGTCGTCAAGAAGGCCTGAAACCGTCTTGAGCGACGCCGCCTGCGAGGCGTTCTTCAGGGAGTTCCTGCGCCTGCGTCCGCTGTCCGGGACCTCGCTGGGCCTGAAAGAGCACGACGGCGAGGTCGAGGACCTTTCCCCCGCGGGCGTCCGCCGCCAAATCGCCTTCTTCAAGCGGTGGGAGCGCGAGCTCTCCAAGCTCGCGGCCGCCGAGCCCTCTTCCGTCGACGCCGCGCGCCTCGCTCAGTTGGCGCGCTTCTGCATGCACCTGCTCGAGCGCGGCGAGCATCCGGCCAGCCTGGAGCTGGTCTTCGACCTATACGAGACGCTATGCGTCCAAGAGCTGCGCGCCCAAACGCCGGCTGAGTGGAGCGCGCTTGTTTCGAGACTAACCAAGCTGCCGGGGTTCCTCGCCCAGGTACGCTCGAACTTGATGAAATCGAGGCGAACCCTCGATCGACGTTATCTTCAGGACGCCGCCGGCGCTTTCCGGTCGATGGCCGACGACCTTGAAGCCATGCCTCACCGGGCACGGCGTGCGGCCTTGAAGCCCGCGAGCCGAAACGCCGCGGGAATTCTGCGCGCGTTTTCAAAGTTCGTCGAGGCCCGCCTTTTGCCGAAGGCAACGGAGGGCTTCGCGCTGGGACGCGCGGAGTACGCGTGGCGCTTGAAGCACGGCCTCGGCATCTCGCTGACGCCCGAGCAGGTCGCGGCGACCGGACGGCGCCTTCTCTCCCGCATACACGCGCGCATGGAGACGTTGGCCCGGGAGATCGAGCCGTCGGCCCGGGGAAAAGCCGGGCTCAAGCGCGTCATGGACAAGCTCTCGGCCTCGGCCCCCCGCGACGACCGCGAGATGTTCGCCGTCTACAGGGGTCTCGCGGCCCGCGCGCGAAGATTCGTCGCGCGGAAGCGCCTTTTCGAGATCAGCCCGGGCTACGCGCTCAAGATCATACCGACCCCGGCCGGACTCGGAGCCTCGGTGACGACCGCCGCTTACTTCGTCGCGCCGCCCCTCGATCCCTCGAAGAAGGGCTATTTCCTCGTGACGCCGTCGCGCGGCGACAAGAAGCGCCTTCTGGCGCACAACCGCTATCACGCCGCCTCGACCGCGGTGCACGAGGCCTTCCCGGGGCACGACATGCAGTTCTTCCTGTGGCAGAAGATGCGCGCGCGTATCCCCGCGTGGCGGCACCTGCACGGCGACCCGAAGGATTGGGCGACGGCGATGAACGTCGAGGGCTATGCGCATTACGCCGAGGAGCTGATGCGCGGGCACGGCTTCTATACGCCGCGCGAGGAGCTATTCCAACTCGCGGCCCAGGCCTGGCGCGCCGCGCGCCTGGTGGTCGACGCCGGGCTTCACGCCGGAGGGTTGAGCATCGAGGCCGGCGCCAAGATACTCGAACGCGGAGCTTTCCTCGACCCAAAGACCGCCGCGGGAGAGTCCTTCCGCTACTCGAAGTGGCCGACCCAGGCGCTCACCTACGCGCTGGGCAAGCTGGAGATCGAGGCCTTGAAGGACGACTGCCGCGAAGCCTGGGGAGCCCGCTTCACCGAGGCCCGCTTCCACGACGTCTTCCTTTCCTACGGCCCTCTGCCCCCGGCCTTGATACGCCGCGCGCTGCTCGGTATTGAATAACGCTTAATCCAAAAGCATTTTAATAACATATTCTTAATAAGATTAGCTGTCTGATCTTATTGACAAGGCCGGGCTTGTGTGCTAAAATAGAATCAGCAGTCTAATCTTATTTTAGAAATGAAGAATATCTCCTCGGCGGAAATTATTCGCCGCATCAAATTCGAGAATCCTTGGTGGGAACCACCAGGGGCCATCGACACCCGCCACCGTAACATGCGGCCGCGCGCCTACCTGTCCCCTTTCGCCGATCTTGTCCTAAAGCGAACCCTTGATCGGGCTATCGTGCTCATGGGACCGCGGCGCGTAGGAAAATCAGTCATGCTCCAACATGCGGTGCAAAAGCTGATAGACGGCGGCCACCCCGCGGCGCGGCTTTGCTATGTCTCCATCGATTCTCCCGTTTACATCGGCTTGGGGCTGGAACAGTTGCTGCGCTACTATCGCGAAGCCGCCGGCATCGATTCGCTTTCCGGGGCGGTCGTCATCTTCGATGAGATCCAATATCTCCGCGACTGGGAAGTCCATCTAAAAAAGCTCGTCGAGGATTATCGCGAGGTGAAGTTCGTCGTTTCAGGATCCGCCGCGGCGGCGTTGCGGATGAAAAGCACGGAGTCCGGAGCCGGCAGGTTCACCGACTTCCGCTTGCCTCCGCTGACTTTCCATGAGTTCCTTGACATGCTCGGCCGGGCCGGGCTTGTCGATGAACCGGAGCCCGGGCAGTATCGCGCCTCCGACGTCGTCGCCTTGAACGATGAATTCATTCGCTATCTCAACTTCGGAGGCTATCCCGAGGCGTTGTTTTCGCAGGACATACAGGCCGATCCCCGGAAATTCATCCGCAGCGATATCATCGACAAGGTTCTGTTGCGCGATTTGCCGCAGCTCTACGGGATAGAGGATATTCAAGAGTTGAACCGGCTGTTCACGATGCTCGCCTACAACACGGGAGACGAAGTATCCCTGGAATCCTTGAGCCAAGGCTCGGGCGTGGCCAAGAACACCATCAAGCGCTACTTGGAATATCTCCAGGCGGCGTTCCTGGTCACCATCCTGCATCGCGTCGATCAATCGGGAAGAATGTTCAGGCGGGCGAATTATTTCAAGGTCTATCTGGCCAATCCCTCGATGCGCGGCGCCCTTTTTGGCCCCATATCCCGCGAGCATGAGGCCGCGGGCGCCATGGCCGAAACGGCGGTGATAAGCCAATGGCAGCATTCCAGCGTCGCATCTCGGCTTTTTTATGCGCGTTGGGCCCAAGGCGAAGTTGATCTTGTGACTCACGATGGGCAAAAGGCGCGCGGTTGCGTCGAAATTAAATGGTCCGACCGGCACTTCGATAATCCCGGCGCGCTCCGCAATCTTTGGACATTCGCGCAAAAGAACGGGCTCGATTTTGCCGCGACAACCACCTTGACCGCCTCCGGAGAAAAACAGCTCGCCGAGTTGCGGGTGCTCTATCACCCAACGAGTCTTTATTGCTACATGATCGGCAGAAGGACGCTTCGGTCAAGCGCCGCGCTGACCCTCTAACCAACCATGGCCGTCTGGAAAACCGACTTGGCCGTCGCCGAGCTCGTCCTGCGCGGAACGGCCGTCTATGTCGCGGTCCTGCTTCTGCTGCGGCTCGGCGGCAAGCGCCAGATCGGGCAGATGGGGACGGCCGAGTTCGTCGCGATACTGCTGATCAGCAACGCGGTCCAGAACGCGATGAACGGCGGGGACAACTCGCTGGCCGGCGGCCTGGTCCTCGCCGCGACCTTGATCGTCCTGAGCGTCGGCTTCGAGTGGCTGACCTTCCGCTCCAAGCGCTGGGAAGCCTGGCTCCAGGGACGGCCCACTTTGCTGATTCATAATGGGAAGGTGCTCGAGAAAAATTTGGAACGCGAGCTGCTGAACCCGCGTGAGTTGCACGCGATGCTGCGCCGCCAAGGCGTGCACGAGCTCGGCGAGGTTCAGGAAGCGATACTCGAAAGCGACGGCTCCCTCAGCCTGATCCGCAAAAGCGACCCTCCCCGCCCGCCCGGGGCTTGAATCCCCGGACGCGGCTGCTATACTCCAGGGGTGAGAGCCGCCCTCCTGCTCGCCGCGATCGCCGCCGCCCCGGCCGGGGCCCAGACCGTCAAGTCATGCGTCCGCCAGTATCAGGTCGAGTACGAGAACGAGGCCGGGATCTCCTACGACGACTGGTCCGCGGCCTGCCGGCGCGGCGAGAACATGCAGTCGTTCTACAGCGCGCACCTGCTGGCTTTCCAGCGCGAGCGCTCGGTGTCGGTGGTGCGGGAGGTCCTCGGGACGCCCACGTCCCAGCTCGAGCCCGGCAAGGTCGAGGCCTTCATGGCGGTCAATCCCCAGTTCCTGCCAGCGGAGCTCCAGGCTCCCTACGCGCGAAAGCGCAAGGAGCTCGCCTCCCTCGGCAACAACTTCAGCTACCCCGATCTATCCTCAGTCATCCAGCAAGTCGATCCCCAAGCCCAGGCGCGCGCCGACCAAGCCCGGAACACGGTGCCCAAGACCGACGATCCCGCCGTCTTCGTCAAGCAGGGCTGGGACGAGCTGCTGCAAGACGAGAACAAGTGGCTTCTGAAGGCCACCCAATGTACCGAGGACCAACTCTCGAACCAGTTCCTCTACAAAGTGGCCTACGAGACGCGCCGCTTCAAGGACCAGAACGGCAAATGGCGGAAGACGAAGATAGCGCGCTGGTTCGTGCACCGCAACGATCCCTTGGACGCCCTGGTCACGCGCTACCGCCAGCTGGGCGGCACCGCGACGATCGGCGGCACCGGCTTCTTCGGCAGCAAAAGCGCCGGCCTGTGCTCGAAAGGCGACCAAGGCTCGGACCTCAGGTAATTTCTCTTCAGCCCCGCGGATGGTGGCGCTTGTGGATTTGCTTCAGGGCGGATTTGTCGAGGTGGGTGTAGATCTGGGTCGTCGTCACTTGGGCGTGGCCCAGCATCTCCTGGACGGCGCGAAGGTCGGCGCCGCCTTGGATCAGATGGGTCGCGAAGGTGTGGCGCAGCAGGTGCGGGAACAGGCGCTGGTCGATGCCGGCGCGGCGGCCTAGCGCTTTCAGGTCCTTCCAGAACTGCACGCGGCTCAGCTTGCGGCCGTAGCGATTGATGAAGATCTCGGGGTCGGTCTTCTTCTTGCGGAACGCCCACTCGCGCGCGTAGAGGTAGCGGCGCAACGTCTCCAGCACGCGGCCCTGCAGCGGGACCATACGCTCCTTCGAGCCCTTGCCCATCACGCGCAGCCAGCCGTCCTCCATCTGCAAGCCCTCGGGCCTTAGAGCCAACAGCTCCGAGGCGCGCAGGCCGGCGGCGTAGAGCACCTCGAGCATCGTCTTAGCGCGCAGGCCCTCGAAGCCGGGGCCGGGCACGACGTCGAGCAAGGCCTGCATCTCGCGCCGGCTCAGGTACCGCGGCATGCGCTCGGGCAGGCGGGGGCTCTTAAGAGGCCGGGTCGGATCCTCGACCAGACGCTCCTCGGCGAGCTGGAAGCGGTAGAAGGCTCTCACGGCCTCCATCTTGCGGAACAGGGATCTAGGCTTAAGCCCGCCTTGGGCGCGCTCCCACAGGAAGTCGGTCAAATCCTGCGCCGTGGCCTTGAGCGGCGGGAGGCGTTTACGCGTCAGGAAGGCGAAAAGCTGCTGAAGGTCCGCGCGGTAAGCCAGGCAGGTGTTCGTCGCCAAGCCGCGCTCCAGCGCGAGGTGGCGGACGAACTCCACCAGCTCGGGCGGGTCGTCGTCCTTCGTCAGCCGGGCCTCGAGCGAGGCCGCGACCTCGGTCCTGGAAGGGGCCGGCCCGTCCGACGTTTCGTCGGAGCGGGCCGGCGCCCTTCCTGAATCGGGCCTCAACTACTTGCCCTTCTCCTTCCCCTTGCCCTTCGCGCCGGCGGCGGAGGTCATTTCTTCCTCGGGCCCGTCCTGATCGTCCTCGGGCTTTTCGACGACGGCTTGGGCCTCGGCGGTCAGGAACTTCGCGCGCAGCGCGGTCTCTATCTCCAGGGAGGCCTTCGGCATGTCCTTCAGGTACTGCTTCGCGTTCTCGCGGCCCTGGCCCAGGCGCTCGCCCTTGAACAGGAACCAGCTCCCGGACTTCTCGATGAGCTGAGCCTCGACGCCCATGTCGAGTAGGCAGCCCTCCTTCGAGATGCCCTCGCCGTGGAACATCTCGAACTCCGCGTTGCGGTACGGCGGGGCGACCTTGTTCTTCACGACCTTCACGCGCACGCGCGAGCCGACGACCTGATCGCCGACCTTGATGTTCTCGATGCGCCGGATGTCTAGGCGCTGGCTCGCGTAGAACTTGAGAGCCATGCCCCCGGTGGTCGTCTCGGGGTTGCCGAACATGACGCCGATCTTCTCGCGGAGCTGGTTGATGAAGATCAGGCAGGTCTTGGTGCGGTTGATCGTGGAGGTCAGCTTGCGCAGCGCCTGGCTCATCAGCCGGGCCTGGAGGCCCATGTGAGCGTCGCCCATCTCGCCCTCGATCTCGGCCCGCGGCACGAGCGCGGCGACCGAGTCGACGACGATCACGTCCAGAGCGCCCGAGCGAACCAGCCGCTCGGTGATCTCCAGCGCCTGCTCGCCGGAGTCCGGCTGCGCGATCAGCAGGTTGTCCAGGTCGACGCCGAGCTTCTTCGCGTATGACGGATCGAGCGCGTGCTCCGCGTCGATGAACGCGGCCGAGCCGCCCATCTTCTGCGCCTGCGCGACGACTTGCAGCGAGAGAGTCGTCTTGCCCGACGACTCCGGGCCATAGATCTCGACCACGCGCCCGCGCGGCAGCCCGCCGACGCCGACCGCGAGGTCGAGCGACAGCGCCCCGGTCGGAATCACCTCGACCTTGGTCTTGGCCGATTTCTCGCCGAGCTTCATGATGGCCTCTCGGCCGAAGGCCTTCTCGATCTGGCTCAACGCCAGCTCCAACGCTTTCGCCTTCTCGTCTTTCACCATGTCTGGATCTCCCCCTTTTTCCTTCGTGTACCTTCCATCCTACTCGCGGGAAGGCGAACGTTCAATCTTTCGGGCGCCGTTTTCGTCATCGACGTCACCGTCTTAAAGCGCGGGCTCAATACGGCCGCCATAGTCCCACGACTTTGCCGAGCACGTTGAACGGGCCGACGAGCGGCGGGTAGCGGCCGGCCTCAAGCGGCTCGGCCACGAGGCGCGGCGGCGAGGTCTTGAAGCGCTTCACCGTGCCGACCTCGTCCACCAACGCCACCACAAGTTCCCCGTCGCGCGCCGCGGCCTGCGGCCGCACGAGGACCAAATCCCCCTCCATGATCCCCGCGGCCTCCATGCTGTCACCCTTCACGCGCAGCGCGTAATCCGCCCCACGGGCCGCGTCCTTGTCGAGCGGAAGCCAGCCCTCGACGTCCTCCCCCGCCAGACTCGGATGCCCCGCCCCGACCCTTCCTAATATAGGAAGGCGCGCCGGAGACTGAAGCAGCTCCATGGCCCGCGACGCCCCTTCCGAGCGGCGCAGAAGTCCCTTGCTCTCCAAAGCCTTAAGATGAAACGAGACCGACCCGATGGAGCTGATCCCGCAGGCTTTCGAAATCTCGCGCAGCGTGGGAGGGAAGCCGCGGTCCTTGAGATAGGAGGCGACGAACTCGAGTACCTTGGCCTGCGCCGGGGTCAACGCTGCGTTCATGGAAGCCAGTGTACTGAACGCATGTTCAGTTGTCAATGGAAAAATCTTAGGTGGGACAGGCTCCCCCTAAAACGGCCGTGACGCGCTTCAACGCGGGGCGTCGGGAAGAACGGGAGTCCTCTCGATGGGGAAAGAAATCCCGGATGAAAGAAGCGTCAAAGCGAGAGCGATGGAGCGGCGAGAAACCATGGAGAGCCCCCTGGATACGGGGGGAGCGGAATTCAACAAGTGAAAAAGTGAAAGTATGACACCGGCGCGAGGCTCCGAACGAGGGAAGCTCTTCGGAGCGAGCGATCACCGAGCGCGAGCGCGTTTTGCGAAGCGGAACAGCCGGCGGCCCCGGGGCCGGGGTCGTACAAAGGTCCGTAGTCGTGGACGGTTAGGCTTTTACGAGGCGCGGGAGGAGGAGCGCCGGCGTGTGTTGCGTACGACCGGCTCGTCGTCGCCGTAGCGGTTGTAGATCGTGCGGCCGATCTTCGCGATGAAGGCCTTCGCGCGCTTGTAGTCGCGGTTCTGGCCGGTGAGCACGGCGATCACGATCTCGCCCTCGGGGCTGGAGACGATCGCGCAGTCGTGGCAGGCGCGGCGCAGCAGGCCGGTCTTATGCGCGATCTCCCAGCCGACCGGCACGTACTGCGCGAGGCGGCGGCGGACGCGCTGATGCCTCATCAAATCATCCATCAACTCGGAGGACGGCTTATCGACGAGCTCGCGGTTATGGATCTTCTCGAGCAGCATCGCCATCTCGCGGGCCGTCGTGTAGTTCTCCTGCCGCACCGCGCCGCCGACGAGAGACATGCCGCTCGGATGGATCTTCGTGTAGACGAGGCCCATCTTCGCGAACTGCTCCTGCAAAAAGCCCATGCCGACCTGCTCGATCATGATGCGCGTCGCGGTGTTGTCGGACTCGGCCATCATGTGCTCGAGCAGCTCGCGAACGGTGAACTTGGAGCCGTCGGGGCGCCACTTAAGCGAGCCCGAGCCCCCGACGCGGTCGCGGCGGCGCAGGACCAGCCTGGTCCCGAGATGGATATCGCCTTCCTTGATCTTCTCGAACACCGAGGCCATGATCGGGACCTTGATCAGGCTGGCCGAGGGGAAAAGGTCGTCGGCGTGGTAGGTCCAGGTCCGGTCGTTCTTGATGTCGCGGATGTAGATGCCGACCCGGCCGCGGTAGCCGGCGGCCATCGTCGCGAGCGAGCGCGTGAGCTCGTTCCAGTGCTCCTCGTCCAGCCCGGCCGCCGACGCGGCGGCCTCGGGCGACGAGGGCGGCGTGGTCTGTGAAACCGCGGGAGAAGAAGCCGCCGCCTCGGCCGGCTTCGCGGCGAACGGCCAGGCGGAGCGCGCCGCGAGGGTCGCCTCGACCGCCAAGCCGACGCCGAGGCCCAAGGTGACGCACAGGACCGCGACCGGCGCGAGACTCCTCGGGCGAAGCATGACCCCCTTAGGATAACAGGGGGCTGTTAATTTATCAAGTCCCGCCGTCGACGGGACCCGGCCCCCCTCGAAGGGGAGGTCTAGCTGTTCAGGCATGCCTCGGCGTCAGTCTTTTACCTTGGCGAAGGGTTTCGCGCCGAAGACGAGTTTCTTGTCGCCCTCGTCGTAGTCGACGAAGATCGTCGAGCCCGCGGTGAACTTCTTCGCGAGCATCTCGCTCGCGAGCGGATCCTCGACGAGGCGCTGGATCGTCCGCGCGAGCGGACGCGCGCCGTAGTTCGCGTCGAAGCCGGTCTCGACGAGGTGCTTCTTCGCCTCGTCGGTGAGCACGATCTTGAAGCCCTGGTCGGTCATCTTGCGCTCGACGCGCTGGAGCATCAGGCCGAGGATCTTCTCCATCTCGGGCATCGTGAGCGGATGGAACACGACGATCTCGTCGACGCGGTTGATGAACTCCGGGTTGAACACCCGCTTGACCTCCTCCATGACCGTGTCCTTCATCTTGGAGTAGTCGCGCTGGGTGTCCTCGACCGGAGCGAAGCCGAGCGACTTGCCCTTGGAGATCAGGCGCGCGCCGACGTTCGAGGTCATGATCACGACGGTGTTCTTGAACGAGACCTTGTGGCCGAGGTTGTCGTTGAGCACGCCGTCGTCCATCACCTGCAGAAGGATGTTGAAGATGTCCGGGTGCGCCTTCTCGATCTCGTCGAGCAGGACGACCGAGTAGGGCTTGCGGCGGACGACCT
>CAZMIB010000072.1:14570-15131 GCA_964566245.1 uncultured Elusimicrobia bacterium | reverse complement strand
AACCGTGAGGGACGGCTGGGCTGATACGCGAAACTGGCCGGACGGCCAGAGCGTCGGCGCGCTCGCTTTCGTCAACGTCAACTTCAACGCCCGCCAGGACGGTTTCGAGGCCTTCGGCTCGACCGGGCCGTTTTCGGTCCCGGCGCTCGCGACCCTTTCCGGGGCCGACGTAAGCGCGGTCGGCGGCTCGGCCGCGCCGGGCGGCACCGTGACGGTGACGTCGGCGGGCCTCGCCCCGGTCTTCGTCGGGACCGACGACGGAGACGTCCCGATGCTGCGCCTCGGCCTCGCGGCCGGCGGCGCGGACGCGGCGTTGTCCAGCGTGAAGGTCGACCTCGGCGGCGGCGTGCCCCCGAGCGACGTCGCCCTCGGGCTGTGGCAGGACGACGGCAGCGGGGTTTTCGGGGAGCAGGACACGCTGTTCGACTTCGAGTTCTCGGGCGGCTCGACCGGCGTCGTGCCTTCGCTCAATCCGCCGCTCGTCTTGCCGGCGGGAACGACCCAATAGCCCGTCCTTCCGGCCACCCTACTCCGCCCCCCCCCGAATGCCCGCGTCCCAGC
>CAZMIB010000072.1:0-14560 GCA_964566245.1 uncultured Elusimicrobia bacterium | reverse complement strand
TTCGTGACGGCGAGCTACTTCGGCGCGCCGCTGAAGGCCGCGTTCCAGGCGAGCGTCGGGTCCGCGAGCAGCCTGGGCTTCGCCGCCGGACAGGCCGCGGCCCAGCCGACCTATCCGGTCCTCTCGGGCGTCTCCACGGTCCGCTTCTCGGTCCCGGCCGACTTCTCCACCAGCTTCGGCTCCGGCGGCATCGACACGCCGCTGTCGGCCCAACCCGGCCAGCAGACGATCGTCGCGGCGACCGGCACGTGGTTCTACAACGGGCTCGCGATGGACCCGAACGGACGCCGGCTGGACGGCGGGGCCCCGACCTTCGGCGGCATCGTTCCGGACGCGCCGCTCGGCGCCCTGATCGGGCGCTTCGGCCCCGGGGCCTGGTTCGCGGTCGGCGCCTCGACGGTCCACGCGCTCGGCGCCGCGGAGTCGGGGAACCTGGCGCTCGCGATGAACGACTACAGCGACTGCCCGTCCTGCTACGCGGCGGACTCCGGGCGCCTGCTCGCGGACTTCTCGCTCTTCGGCTCGACGACCGGGGCGATCCAGGGCGTGGTCTCCTATCCCGGCGCGACGACCTCGACCGTCCTCGTGACGGCGTTGCAGGATATGGGCCTCGGGGCCTCTAACCCGACGGTCGGCGTCACGGCCGCGAGCTTGACCTTCTCGGGCGCGGTGTCCAGCTACTCCTACGTCCTAGCCGGCTTGCCGCCGGGCAATATCCTGGTCCAGGCCGCGTTGGCGAACGCCCCGGCGCAGCGCGGAGCCTTCCCGGGCGACGTGGCGGTCCAGGCGGGCTCGACGGCCACCGGCGTCAATTTCGCGATTTTCCCGGGCACGGGACAAGCCTCGGGAACCGTCTCCTACGCGGGCTCGCTGAACGGCGGCGCGGTCTACGTCCTCGCGCTCGCGCCCTCGAACGGCGGCTTGGTCGTGGTCTCGAGCGCGGTCCTCGCGGGACCCGGCGCGTTCAACATGAGCCTGCCCGCGCCGGCGACGTACTTCTTCGAGGCCTTCCGCGACGTCAACGGGAACGGCCGGGCCGACGGGCCGGAGCCGTTCGGCTATCTCGGGACGCCCGGCGCCTCGCTGGCCGGCCTCAACGCGGCCTTGGCCCCCGCGTTCGTCCCGCTGCAGTCGAGCGTCGGTGGTCTTTCGATCCCGCTTCTAGATAAGGGGCTTCTATTCGGCAACATCTCCTTGCCGCCGGGCGCCGCGTCGACGCTGGTCGTCGTCGCGGGCCACGGGCGGCCCGGGCCGTCCTTCGTCGAGGAGCGCCGCCAGTCCTTCTCCGGGCCTTTCTCCGGCCCCGTCTTCTACCAGCTCGACCTGCTGCGGCCGGCGACCGATTACGCGGCCTTCGCCTTCCTCGACGCGAACGCGAACGGCGCCTTCGACGGCGGCGAGTCGTTCGGCCAAAGCGCGGCGGGGCTGGTCGTCTCGAGCCAGTCGTTCCCGCAGGCCGACGTCGTCGTCTCGTCCGCCGCGGCGCCGGCGGCGCCTCCGGCCTTCGCGGGCCAGACCTTGTCGACGTCCAGCCTGCAATGGACCTGGCAGGACGTGGCCGGCGAGCAGGGCTTCCAGCTCGTCAGCTCCACCGGCGGCGTGATCGTCAATCTGCCCCCGGGGACCACCAGCTACATCGAGACGGGCCTCGCGGGCAACCAAGCGTCTCTTATACGCGGCGTGCGCGCGGTCAATACCAACGGCGCGAGCGGAGCGACGCTTTCCGGCGCGGCCTCCTTCACGCTGCCGGCCGTTCCGTCCGCGCTCGCGGCCTCCAACCCCGGCGCGACCTCGTTGGCCGTGAGCTGGTCCGCCAACGGCAACGCGGCCGGGACGTTCTTCGAGCTCGACCGGGGCACGAGCGCCGCGGGGCCGTTCTTCATCGCGCTGACCACGACGTCCGCGTCGGTCCTCGACGGCGGCCTGGTCCCGAGCACGACCTACTTCTACCGCGTCGCGGCGCTGGGCGCCGGCGGCGTCAAGTCGGCCTTCACCTCGACCGCCCAGGGGGCGACCTTGTCCCCGATCGGCGCGTCGCTCGCGGGCGTCGCCTCCTATGGCGGCCGTCAGTCCGGGAATCTGGTCGTCCAGGCGTTCGGGAGCGCCGCGTTCGGCGGGGCGCCGCTGGCCTCCGTCTCGATCGTCAGAAGCTCGACGCAGACCGCCTACTTCCTCGGTTCCTTGGCGCCCAACGCGACGTATTTCCTGCTGGCGTTCATCGATGTCGCGGGAACGGGCCGGCTCGCCGCCGGAGAGGACGCGGGCGCGTTCGGGAGCCTCGCCGCTCCGGCCCCCGTCTTCGTGGGCGCCGGCGCGTCGAATGGGATCAACGTCTCGCTCGTGGTCGACCGCACGGCGCCGTCCTTCCCGCTGGGCCTGGTCGCGTCGGCCTCCGGGGCGCAGGTCCAGCTTTCGTGGTCGGCGCCGACGCGCAACGCCGACGGAAGCTCGCTGGTCGACCTTCAGGGCTACGTCGTCGAGCGCGGCACCGGCTCGGCCTTCGCGGCGATCACCTCGACGACGCCTCCGCTCCTGACCCAGACCTCGTTCATCGACCCGGCCCCGGTCTTGAACGTCTCCAACGGCTATAGAATACGCGCGGTGGACTTCGGCCTCAACGCCAGCTCGGCCTCGGCCCCGGCGTTCGCGACGCCTAGCCAGGGCGGAAGCCTCTCGGGCCTGCTGACCTCCAAGGACACGGCCGCCCAGGGCTTGTACCACGTCCGCGTCGCCACCTCGGCCGACTCCGCGGCGGTCTCGCTCGCGGACGTCGTGGCCGCGACCCAGACCGCTTACACGGTGACCGGCCTGGCCGACGGACAATATTTCGTGCGCGGCTACCGCGACGTGAACGGCGACGGCCAGCAGCAGGCGGGCGTGGAGCCCTCGGGCACCAACGGCGGCATCGCCAAGCCGTACCCGGTCTTCATCTCCGGCGCGAGCCAGATCGCCGGACAGGACATCGAGATCTGCGACCGCACCCCGATCGGCCTCGGGAGCCGCTCCGCCTTGAGCGCGATCGCGGCCGCGGGCTGCGTCGCGAAGGATCGCGGCCCCGGCTTCTTTACGAACGTTTTCACGTTCACGGTCGGCTCGGGCGCGGGCAACATCGCCGCGGGCGCCCAGCTCGACATCCGCTACGACGCGAACCCTAACAACGCGGGCGGTTACGAGCCGTACCTGTACCTGCTCGGCCCCGACGGCTCGGTGGTCGCCGAGGACGAGGCCTCGGGCGGCTTCGAGCAGTCGCGCCTCGTGATGACGCTGTCCCAGCCCGGGCGCTACCGCCTGGAGCCGACCTCGTTCAACGCCGGCGCCTCCGGGCCGTTCACGCTCTCGATCACGCAGACCGGAGGCTTCTCCGGGACGATCGCCGGCACGTCGCGCTACCTCGGCTCGCGGACCGGCCCGGTCCATGTCCAGCTCTTGGCGAACCCGACCGACGTCTCGCCGGTGGTCGATCAGGTCTTCGCCGGTCCCGGCGCGTACTCCGTGGGCGGTCTCGCCGACGGCGTCTACTACGTTAAGGGCTATATCGACTCCAACGCGAACGGCGTGCTCGACTTCGGCGAGCCCTCCGGCAACCTCGGCCCGAGCGCGAGCTCGTTCACCGCGGTGGCCGTTCAGGGCGGCGCGGCCTCGGTGTCCGGGGACTTCACGTTGACCGACCCGGCGGTCGGCGCGATCTCGGGCTCGCTCAGCTATCCGGGCGGAAGGACGGGCCCCGTCCGCGTCGAGGCCGCCGTCAACGGCGACGTGAAGGCCTTCTCGACTTTCCCGCGCGCGGACGCCTCGGCCTTCTCGGGCAGCTACTCGTTCCCGCTCTTGGCCCCGTCCGCGAGCTACGTCGTGACCGCCTACGTGGACGAGAACGGGAACGCGCTGCGCGACGCCCTGGAGGCGCACGTCTCCTCCTCCGGCGCGACGGTCGTCGCGGCCGCGACGACGACCGTCAACCTCGCGCTCGCGAACCCGGGCGCGGGTCCGACCGGCAACTCGAGCCTGGGCGGGACCGTCGCCTACGGCGGCTCGGCCCAGGGCGCGGTCGTCGTCGCTTTGGCTCTCGACTCGCGCTTCGACAACGTGCCTTATCTCACCTCGATCGCCGGCCCGGGAGCCTTCGCGTTCACGAACATCCTCGGCGGCGCGACCTACTTCATGGGCGCGTTCGTGGACGTCAACGGGAACGGCCAGCCCGACGCGATCGAGCCGCGGGGCCTGGCCTCCGGCTTCTTCCTGCCGCTTTCCTCCGCGGCGACGCTGAACGCGACGCTGACCGACCCGCCGACGGGGTTCATCTCGGGCTCGGTGTTCTACGTCGGCTCGCAGGCCGGCAATCTGATCGTCCAGGCGGCCCAGTGCACCGCGAGGCGCAGCCAGGGCGGGGTCTGCGGCGGCGCGGACTATACGAGCAGCCAGCAGGTGATCGCGCGCGGCGCGACGACCGGCTCCTTCGCCTACCAGCTGCCGCTGCTGGGCTCGGCGACCGACTACTTCCTCAACGCCTTCATCGACGTCAACGGCGATCAGCGCCAGGACCCCGGCGAGGCGAACGGCGAGGCCCCGTCCTCGGTCGTCGTCTCGACCGCGCCGTTCCTGCCGGCGACCGCGGTGCAGTTCGCGGCCTACGACCCGGGAGCCGTCGGCGGGACGTCGAGCGTCGGCCAGATATCGGGCCAAGTCGCCTACTCCGGCGTCCAGCCCATCGACGGGACGCATCCGTTGCGCGTGCGCCTGTTCGACAACGCGGCCTACCAGGGCTCGCCCGTTTACACGACGGCGATCACCTTCGGGGCGTCGCCGTTCGCCTATAGCGCGACCCAACTGGCTTTCGGCACCTACTATCTTGACGCGTTCATCGACTCCAAGAACAGCGGGGTCTTCGACCCGTCGTTCAACCCGCGGGGCGTGCTCGGCGGCGGCGCGGCGGTTTCGCTGACGCAGAGCGTGCCGGTCGCGAGCGGCGTCGACGGGACCATGGCCGATCCCGGCCAGACGACCGGCGCGGGCTCGGCCTCGGTCGCGGGCACGATACGCAACCGCAGCGCCTCGGCGTCCGGGACCGTTCGGCTGGCGCTGTTCGACGTGAACTCGGCCTCGCCGACCGTGCCGGTGCGCAGCTCGACCGCCGCCCTGGCCGCGAACGTGGCCTACTCCTTCGCCGGCCTGCCGGCCTCCAAATACGCGACGCGCGCGTTCGTCGATCTGGGCAACACGTTCGCGCTCGCGCCCGGCGATCCGCTCGGCCTCACCTTCTCGGCCGGAAGCTCGAGCCCGACGCTCAACTTCGACCTGTGCTCGGTCCAGCCGCTCGCGCAAGGCGTCGACGTGACCCAGGTCCTCTCCTCGACCGACTGCGTGTGGGCGGACCGTTCGGCGGCGCGGCCGTTCGCGAAGGTCTTCTCCTTCTCGGCCAGCCGCGGCGACAAGGCCAGCCTCAAGCTGACCGGCGTGGACTTCGCGGGCGCGACCCTCGAGCTCTACGATCCGAGCGGGAAGCTGCTGCAGGCGGTCAACGCGGACCAGCTCTTGTCGGTCGACGCGACGATCACGAGCCTTTCATTGCCTCAGACGGGGGCTTATTACGTCGCCGCGCAGGCGTTCGCGAACGGCGTCACCGGGGCGTTCAAGCTGCGCCTCGACCTGACCAGCGGCTCGGCCGGCTCGATCGCCGGCACGGTCGCGTATACGGGCAACCAGGGCGGCCAAGTCGTGATCGGCGTGTTCAGCGCGCCTAGCCTGGCCTCGACCTCCACGGTCGCGATCGCCACCTTGCCGGCTCCCGGAGCCTTCGTCGTGGGCGGCCTGGCGACCCCGGCCACCTACTACGTGGGCGCGTTCATCGACGCCGATTTCAGCCGCGTGCTGAAGGCGGGCGAGGACAACGGTTCGTTCGGCCAGCCGCCGACGCCGGTCGTCCTGCGCTCGGCCCAGGCCGCGACGGGCGTGAACTTCGCGATCAACGCCTCGACCGGGTCCCTCGCGGATATCTCCGGCACGTTGTCCTACGAGGGCTCCGCCTCCGCGCGGCTCGTCGTCGAGGCGTTCTTGAACTCGGGCTTCACCGGGAGCCCGATCGCGCGGCGCATCATCACGGCCTCCGCGGCCGGGCCGTTCGACCAGGCCTACGACATCCAGGTCCCGTCCGGCGCGAACGTTTTCTTGAGGGCTTACCTGGACGAGGCGAGCAACTTCGCGTTCGACGGGAGCCAGGAGCCCGGCGGCTTCTACACCCCCGACGACGAGACGCCGGGGGCGATCCTCGCCCCGGCGGGCGGCTCGTCCGTGGACGGGGCCGACATTTTCTTGCTGGACCCGGGGCAAGTCCTCGGCCAGACCGGCGTGGCCGGCCAGGGGACGGCGAGCCTGTCGCCCTCGACGGCCGCGGCCGGCGGCGCGTTCTCCGCGACGGTGAGCGTGGTCGTGGGCGCGAACGGCGTCCTGCCCGGCGGCTCGATCGGGCTGGGCCTCCCGCCCTCTCTCGGCAACCTGCAGACCGTCTCTCCCTCCGCGGCGGGCTACGTCGCGGTCTCGACGGCCGGGCCCGGCGGGGCGCAGGTGACGCTGACGGCCGCCGGCGCGCCCTTCGCCCAGCTCTCGGTGACCGGCGGGCTGCTCTCGGCCGGCTCGACGGTGACTTTCGCTCTGAGCCAGCTCACGGCGCCGTGCCAGGCCGGGAGCTTGGTCTTCACGGTCGGGACGAACTCGGATGACACCGTGGAGCCCTCGCCTCTGACGGCGGGCTCGCCGTCGGCGTCGGTCGGGGCCGGCTCCGCTCAGCGCTTCGTCTTCGCGCGCACGACGCCGCTGTCGCTGGTCGCGGGAACGACCTCCGACGCGCTGCTCGTCCAGGGCGTGGACGCCTGCGCGAACGTCGTCCCGCCGGCGGCCCTCTCGACCGCCTCGCTTTCGGGCGTCACCTACAGCTTCGCGACCGGCCTCTACTCGGCCGATCCGAGCGTGCTGTTCTCGACCTCGCCGTCCGGCCCGGCCTCGGCCTCGCTCTCGCTGCCGTTCGGCGTCTCGCAGTCGAGCCAGGTCGTCTTCGCGCTCGCGCAGGCGGCCGGCGCGCGCAGCCTGCAGCTCGTCTCGACCTTGCCCGCCGGCGCGACCGCCTACCTCGCCGCCAACGTCCTGGCCGGCGCCGCGATCGCGAGCGTGAACGTCTCGACCGGGGCCTTCAACGCCTTCTCCGCTCCGGGCGTCCCGCAGAGCGCGGTGACGATCAACGTGGGCTCCTCTCCGGCGAACGCCTTCATCAATTTCCGGCTCGGCGACCCGAGCGCCGCCTGGCACGTGCTGATCAGCTCGACGCCCTTCGTCGTCGGCGCGGCGGCCTCGCCGGTCTGGGAGACGTTCGGCTCCGGCCAGCCCAACCCGGGCGCCGTGGTTTGGGACGGACGCACGACGTTGTCGATCGGCGGCGGCGCGGCGGTGCCCTCCGGCACCTACTTCGTGCGCGTCGAGACCGGCGGCCAGAAGGACGAGTCGCTACAGGTCAAGGTCGTCGCGCCGCAGCTCGCGGGCACGGTCACCGACGCCGACACGACGCCTCCGGTGCCGCTCTCGGGCGCCGTCGTGCAGGCGTTCGGAGCCTCCGGCAACGGGCAGGCGACCACCGACGCGCTGGGCCGTTACGTGCTCCCCGGCTTGGCCGCCGGCTCGTTCGCGGTCAACGTCGCCCGCACGGACTATCTGACCCTCTCGACCGCGACGACGCTCGGCGCCACGGGCGGCACGCTCGACGCCGGGCTGCACCGCGCCCCGGTGCTCGCGGTCGTGCCGACCGTGCCGGTCGGGTCGCAGCTCCCGTATGACCAGACCGGGAATCTCAAGGTCCACACCGCGGACTGGAGCCAGTCGTTCTACGCTTCGATCCATCTGCCGGCGGGCACGACGACGTTCGACGACGGCGGGCAGTGGGATCCCGCGCTGCAGCGCACCGTCCTGAAGCGCCGCTTCAAGTTCAGCCTCGCGGTCGGAACCTGGACCGTCGACGCCCAGTTCACGGGCTTCGCCGCGGCGTCCACGACGGTCTTCGTCGGCCCCGGAGGCCTCTCGCTCTCCCTGCCGCCGTTCGTGAGGCACGCGAGCGTGTCCGGCCACGTGACCTTGCCCGGCGCCGCCGCCGCGAACGGGCACTTCGCCGACGTCGAGCTGACTCCGGTCACGGTCCCGGTCTCCCCGGCGAAGAAAGGCGCCGGGGTGCTCGGCCTGGACGCCAATGCCTCGACCAGCGCGGTCAGCGGCCTCGCGCAGCTCGGAGGAGGGACCACCGTGACGACCTACACCGTCATCGGCGTGCCTCCGGGGACCTACATGGTCAACGCGCGCCTGTTCGGCCTGGCCCCGGTCTCGACCGGCCCGATCACCGTGGCCGAGGGCGTCGATCTCTTCAACGTCGACCTGCCGCCGTTCGACTTCGGCGGCCAGCTGTCCGGGACGATCACGGTCGTCGGCGACACTTCGGCGCTGGGGCCGTTGCCCTCGTCGACCTATCCGATCTCGGTCGCGATCAACGCCTGGTCACCCAACGCCTTCACCTACGGCGCCGCCTTGGTCTTCATCGGCAGCTCGACGGTCTCCTCCTCCGCGAGCTACCTGATCAGCGGCCTCTCGCCCGGGGCGACGTACCAGCTCTACGCCGACCTCAACGCCAACAGCAACACGACCTTCTCCTCCCCGGGCGGCTTCCCCAAGACCGTCCTCGTGCCGCTCGGCGGCCAGGGCAGCTTGAGCCTCTCCTTCGAGGCCTCCTCGGGCTCGGTCGCCGGGCTGCTGCTGCTGCTGCCGACGTCTCCGGCTCCGGACTTCACGCAGGCGACCTTCTTCGGGAAGATCCTGCAGTCCGGCGATCCGTTCAAGGTCGGCCGGACGTTCACCTCGCGCGTCGTGGATCTGCCGGGCTTCCTCTGCGGCGGCAACCCGGCCGAGTCGAGCGGCACGCCGACCGGCTGCGCGCCCGGGATCTCGAGCGCGACGTTCGCCGTGAACGGCCTGGACACGATGCTGCTCCAGTTGACGCTTCTCTATCAGCCGACCGGCTTCTCGAGCGTCAAGTCGGTCGGCGTGGTCAACGGGCGGAGCACGGCCGCGACGTTCGACGCGCGCGGCAACACGTACGCCCTCTCGGGCCGGATCAACGACCAACTCTCCAACCCGCGCTTCAATACGAACGCGCTGCTCGTCGCCAACGCCGGCTTCTACGCCCCGGCGGGCTACCCGGTCGGGCTCTCGTCCACGACCGCGCGCGTGACGGCGATCCAGCGGACCTTCGACAACTTCAACGACCCGGTCTCCACGACGACCTTCGACCCCGCGAGCTCGCGCGTCGGCTTCATCACCGCCGCCGGAACCTACTCCATCTCCGGCCTGACGCCCGGCATCTACCTCGTGCGCACCCGCAACTTGCTCGACGCCCAGGACGGGAGCCAGGTCGCCCCGCTGCAGCAGCAGCTCGTGATCGTTTCCAGCCAGGACCAAAGCGGGATCGACTTCACGCTCTCCGACGGCTTCAGCGCCGCCGGGACGATCGCGCTCGACGGCGGCGTCCAGGACGCCCGCGCCTTGCTCGTGCGCGTCTTCAACTCGCGTCAGGAGGTGGTCTACTCGAGCACGACCTTCCTCGGGAACGCGGGGGCCGGCTTGAACGTCAACTCGGTCGACTACCTCGTGTCGCGCCTGCCGGCCGGAGATTTCTACACGCTCACCGTCCGCGACACGGGCCTGCCGGTCAAGTACGCGGCCTCGCCGATACAGTTCCCGGATCGGGGCTCGTCGCCGAACGGCCTGCAGGCGAGCCTGACCGGCCAGAACGTGACCCTCAAGCGCGCCGCGGCGGTGACGTTGAAGCTGCGCGACTCGAGCTCAGGCCAGCTCATCACGCAGGACAACGTCTCGCTGCTGGCCCCGACCTTCCGCTGCTACGCCGAGGCGAACCCGTTCGTGGCCGGCGGCTTCGTGCTCGCGATCTCCTCGGTCGCGGGCAGCCCGGTCCAGGTCGACGGGACGGTGCTGATCGGCCCGCTGGTGCCTTCCATCTCGTACGACGTGACCTGCGACCAGACGGCCTTCGATCTCGGCTTCCTGCGGCGCGGCGCCCAGAACTACGCGCCGGTGACGGTCTCCGGCGTGACGCCGGGCCCCGGCGAGCTGCGCGACGTCGGCACCTTGGCGCTTCGGCAGGGCCAGGCCGTCGGCGGCCGCGTGATCGACGTCACCGGCGCCCCGCTCGCGAACATCGAGGTCGACGCCGCGCCGTCCGGCGTCTCGTCCGCGTTCACCGTGCGGACGTTCACCGGGCAGGACGGCAGCTACAGCCTGTGGGTCTCGAGCGCGGCCTCGCGGTACTTCGACCTGACGGCCGCCCCGCGCGCCGCGGGCGGCGCCAACGCCCTCTACCAGAGCGTGACCTTGGTCTCGTTCGACGTCTCCCGGTCCACGACCGCCAACTTCACGCTGACGCCGCTGCCCGCCGAGGTCAACGGAACCGTTACCACGGTGGACGGCCAGCCGCTGAGCTATCCCTTCGGCGACCGCAAGGGCTTCCCGGCGGCGGCGGTGTTCCTGCAGCCGTCCGGCGTCGTCCCGACCGTCAGCCCTCTCGGCGACATCTCGGCGGTCACCGGGGCCGACGGCTCGTTCGACGTCCCCGGCCTCTCGACCGGGACTTATACGCTGCGCGCCGCGAGCCTGGGCTACGCCGTCTACGAGGCGACGATCGCGGTCGTCCCCGGGACGAACGCGGTCGGGACCCTCGTCCTGCGGAAGGGCGCGACGGTGACCGGGCGCGTGCTGAAGCCCGATCCCTCGAGCCCCTCGGGCTTCTCGCAGCCGAGCGCCTCGGAGCTGGGCGGGGCGTCCGCGGCGGACGACACGTTCACCGAGTTCGTGGTCGGAAACGTGGACCAGGACCCGCAGACGAACACGATCTCGGGCTACACGATCACCGGCTTCAAGCCGAACATCGGCTACTCGATCGCGCTTTATCCGCAGACGGGCGACGACATCTGCTTCCCGCCCGAGGGCCAGGAGCTGACCTTCAGCGCCGCGGAGTCGACCGCGACCAAGACGGTCAACCTGACCTGCCGCCCGGCCCCCGCCAACTGCTTCGCAACCGCGAAGCTGCTGGACGGCGGTCAAGTCGCGCTCGCGTTCAGCTGCTCCCAGCCGCTGCGCAACCTGACCGCGCCCGACAACGACGTCAACATGCAGGACCCGACCGGCCTGGACGTGGTCTCGACGACCTTCAACTCGACCGGGGCGCCGCTGACGTCGCCGGACGGGACCGGGCTGTTCCTCGGCTCCGACAAGAAGCTCTCCACGGACCGCAAGACGATCACCGCGCTGTACCGGCTGGCCGACGGCGAGGCGCACTTCTCGATCCGCGTGCAGGCCTTCGCCTCGACGGTCGACCCGGCGACCGGCCAGAACTTCCACATCGACCAGACGTTCGACTTCTTCACCGCGGTGCTGTCGCGGACGGAGCAGAAGATCAACAACATCCGCGGCGGCCTCTTGAAGCTCGAGGCGGCCAAGAACGAGGAAGAGCACTCCGAGATCGATCTCGACGCCGGCGCCCTCGACGGCGGGACGACCGGCCAGATCGACGTCCAGCTCAGCAAGGGCCAGGACGCCTCCCAGCTTTCGACGCTGTCGCTGCGCCGCGCGGTCACGGCCGCCGAGATCGCGCGCGCCTCAAAGCTCTCCGCGTTCCCGCCGGAGATGGCGGCCGCGATGACGGCGCTTAAGCAGGGGCGGGTCGGGGGGCTGAGGGCCGTCAACTCGGCCGGCGTGATCACGCCGTTCAGCGCCTTCTACGACATTTTCCTGCCGGCCGGCATCAAGCACGAGCTGAAGAAAAAGTCGCGCCTCACGCTGACCTACAACGCCTCGCTCTCGAGCTCGACCGCGCTCAACAACCTCGGGGTCTGGTTCTACAACCCGGCCTCGAACCGCTATGAGCAGCAGGACGACGGCAAGGTGATCGACTCGGTCAACCACACCGTCTCGGTCAACGTCAGCCACTTCTCGGTGTACGTGGTGCTGGCCTCGTCGCCGATCGTGACCTCGACGAACCCGTTCGCGGGGACTGAGATCGACGTCCGCAACTTCCCGAACCCCTTCAACCTGAACGTGAAGACGAAGTCCGTGAACAGCTCGGCCGGCTCCGGCCAGTTCACGGCCGGCCAGGCGGTCACGTTCCGCGGCACGATGATCCGCATCGGCGTGCCGGCCGGCTTGCCGACCGACGGCTCTATAAGGATCTACGATATGGCCGGCGAGCTGGTGCGCAAGATCGACATGACCGGCCTCGCCCCGGCGAGCATCGAGTACTTCACCTGGGACGGCCGCAACGACGCGGGCATGGACGTCGCCAACGGCGTCTACGTCGGCGAGGTGAAGATCGGCGACAAGAAGGCGTTCTGGAAGATGGCCCTGATCAAGGACTCGAGGTATCAATGAGCGCAGCGGGACGGGGCCAGGGGTCGGAGAGATGAAGGCAACCGCCAGGCTTTCCGCGCTCGCCGTGGCGCTCTCCGCCGCTCTCCCCGGCGGCGCGCGGGCGTTGTCGGAGCAAGCGGGGACGTCCGCGGCCCAGTTCCTTAAGATCGGGGCCGGGGCGCGCGGCGCCGCGATGGCCGAGGCCAACGCGGCCTTGGCCGACGACGCCTACGCGGCCTACTACAACCCGGCCGGCCTCGCGCTCGCGACCCAGCCGATGCTCGGGGCGATGCACGCCCAGTATTTCCAAGGAACGAACTTCGAGTACGGCTCCTTCCTTCTGCCCCTCGGCGACGGGGCGGGCTACCCGCGCAAAGTCGTCGCGCTTTCCCTGGCGAACCTCGGCGTCAGCGGCCTCGAGCGACGCACCGAGGACACCGATCTCAACGTCGGCCTTTTCGACGCCGCGGACTACACGTATGCGGCCAGTTTCGCCTATGCCCCGGACTCGCGCACGGCCTTCGGCATGACCGGCAAGATCATTCGCGAGAAGATCGACGTCGTGAGCGGCAACGCCTTCGCGTTCGATTTCGGCGCGCGCTACCGGGTCAACGTGGAGCGGAAAGTGGACTTGGCCGTGGTGGCGCGCAACCTCGGAACGGGACTGGCCCTCGGCGACGGACCGAAGGACCCGCTGCCGTCGGCGTACGTGATCGGCGCCGCCGTGGAGCCGGTGACGGACCTGAAGCTCGAGCTGGACGCGATACAGTACCGGGACAACCATCCCCTGGTCGCTCTGGGCGGCGAGTACACGACCAGCCTGATGGGCGCCTTGAAAGGAACCCTGCGCGCGGGCTTCAACAACGCGCGCGACAACATCGACGGCACCAAAGGCATCACCTTGGGCGCCGGCCTCTCCTTCCCTAGCCTGTCCTTCGACTTCGCCTGGGTCCCCTTCGGAGACCTGGGCAACACCTTCCGCTACTCCCTCCTGGTTCGGTTCTGAGCCGGACGTTGCCGTCCCGTTGAGGACCTCGGCGCCCGGGCAGCGTCTGTCCCACTCCGCAAAACGCGCTCGCGCTCGGAGATCGCTCGCTCCGCAGAGCCGCCCTCGTACTGAGCCTCGGGCGTCTCACGCGTTTTGCGTAGCGGGATACCCGGCGGACCCGGGGGCCGAGGTCCGTACAGGAGGCCGTTCGCCGTTCTTAACGGGGGGCGAGGACGTATAGGCGGCCGGGGAACCACATGTGGCGGGCTTCTTCCTCGGCCTTGCGGCCGCTGCCGAAGAAGAGATCAAGGCGTGTGGGGCCGCGGATCGCGGAGCCGATGTCGTGCGTGAAGACCAGGCGGGCGAAGTCGCGGAAGGTCAGCTTGCCGTCCAGTCCGAGAACTGGTTTTTTCGAGACGAGCAGCGCGGCGGCGCCCATCGGCAGGCGCGAGGGGTCGATCGCGATCGAGCGCCCGGGGACCAGCTCGACGCCCGTCGAACCCCACGGGCCGCCCCCGCCGTCGACGGCCTTGAAGAAGACGTAGCGCGGGTTCACGTTCACGATGCGCCGCTCGCGCGCCGGGGACTGCGAGCGCATGTAGCGCAGGATGTCCGAGGGGTCGGAGTCCGACGGCAGCTCGCCGGAGTCCAGCAGCGACTGGCCCGGGCTGCGGAACGGGCGGCCGTTCGTCGCGTCGAACGCCAGGCGCCGCCGCGTGCCGTCCGGCAGGACCGCCCAGCCCGAGCCCTCGATCTGCATCACCAGCAGGTCGGTCGGGTGGCGCGTCCAGAAAAGCTCCAGCCCCCGGCCGTCGAGCTCCCCCTGGTCGATCTCGCGGCGCGTGAAGTACGGGACCAGCCGGCCGCGGCGTCGGCGGCCCCAGTCGAACGGCGGGCCGTTGCCGGTAGAGACCAGCTCCGGAGGCTTGGCGAGGATCGGCGTGAAATCCTGGCGGCGAGAGAGGACGACATCGAGCTCCGCGTCGAAGTAGCCCGAGATCGTGCCCGAGGGGGAGCCGTCGTCGGCGACCGCGTCGTAGACCGAGAACGACTCGCCGAGGCGCCGCGCGAGCTCGGCGTCGTCCGGCGCCGCGTCCAGCAGCGACTCGATGAGGGCCAAGCCGCGCG
>CAZMIB010000071.1:0-15282 GCA_964566245.1 uncultured Elusimicrobia bacterium | reverse complement strand
GGAGGCGGCGGAGGCGGAACGGCCGGGGGCGGCTGCGGACCCAGTCCCGGCGGGGCCGGGTCGCGCGGCGGCGGGGGTGGAGGCGCGGGCGGAGGCTGCGGGAGCGGCACGGCCGTTCAGATTCGCGGCGGCCGCGGTGGGAAAGGCGGCGACGGTATGGTGGTGGTCTGGTACTGAAGCTCCTCGGCGTGAAACCTTATTCCGCGTCCAAGCTCCGCCAGAAGTACCACGTTGCGACCGACCGATGCGGCCGCCAAGCTTCGCCCAGTTCTTGAAGCTTGGCCGGGCGGGGTAGATCTTTCAGCCCGTACGCTTTTTTCACCGCTGTTTGAAACCCGTAATCCCCCGTAGGCAAAACGTCCGGACGGCCTAGCCTGAACATCAAGAACATTTCCGCCGTCCACTTCCCGATGCCCTTCACGCGCGTCAGCGTCTCGACGACGCCGTCGTCCGGCAGCGACTCGAGGGTGTCGAGCCGTACCTCTCCCGAGGCGACCTTCCCTGCCAGGTCCTTGAGATAGGACAGCTTCTGACGCGAAAGCCCGACCTTGCGCAGCTTCATGTCCGGCGTCTTCACTATCCGCTCCGGCGCGGGAAAGGCGCCGGGGCCGTAAAGCGCCCTGAAGCGGTTGAAGATCGTCTCCGCGGCTTTGCCGTTGAGCTGCTGATAGACGATGGCCTCGGCCAGCGCCTCGAAGTACGAGCCGCGTCCCTGCGAGCGATGCAGACGGCAGGGCCCCACGCGCTCGATGATCCTCGCCAGAACCGGATCGGACTTCCGCAACTTCGCCACGGCCGCTCGATGCATGTCGGACCTTTCGTTAGAGCGAGCTCATCGCCTGAAGGAAGGCGCGTATTCGCTTCGCGTTGGCCCCGACGTCGCCCTTGCCGACGCGCGAGATGGAGCGGATGTCGACGCGGCTGTCCGCTCCGTCGGAGGCGACGCGGATCGCGACGTCGTCCTTGAAGCCGAACCAAAGCGTGGTCGCGGTGGCCTCGATGCGGCCGGCGTCGGCGTCGGCCGCGACGATCTCCCAGCCCATCCCGCGCGCCGCCGCCAGCGCGCGGGGGAAAACCGCCGCGGGCGCGTCCTTGAGCTTGAGCGGGGCGATGTCGGGGTACGCCGCGCGCTGCGTTCGCGCGAGCTCCGGGCCGCCGTATTCAAGTTTGTTCGGCGCGTTCGCGCGCAGCGGAACGATCGCGGAAAACGACGGCGGGTTTTCGGTATCGGTCGTGATGTCGTGGATCGGCGGGAAACCCTTGGCCGAGCGCAGCAGGCCCCACGGGATGGTCCAAGCGGCGAGGCCGAGCGCCAGCCCCGCCCAGCCGGCGGATTTAGCCTGCCGGTTCCCCTGGGAGGGCCAAAGCAGGGCCGCCAGCGAGACCGCCGCGGCCGGCAGGCCGACGAAGAAGGCCAGCCGGAGCAAGGAGAAGCCGAACCTGAAATTCCAGAGCCCCAGCCGGGTCCCCGGCCCCGAAGCCAGAACGGCTCCGCTCGCCGCCGCGCCCAACGCGAGACCGATCCAGCCCAGATACGGTGTCATACTTTGAATTTTTGACTTTTATGTGCGCGCGCAACAAGTAAAAAAGTCAAAGTATGACACCCGGTTACTCCGCGATCATCTCGATCGTTCGGAGCCAGGTCTCCACCAATGGGGGCCAGCCGGTGATCTGAAATTTCGTGGGCCGCAGGCCGAAGGCGTGGCCGCCTTGCGCGTAGAGGTGCATCTCGACGGGAACGCCGGCGTCCTTGAGCGCGATGTAGTACGTCAGCACCTGGTTGACGTTGTCGACGTGATCATCCTCCGCTTGCAGCAGAAACGTCGGCGGGGTCTGCGAGGAGACGTGGATCCTTGGATTGAGCCTGAGCTCGGCCGAGTCCCCGCGCGGCCTCCACAGGTGTCCGGGATAGATGGGGACGGAGAAGTCCGGGCGACAGCTTACTTTGTCCGCGTCGTCGACCGGCCGGTAGGCGCGCTGCTTGAACTCGGTGGCCGTCTTCGCGGCCAGATATCCGCCCGCCGAGAAGCCGAGCACGCCGATCTTCTTGGGGTCGATGCCCCCTTCCGAGGCGCGGGAGCGGACGAGGCTGATCGTCCTCTGGGCGTCCTGGAAGGCCGTTTGGATCTTCGGTTCTACGCGGCGATGGAGATCCTTGTCCCAATAGTCCTCTGAGCGCGGCACGCGGTATTTCAGCACCACGCACGTGACGCCCTTGGCCGTCAACCAGTCGCAGACCTCGGTGCCTTCCAAATCTATCGCCAGCCCCATGAAACCGCCGCCGGGAAAGACGATCACGGCGGCGCCCGTGTTCTTGCCCTTGGGCGGGTAAACCGTCATCGTGGGCCGGGAGACGTCGGTGATCCAGCCGACAGGCTTGCCCGCGACCTGGTCGTCGCTCGTGAAGGACTCGGGCGCGGCTTCCGGAGGCGCGTCAGGTGCGGTTCCCGGCCAGATCGGCGATTGCGCGAGCCCCGCCGGGGGCTGCCAAACGGTCGCCCGCGCGCGCTGGGCGAGCGGCGCCAGGCTTAAGCCGAGGATGAAGAAGAGCAACCGTGGTCCCGGAGGCGAATCAGTCGCACACGGCGTCGACGTTGGAGACGGCTCCGGTTTTGAAGTCCACGTCGAAATAGACCGTGTAGCCGTTCTCGTGGTGCTCGAACGTGCCGCTTTGGATGACGCAGTCCGAGCCCATGCGGACCGTCACCAGGCCGAAGTCGGGGATGCGCGCCCGCGCGCGGTAAAGGCCCGTCGAGTCGGCGATCAACGACTCGCCGTTGGGGCCGGCGCATGAGAACAGCCCCGTCGTCGAGCGGCCGTTCGGGTAAAGCGACGACAGGACGCCGAGGGTCGAGGCGCCGTTAGGATAGAGGACCGCCCCGATGCCGAGCGTCGATTTTCCGTTAGGGTAGAGTCCCGCCAGGCCGCCGGTCGTCGGCGCGCCGCTCGGATAGAGCGGCGCCAGAAAGCCCTCGCGCGGCGCGCCGTTGCAGTAGGTCCCGGCGCCGGCCTCCGGCGGAAGCAACGCCGCGGCGGCAAGCAGGAGCGCGAGGAAGGCTTTCATCGGCGCATTCTACCGCATTCGGCCGCGCCCCGCGCTAGTCACCCGATCAGTCCCCGCTCCGGCCGGCCGCCGGCGCTTAGAACGGCACTTCCTCGAGATCGCCGTCGCCGGAGTCCGCGACGTTCGCCGGGGCGCTTTTAGTCGGGGCCGAGGCGCTTTGCGCCGCGGGCGCCATGCGGCCGCCGCCGTCCTCGCGCCGCTCCAGGAACTGCATGTCGTCGACGACGACTCGCAGCTTCGACTGCTTCTTGCCGTCTTCCTTGCCGGTCCACTCCTCGAGCACCAGGTGGCCCTCGATATAGACCTGCTGGCCCTTGCGAAGGTACTGCTCGGCGAGGTCGGCCAGCTTGCGGCCGGACTCCCGGTTGAAAGCCTTGACGTCCACCCAGACGGGGACGTCCTCCCACTGGCCGGTGTCGGGGCTCTTGCGGCGGTTGTTCACCGCGAAGCCGAGATTCGCCACCTTGCCGCCGGAGGCGAACGTCTTCACCTCGGGATCGCGCGTCAGACGCCCTATCAGCATCACCTTGTTCAAATTCGCCATGGCACTTCCTCCATTGCAGGGAACCGATCCGTCGTGTCCCCATTTTACGAAATGCTCCGACGACAGTTCTCGTCTCGCTCGCGCGGAACGCCCGAACCCCTAACCCTTCAGGCCCGGGCACGTAGCATCCGCCCCGGCGCGGATAGAGTTGTCCAAGGGCGGAACCCTCGGCGGATAGGAGCCGTATTTTCCTTGGAAGCTCAGATGTAAGCCCTTGACGGATAGTAGTTTGTAAGCTACTATAAGGAGGAAGCTCCGTGGATATAGCTCCAGTCGAGCTTCGTTATTATCAGACGCTCTCGCAGCGGCATCCGTTCCAGGAATGGTTGGACTCTCTGGACATGAGGCAGCAGCAGATCGTAGCCGCTCGCTTGGCGCGTGTTCGGCGGGGCCTATTCGGCGACGCCGAGTTCGTCGGCGGCGGCGTCTTCGAGCTTAAGCTGGACGTCGGTCCCGGTTACCGCATTTATTACGGCCGGGAAGGGAAAGTCATCGTGATCTTGTTGCACGCAGGCGACAAGAAGCGCCAATCGACCGATATCAAGACGGCCCAGGCGTATTGGCAGGACTATCTGCGGAGGGCAAAGGAATGAAATCCCCGGTCAAACCGTCGGTGAGCTATCGCGACGACCTTCTACGCCGACTACGAGATCCGAAGTTCGCGGCCGGCTACCTAAGCCAGTGCCTTGAGGACGATGAGGCGACCTTCCTGGTCGCGCTGCGCGACGTGGCGGAAGCCCACGGCGGTCTCCGCCAGTTGGCGAGAAAGACCCACCTCAATCGAGAACACCTTTTCCGGATGCTTTCGCGATCCGGAAACCCTCATCTGCACAGTCTCCGACGATTAGTTGGCGCGGTAGGCATGAAGCTTACTGTGCAACCTGCCTAATTCCTGGTAAAAGAATCGCCCTGGTGAAAGTATGACACCCGGCCGTTCTCGGCCCGCCGCTACCGCGTCTTCACTTCCTCGTAGATGGGCGTGCCGACGCGGGTGACGTGGTCGCGGAAGGCTTTCATGATCTTCTGAGTGAAGGGGCCGGGCTTGCCGGCGCCGACGGGGCGGCCGTCGATCTTGGAGACGGGGACGACCTCGGCTCCCGTGCCGGTCAAGAACACTTCCTCGGCGCGGTAGAGCTGGAAGGTCGTGAACATCTCCTCGACGACGGGCGTGTCGAGCTTCTCGCGCAGGAGCTGGATGATCGAGGCGCGCGTGACGCCCTCGAGAATCCCGGCCCACGCCGGCGGGGTGAAAATCTTGCCGTCCTGCAGGTAGAAGATGTTGTCGCCGGTGCACTCGGCCACGTAGCCCTGCGGGTTCAGTAGGATCGCCTCCTGGCAGTTCGCGCGCACGGCCTCGGCGCGGGCCAGGATGTTGTTAAGGTAGTTCAGCGACTTGATGTTCGGCGAGAGCTGGTCGGGCCCGAGGCGCCGCATGCTGGAGGTGATGATCGAGAGGCCCTTGGAGTAAACCTCCTCCGGGTACAGCTCGATCTTGTCGGCGATGATGATCAGCGACGGGCGCTTGCACTTGCGCATGTCCAGGCCGAGGTCCCCGACGCCGCGCGTCATCACGACGCGGATGTAGGCGTCGCGCAGGCCGTTCTGGCGCACGGCGTCGATGATCAGCGACTCGATCTCGTGCTCGCTCCAGGTCGGCGTCAGCAGGATGCCTTTCGCGGAGTTGAACAGCCGCTTCACGTGCTCGCGCAGCATGAACACGCGGCCGTTGTAGGCGCGGATGCCCTCGAACACGCCGTCCCCGTAGAGGAGGCCGTGGTCGAAGACGGAGATCTTGGCGTCGTCCTTATCTAGGAATTGGCCGTCAATCCAGATTTTCATCGCGCCTCGGTCGACATGCCGGCTTACGGCTGGTCAAAGCGCCCGTCCGAGAGGTGCCGCGTGCGGTGCGCGTAGCTTGAGGCGTTCTCGTTGTGGGTCACGAGCACCACCGCGACCTTGAACTCCACGGCCATGCGCCTGAGGTCGGAGAATACCATTTCGCCGTTTCGCCTGTCGAGGTTGCCGGTCGGCTCGTCCGCGAGCACGAGGCCGAGCGCGTCGAACAGGGCGCGCGCGACGGCCGCGCGCTGGCGCTCGCCGCCGGAAAGCTCGCGCGGGCGCCGGTCCTCGAAGCCCGCGAGGCCGAATCGCGACAGCAGCTCGCGCGCCCGCCCGGGGTCCGCCGCGCCGCGGATCAGCCCCGGCATCATGACGTTCTCGAGCACCGAGAACTCCGGCAGCAGGCTGTCGAACTGGAAGATGAAGCCGACGCGCTCGTTGCGCAGCGCGGCGCGCTCGGGCTCGCTCAGGCCCGCGGCCTCGCGGCCGAACAGCTTGAGGCTCCCCGACGTCGGCCGGTCCATCAGCCCCAGCAGATTCAGGAGGGTTGACTTGCCCGAGCCGGAGGGGCCGAGGATCGCGATCAACTCGCCGGGAGCGGCCTCGAAATCGACGCCGCGCAGCACCTCGACCGGCCCCTGCGCGCCGGCGTAGGCCTTGGTCAGGCCCTCGGCGCGGACGGCGGGGATCCGCAGCGTCACGTCAGCCATAATGGATCGACTCGATCGGGTCCACCTGGGCGGCCTTGGAGGCCGGGTACAGCGTCGAGATCTGGCACAGCACCAGGCTCCAGAACACGATCGCGGCGACGTCCTTGGCCTGCACCGCGACCGGGACGCGCGAGAGGTAATAGATGTCGGCCGGCAGCTCGACGATAGGGTAGCGCCCGATGATCCAGCTCAGCGCGAGCCCGAGGACGGTGCCGAGCGCGACGCCGATCGCGCCGATCAAGGTGCCTTCCAGCCAGAAGATGCGCCGTATGCGCCCGGGCGTCGCGCCCATCGCCTTCAGCAGGCCGATGTCGCGCACCTTTTCGGTCGTCAGCAAAATCAGGTTCGAGGCGATGTTGAACGCCGCGACCAGCACGATCAAGGTGAGGATCGTGAACATCACGAACTTCTCGAGCTTCAGCGCCGCGAACAAGGTCTGGTTGAGGTCCTTGAAGGTGCGGACCGCGAACGCGAGGCCCAGCTTGCGGCGCAAGTCGCTCGCGAGCGCGTCGGCTCGGCCGAGGTCCTTCAGCTTGAGCTGCAGGCCGCCCGCGTAGGTCTTGATTCCCAGGAACTTGCGCGCGTCGTCCAGGTTGACGTAGGCCGTGAGGCTGTCGAACTCGTAGTAGCCGGTCTTGATGAGGCCGGTCACCTTGAAGCGCTGCATGCGCGGGGCGAGCCCGAGCGCGGACTCGGCGCCCTGTGGACTGATAAGCAACACCTGGTCGCCGGGATAGACGCCCATGTTGCGCGCCAGCTCGCGGCCGAGCACGACTCCGCCCGGCGCGAAGCCCCCTTCGACGATGTTCTTGATCAGGTCGTTGACCTTCGTTTCCTGGGCGGGCTCGAGGCCCTTTACGACCACGCCCAGCGAGCGAGAGCCGGCGACCATGATGGCCTGGCCGAGCAAGAGCGGGCTGGAGGCCTCGACGCGCGGGTCGCGCCGCAGCTCGGAGGTCAGCGCCTCGGATTGCTCGGCCGAGAGCTCTCCCATCAGCACGACGTGGGCCTGGGCGCCGATGATCTTCTTCTGGATGTCCTCCTGGAAGCCGTTCATGACCGAGAGCGTGGTCACGAGCGCGGCGACGCCGACCGTGACGCCGGCCACGCCGATCCCGGAGGTGAGCGCGCCGAACAGGCCCTTGCGGCGGGCGGTCAGGTAGCGCCGGGCGACGAAAAGCTCGAAGCTCACCGCTCGCCGCCGCCGGGCTCCAGGGGCATGATGAAGTAGGCGGTGAAGTAGGCCAAGGTCAGCGGGAGCATGCCGGTCAGCATCGACAGCACCACGAAGATCAGGCGCAGGACGGTCGGGTCGACGCCCAGGTAGTCGCCCAGCCCGCCCAAAATGCCGAGCACGGTGCGGTCGGTTCGCGAGCGGTACAGCCGCTTCACGGAGCCTCCGCGGGGGCCGGCGCCTCCTGCTCCTGCGGGCGGTGCGTCGGGAAAAGGACGATGTCGCGGATCGAGGACAGCCCGGTCAGGATCATCACCAGGCGGTCGATGCCGATCCCGATGCCGCCGGTCGGCGGCATGCCGACCTCGAGGGCCTGCACGAAATCCTCGTCCATCGGCTCGGCCTCGTCGTGCCCCTCGCCGCGCTGGCGCATCTGCTCCAGGAAGCGCTCGCGCTGGTCCTGCGGATCGTTCAGCTCGGAGTACGCGTTCGCGAGCTCCTCGCCGCCGATGAAGAACTCGAAGCGCTCGACCAGGCTCTCGTCGCCCGCTTTGCACTTCGCGAGCGGGGTGATCGCGGTCGGGTGGTCCATCAGGAACGCCGGCCGCTCCAGCTTCGGCAGGATGCGCGAGTCGAACAGCCGCTCGAAGATCTTGGCCGAGGGGGTCGCGTCGTCGGCCTGCACGTGCAGTTTCTTGCCGAGGGCGACGAGATGCTCGCGGTCGAACCCCTTGCCCCTAAGCACGGCGTGGATGTCCTCGCCGCAGTGCTTGTGCCACAGCTCCGGCAGCGACAGGCGGTCGAACGGGGGTCGGATGGGGACTTTTTGTCCACGATATTCGACCTCGTCCTTGCCGAGCGCGTCGGCCAGGCGAGAGAAGAGCTTCTCGACGAGATCCGCCATCGCGCCGTAGTCCATGTAGGCGGCGTAGGCCTCCAGGATCGAGAACTCGGGGTTGTGGCGCGTGTCGATGCCCTCGTTGCGGAACACCCGGCCCAGCTCGTAGACGCGGTCGAAGCCGCCGACGATCAGCCGCTTGAGGTACAGCTCCAGCGCGATGCGCAGGTAAAGCTGCATGTCCAGCGCGTTGTGGTGCGTGACGAACGGGGTCGCGGACGCGCCGCCGGCCTGCGGGGTGAGCACCGGGGTCTCGACCTCGAGGTAGCCCTCGCCGTCGAAGACGTCGCGCACCACGCGCACGATCCGGGAGCGCAGCTCGAAGGCCGCGCGGGACTCGGGGTTGGCCAAGAGATCGAGGTGGCGCTGGCGCTGGCGCAGCTCGGTGTCCTTCAGGCCGTGGAACTTCTCGGGCAGCGGCCGCAGGGCCTTGCCGAGCAAGGTCAGCTCGCGGACCTCGACCGTCGTCTCGCCGGTCTTGGTCTTGAAGATCGGGCCGACGACGCCCAGGAAGTCGCCTTCGTGGACGTCCTTCTTGAAGGACTGATAGGACTCCTCGCCGATCACGTCGCGCTTGACGTAAATCTGCAGCTTGCCGGTTCCGTCCTGCAGGTGCGCGAAGGAGGCCTTGCCCATCTCGCGTTTCTGCACGAGACGCCCGGCGAAGCGGACCTCGCCCTCGGGTTTCGCGAGCACCTCGGCGGCGGCGTGGGTCTTCTTGAAGCGATGCGGGTACGGCTCCACGCCGCGGGCGCGGAGCTCCTTGACCTTCTCGGCCTTCAGGGCGATGATTTCAGCGAGGGTGTCGTTCATTTGGAGAGGATCTCCCGTATCAGCCGGAACAGACGATCCGGCTCGAAAGGCTTCCGTATCAGGTACGTCTTCGGCCCGCTGGCCTGGTCCTCGTAGCGGCCGGTCAGAAAGATCACCGGCAGCTCCTTCGTGCGCTCGTCGGCGCGTATCCGGCCGCAGACCGCGAAGCCGTCCATCCACGGCAGCATCACATCCAGCAAAATCACGTCCGGCAGCGGACGTTTCGCGTCCTTGGGCTCCAGGCCGAGCATGGCCAGGGCCTCGCGCGGGTGGCGCGCGTCCTCGACTTGGTGGCCGACGCTTTCCAGCAAGGTCCGAAGCACATCCGAGAGGTCTCGGTCGTCGTCGACGACGAGGATTTTCGCCATCCGGCTTACCGAGCCCGGTTCGGGGCCAGCAGCTCCTGCACGCGGGCCTTGAGCGTCGACGGGTCGAAGGGCTTCTCGACGTAGGAGGCGACGTTCGCGATGGTCTGGAACAGGACGCTGGTCTGGCCGCGCGCGGTCAGAACGAGGATCGGCAGGCCCTTGAACTCGGGCGCGGCGGCGAGTCTCGCGCTGACCGCGTACCCGTCCATGACCGGCATCATGAGATCGAGAATGATGAGATCGGGCCGCTTCATGACGGTCCCGCCCGGCTCGATCCCCAGCAGCTTCAGCGCGTCCAGGCCGTTGTAGGCGGCGGCGATCTGATGCCCGTCCCTTTCAAGAAGGAACCGGATCAAGGTGACGATGTCCTTCTCGTCGTCCACGACTAAAATCGTCGACATCGCGGCCAGTTTATCGCATTGGGCGAAGGGGAGTCAATTCGAGGGGGAGACCGCCAATTTTGTACAATTCGCGGGTGACCACACCACGCGTTCGTTTCGCTCCCTCGCCGACGGGCTACCTGCACATCGGCGGCGCCCGCACCGCTTTGTTCAACTGGCTTTACGCGCGCCACACCGGCGGCGTCTTCATGCTGCGTATCGAGGACACCGACGAGGTGCGCTCGACGCACGCCTCGGTCGACGCGATCCTCGAGAGCATGGCCTGGCTGGGCCTGGACTGGGACGAGGGCCCGGTCTTCGATCCCGCGAACCTCGGCCGCGGCGAGGAGGCCCCCTGGGCCGAGAAGGGCCCCTATGCTCCTTATTTCCAGATGCGCCGCCAGGAGCATTACCGCGAGCACGCGGCGCGCCTCGAGGCCTCGGGCCAGGCCTATCGCTGCTACTGCACCCCCGAGGAGCTCGACGAGATGCGCCGCCGCGCCCAGCTCGAGAAGCGTCCGCCGCGCTACGACGGCCGCTGCCGCGGTCTGTCGGCCGCCGAGCGCTCCGAGCGCGAGGGCAAGGGCCTCAAGCACGTGCTGCGCTTCGCGATGCCGCGCGACGGCGCGACCGTCGTCCACGACATGATCCGCGGCGAGGTCAGTTTCGAGAACAACCTTCAGCAGGACCTCGTCATCCAGAAGACCTCGGGCATCCCGACCTACAATTTCGCCTGCGTCGTCGATGATCACACGATGAAGATCACCGACGTCATACGCGGCGAGGAGCACCTCTCGAACACGCCCAGCCAGATCCAGCTTTACCGCGCGCTGGGCTGGGAGCCGCCGCGCTTCGCGCATCTGTCGATGATTCTCGGACCCGACGGCGCCAAGCTCTCCAAGCGCCACGGCGCGACCTCGGTGCTGGAGTACCGCAACCAGGGCTACCTGCCCGAGGCGCTGCGCAACTACCTGGCGCTGCTGGGCTGGTCGACGCCGGACAGCCAGCAACTCTTCGATCCGAAGGAGCTGGTCGAGAAGTTCGACCTCGGCCACTGCCAGAAGAACCCCGCGACCTTCGATCCCCAGAAGCTTGAGTGGCTTAACGGCGAGAAGATCCGCGCGCTTCCGGCTTCCGAGCTCGTCGCGCAAGCGCGGCCGTTTTTGTCCGCGGCCGGCATGCCGCACGACGGCCCCCAGCTCCTCAAGGCCGTCGCGCTGGAGCATGAGAAGACCAAGCTCCTCTCGCAGGTCCCTCAGCTCGTCGACTTCTTCTTCAAGGACGCGGCCTACGACCCGGCCTCGGTCCAAAAGACGCTGAAGGCCCCCGGGGTCCAGCCGATGCTGCGCGATCTCGCGGCCAAGCTCAAGGCCCTGGAGCCGTTCGAGACCAAGGCCCTGGAGGCCGCGATCCGCGCCTTCGTGACCGAGAAAGGCCTGAAAGCCGGCCAGGTCTTCCATCCCCTGCGCGTCTCCGTCTCCGGTCGCACCACCGGCCCCAGCCTGTTCGAGATGCTGGAGCTTCTGGGCAAGGACCGCGTCCTGGCCCGCTTGGACTACGCCGCGAGGGAATTGGCGGCGGCGTAGTTGTTGCCGGGACGGCAACGGCCGGGCTCGCGAATGTGGACTTAATGTCCACGATCTGGGCCGGCCCAGCCCGGCGACGTCACGCCGCAGATAACACGCAGATGGCGCAGATGGGGGGACTGGGGCGCGGGCCCCTTGGTCGTATCTGCGCGATCTGCGCCATCTGCGGCCGAGCCGGTAGGAATAGGTCTAGCAGGGTTAGACTTGCCGGTCGTCCTTCCTTTATTCTAGAATCGCCCCCATGGCGATCGAGACAACTTTGGTGCTCATCAAGCCGGACGCCCTCGCGAAGGGTTTGACCGGCCACGTAATGAACCGCATTTCCCATGCCCATCTGCGCCTCGTCGGCGCGAAGGTGGTCAAGGTGTCCAAGGAGCTGGCCGAGGATCACTACCGCCATCTCAAGGACAAGCCCTTTTTCGGCGAGCTGATCCGCTTCATCCAGGGCGAACTGCACGGCGAGGAGTTCTCCGGCGTGCTGGCCTTGGTCTACCAGGGCGAGAACTCCGTCGGCAAGATCCGCGAGATCGCTGGGGCGACGCACCCCGAGCAGGCGCATCCGAAGAGCCTGCGCGGCCAGTACGGCCGCATCACGACCAAGGGGGTCATGGAGAACGTCCTGCACGCCTCCTCCGACCCCGTCGAGGCCGAGCGCGAGATCAAGCTCTGGTTCCGTCCGGAAGAGATCATCGTTCCGCTTTTCGGCGCGCGCGCGGGCAATCACCTCGCGGGCGCCCGCTGGTAGACGCGACGTTTCGGGCGACGTCGACCGCCTCCTTCGCGAGACGGCCGTAATTCTGGGCTTCAAGGAGAGCGCATGCCTTCTCATTTGAAAGAGCCGACCGTGACCTGGAAAAAAACCTTCGACGTCCCCGTTCTCTCGAACCCCTCGCCGGCCGAGCTGCGCACGCTCGCGAAGAGCGAGGAGGTCACGACCGAGGTCGGCGCCCCGGCCTACGTCACGCATCGCGTCTCCAGCCGTTCCTCGGGCAGCACCTTCTACGCGGCGGACGGCGTCAAGCTCGGCCGCTTCCAGCAGGCGGCGGCCCCCGAGACGACGAGCTCCCTTCTCGACGCGGTCGCGCGGAACATGCCCGCGGAGCAGTGGATCCAGCTCGACCGGCTGGTCGGCGAGACGAAAGAGTTCCAGTTCCACGCTCGGCTCTTGATCCCGAAGGCCTACGCGCGCGTCGCGTTGCTGTGGTGCCAGACCCTTTTCCCGGCCCCTCAGGCGCTGCACGACCCGCGCCGCGAGCCGGACATTCTGACGGTCTACTTCCCCGACTTCGACAAGGGGATCTCCGGCCTGCCCCAGCGCGCGATCCTGATCAACCCCGAGAAGGGGATCAACCTCGTGCTCGGCGTCGACTACGTCGGAGAGGCCAAGATGTCCTTCCTGCGCCTGGCGATGTATCAGGCCAAGAAGCGCGGCGGGCTCGGCCTGCACGCGGGCTCGAAGGTGCTGCGCGTGAAGCGCGACGGCAAGCTCCAGGACGTGGGCCTGCTGCTGTTCGGCCTGTCCGGGACGGGCAAGACCACCTTGACCTTGGACGACCACGGCTTGGCCGCCCCCGAGGGCGTCGAGGTCCTTCAGGACGACATCGTGCTGATGGACCGGAGCGGCCGCGCGTTCGGCACCGAGGACAACTTCTACGTGAAGACCGAGGGCCTGGCCGAGGCCGAGCAGCCCGGCCTGTACCGCTCGCTGATGCACGACGGCGCGGTGTTCGAGAACGTCTACGCCGACCCTAAGAGCGGCAAGCTCGACTTCGCGAACTTCAAGCACGGGACGAACGGCCGCGCGCTGGCCGTCCGCCCGCGGATACCGTTCACCTCGAAGCGCATCGATCTCGAGGCGACGCACGCGCTGATCTTCATCACGCGCCGCGACACCGTCGTTCCGCCGGTCGCGCGCCTGACCCGCGACCAGGCCGTCGCGTACTTCATGCTCGGCGAGTCGATCGAGACCTCGGCCGGCGATCCGAAGAAGGCCGGCCAGCCGAAGCACGAGGTCGGCTTCAACCCGTTCATCATCGGCTCCGAGGACGAGGAAGGTCTCCGGCTGATGGAGACGCTGAAGGCCAACCCCGGCATCGAGGTCTACCTGCTGAACACCGGCTCGGTCGGCAAGCAGGGCGACAACGGCCTCGACGGCAAGAAGATCACGAAGGCCGTCTCGGCCGCGCTGCTGCGCTCGATCGGCCGCGGCGAGCTGAGCTGGGCGAAGGACGCGGACTGGGGCTACGAGGTCGCCGTCTCGTCGCCGAGCGTCCCGGATCTCGCCTCCTACGATCCGAAGCGGTACTACAAGCCCGAGACCTACGCGCGCTTGGTGGCCGAGATGAAGGCCGAACGCAAGGCCTATCTCAAGCAGTTCACCGGGCTTCCGCCGCAGGTCATCGACGCGGTCTGAGACCGGGGCGGTTCCGATGAGGACGTTCCTCGCGCTGGCCCTCGTAGGCCTCGCCGTCGTCGCGCGGGCCCAGATCGAGGTGGCGGGTCTCCACGCCTCGACTCCCTTGGCGCGGCCTTCCGTTCTCTCCGAGCCTTCTCTGCCGGAGCCCGCGGCCGAACCGCCTCGGCCTAGCGCGTCTCGACCGGAGCCTTCGACCTCGGGCGCGCCCTCGCTCAACCCGGGGGTCTCGAAGCCCGCGCTCCATGCCCGACGGTCGCTGGGCGGCCAGACCGTCCAGTTCAAGACCAAGGACGGCTGGACCTTGGCCGCGACCTGGCAGCCTCCGACCACCGGAAAGACCTTCCTTCTGCTGCCGATGTTGGGCGGCCGGCGCGGCGACTGGGAACCCCTCGCCCGCGCGCTGGCGCCGATGGGACACGGTTATCTCGCGATCGATCTTCGGGGCCACGGCGACAGCACCTTGGACCCCGAGGGTTCGTCGACGACTTGGCGCGGCTTCCGCAAGGAAGGCCAGGACAACGAGTTCAACCAGATGGTCGAGGACGCGGCCGCGGCCGCGGTGTTCCTCAGCAGCGCCGGCGTCTCCGAGAGCTCGGTCGTCGTCTGCGGCGCGGCGCTGGGCGCCAACGTCGGCCTGAAGTGGGCGGTCCTCGGTTCCTCGGTTCCGGCCTTGGTCCTGCTCTCGCCGGGCATCAACTACCGCGACGTGCTCTCGATCGCCGCGATGCGCGCGCTCGGCCCGCGCGCGGTGCTGATCGTCGCCGGCTCCTCGGATCGCAAGGGCTGGCTCGAGGGCCAGCTCCTCTACAACGTCGCGAAGCAGTACTCGGGCCCGGCCTACGCCGATTTCGTCGGCGTTCCCAAGGAGCACGGGACCAAGATGCTCGACGGCGCCTTGGTGCGGAAGCTTCTGGAATGGGTCCGCAGCCCGGTCAAGACCGAGCTGCTTTCGGTCCAGGGAACGTTCCCGGGGCCGACGGCGGGGCGAAGCTCCGGGACGGCGACCGATCCGTTCCGGCCCGAGGCCCCCGCGCCGTCGACCGCCCCCGTCCGCGGCTCCGACCTGCCGCTTCTGCCGCTCAGCCCCCCGTGAGCCGCCTGCGCCTGGCGGCCTTCGGGCGTTTGCCGACGGAGCGGGAGGACCCGCGCCTCGCGAGCCTGGACACCCTGCCGGTCGGCCGGCTGCTCGACGTCGTCTTCCGCATGGACGACGCGGTGCCGCGCGCGGTCGCGAGGGAGAAGGCGGCCCTCGCGAAGGCGGTCGAGCTGCTCGTCGCGTCCTGGAAGGCCGGCGGGCGCGTCTTCTTCGTCGGAGCCGGGACCAGCGGCCGGCTGGGAGTCCTGGAGGCCGCGGAGTGCCCGCCGACCTTCGGCACCCCGCCCTCCCGGATACGCGCGATCATGGCCGGGGGCCGCGCGGCGGTGTTCCGCGCGCGCGAGGGGGCGGAGGACGACGCCGCCGACGGCGCGGCGCGCGTGAAGGCCGCGGC